>JBBQMH010000087.1:0-7858 GCA_038328755.1 Candidatus Limnocylindrales bacterium
GGCCGTCGCTCAAGCACCTGCCGCTCGAGCGCTATTACCATCCCGACGAGTTCGCCGAGATGAAGGTCGAGGCGCTCACCCTGGGCTTCAAGCACGTGGAGTCTGGGCCCCTCGTCCGCTCCAGCTATCACGCCCGGGACCAGGTACCTGGTGCCGAGCTCAAGGCGCTGCGGCGCGTCCAGGCGACCCTCGACGCGGACGGTAGGGTGGTCCCCCTCCTGGGCTGAGTGGGCGAGGATCTCGCTCGATTCATTCGTCGCCCTCGACCGCCAACGCTGGAAGCCAGAACCCGAACTCCGCCCCGCCGCTGGGTTCCTCGGCCGCCTTCGCCCAGACCCGCCCGCCCATGGACTGGATCAGCTCCCGCGAGACGAACAGCCCGATTCCGGCCCCTGACGCCTGCCGGATCGCGTCCTTGGTCCGGAAGAACAGCTCCCAGAGCTGGTCCGGCTGCGCGTCACCGAAGCCCTCGCCCTCGTCCGCGATTCGCACGGCGACGCCGCCATCCTCCGCCGTCGCGTCCGTTCGAATCACGGATCCAGCGGGGCTGTATTTGACGGCATTGTTCAAGAAGTTGCGAACCACCTGCTCGACGTAGGTCTCCTCGCCGAGCACCAGCGGCAGGGATGGGTCGATCGCCAGTTCGAACCGGTGGCCCTCCGCGCGGGCGCCTTCCTCGCGGACGACTGCCCGGAGGAGGTGCCCGAGGACGAGTGGATCGCTGGCGATTTCCAAACGGCCGCCCTCCGCGCGACTCAGGACCAGCAGGTCCTCGGTGAGCCGTCGCAGGCGCTCCGCCTCGCTTGCGATGTCCTCCAGGCCGGCCGTCACCTCCGCGGGATTCATCGATCCGTGCCGCTCTCGGAGCAAATGGCTCATGCCGAAGATCGTCGTGATTGGCGTCCGAAGCTCATGGCTGACCACGCCGACGAATGCATCCCGGAACGTGCGGCTGCGCTGGTCCTCCGCGTGGCGGGCCTCCAGGTCGCGGACGGCAGCGGCCAGCTCCTCGCTCAGGTCGCGACTGGCCAGTCGCTCGCGCTCCAACGCGCGGGTCGCAGCAAGAAGCTCCACTTCCCATTGCGACCGGGCACGGATTCGTACGAGCACCGCCGAGTACGCGGCCTCGCCGCTCGCGTCGAATCGCCGCGCGTTGAGGAGCACGGGAACTGCGTTCTGCCCGCTCTCGCCAAGCGTGAGGAAGGCCTCTTCGACCTGGCCGTCGGCCACCAATGCCGGATAGACGTGCGTCTGGAACAGGATCCTGGCCGGGACGGTCAGGATCTGCTCGAATGACCGCCCAAGGACATCCCGCGGTGGCATGCCGATCATCGAGGCAAGAACGCTGTTCATGGCAACGATCCGAAGATCGTCGGCGAGCTTCACGATGCCCGCCGGGATGTCGTCGTGCGATCCGCTCAGGCCGCAGTTACCGCTGGACGGCGCTCGCGCAGATACTCGCGAACGATCCGAACGGTCTCGTGTGGATGGCTGACGTGAGGGCAATGGCCGGTCCCCTCGATCACACGCAGCGTGCTGCCAGGAAGTCGCCGATGCAGGTACATGCCGACTGCCATCGGCGCCACGACATCATCGCTGACCTGGATGATGAGCGAGGGCACAGAGACCTTGCCAAGGTCGTCCCGGTTGTCCGCCAGGAACGTGACCTCGGCAAACTGCCGAGCCATCATAGGATCGATCGCGCAGAACGTCGCTTCGAGATCTGTCGCCAGCTCAGGCCGATCTGGGTTGCCCATCACGACAGGAGCGAGGAAGGCTGCCCAGCCGGTGGCGTTGACGTCCATCATTTGCAGCAGGGCGTCGATGTCGGGTCGGGAAAACCCACCCCGATAGTCGGGGAGATCGTCCAGATACCGCGGTGAGGGCGTCACGAGGATGAGGTCACCGAATCGTTCTGGCTCAGCGATGGAGGCCAGCATCGCGACCGTGGCGCTCACCGAATGCCCGACGAGGATCACGTCCTCCAGCTCGAGCCGCCGGCAGATGGCCAGAATGTCCTCGGCGTAGCTCGCGAGCTGGCCATAACGGTTCGGGTCATAGGCCGACCGGTCGGATCGCCCGGCGCCGACGTAATCGAACGTAACCACGAGATGGTCGTCCGAGAACGCGGGTGCGACGAAGCGCCACAACGTCTGGTCACACCCGAAGCCATGCGCGAACACCATCGGGCGGTTTCGAGGATCCCCAGTCACCTGAACCGCGTGTCGAGCCAGTGGGTCGTCCATCGCACGAGGAGGATATGCGCCTCGCCGGAGCGGTGCCGCCGCGTCATCGTCCGCTATCCTCGCAGCCAAGATGCCACGCCAGCTTCCTCGGACCGTGCCGCTCGCCGAGCTCCACTGTCACCTCGGCGCGGCGGTCACGCCGGCGATCATGTGGGGTATCGCGCATGCGCAGGGCATCAAGCTCCCGACGAAGCACTACTGGGAGTTCCGCGACCTCATCACGGTCCCACCGAAGGGCTCGAAGTCGTTCGACGGCTACCTCCAGCTGTTCCACTGGACGGAGCTGATCCAGAGCTCGCCCCTGGCGGTCGAGCGCTCGGTGTACGAAGTAGTTGGCGGCGCCTACCGCAAGAACAACATCACGACGATGGAGCTTCGCTTCAACCCGATGAAGCGGAACCGCGGCGGCGAGCAGGACCTCGACCACATCATCGCCGCTGCAACCCGCGGCATGGATCGGGCGAGCCTTGAATATCCAGTCAAGCCGGGCCTCATCTTCTGCCTCGACCGGGCGTTTCCGTTCGAGCTCAACGAGATCCTCGTAGAGAAGGCGATCGGCTGGCGCGATCGGGGCGTCGTCGGCGTCGACATCGCGGGCCCCGAATCGGCCACGTTCCGCGTCGCGGACTATCGCGGCCTCATGCGTCGCGCCCGCCAGTTCGGGCTCGGCATCACGGTCCACACCGGCGAGGCCGGGCCGGTCGAGGAGGTTGCCCGCGTCGTCCAGCTCCTCGAACCGGACCGGATCGGGCACGGCGTGAAAGCCGCGTATGACCCTCGGGCGATGGCGATGCTGAACGAGCGCGGCATCGTCCTCGAGGTCTGCCCGACCTCGAACCTGAATACCGGCGTCGTCTCGGGCTGGGACGAGTTCCGCTGGATATTCGACCAGTTCCGCCGCAACGGCGTGCGATTCACGATCAGCACCGACGGTCCCGAGATGCTCCAGACGTACATCCGCGACGAGCTCGCGACCCTCGGCCGGCTCGGGATCCTGTCCGTCGAGGAGCAGCAGCAGGTGGCCGCGACCGCGATGAGCGCCTCGTTCGTGCCGAACGTCTCGGACGTGCCGCTCACCCAGGGCCGGCCCGCTCGTCGCCAGGTGGTGGAGCGCGAGGAAGCCTGACCGGGCCGTCCTGGGACGGCCGCGATGAATCGCCGAGCGCGGCGTCCTACGATCCGGAACCCGGTCAACGAGGGCGATCGGCGAGCGGGGCTGGGCGACGCATCGGATGTCATGTCGGCGACCGGGCGCCGGCCGAAAGGGGCGCCGGCGCATGCCAGTGCTCGGGGGGCGGGATGAGCGCCTCGGCCGCGTTCGGCCCCCACGTTCCTGGCCGATAGGGGAGCGGCGGGTCCTTGAGATCCAGCGCGGGGTCCACGATTCGCCAGGCCGCTTCCACCGTGCCCTCGCGGGCGAAGAGCATCGGGTCGCCCAGGGCCGCGTCGCCGATGAGTCGCTGGTAGGGCGGCAGCTCCGTGCCACTCTGATGGGAGGCGTACAGCTCGACCTCCTCGCCGACCATCCGTTCGCCGGGCCTCTTGGCGCGCGCGCCCAGCGAGATCGACATATCCGGGGTCAGCCGGAAGCGGAGGTAATTGGCGTCGGCGGGTTCGTGTTCGGCGAAGACGTCGTGAGGCGGTCGCTTCAACTCGACGAGCACTTCTGTGGCCGTTACGGGCAGGCACTTGCCGGTGCGGATGAAGAAGGGCACGCCACTCCAGCGGCCGTTGTCGACATGCAGTCGGAGTGCTGCGTATGTCTCCACACTGGAGTCGGCGGCCACCCCGGCGACCTCTCGGTAGCCTTCGTACTGGCCGCGCACGATGTCTTCATGCCGGAGCGGCCGGATCGAGTCGAGGACCTTGAACTTCTCGTTATGGAGCGCCTCTGCGGTGTGTCCCGACGGCGGTTCCATGGCGAGGATGGACACCACCTGGAGGATGTGGTTCTGGACCACGTCCCGGATTGCCCCGGCGCCGTCGTAGAACGCGCCTCGGTCGGCTACGTCGAAACCCTCGGCCATCGTGATCTGCACGGAAGCCACGTGGTTCGCGTTCCAGATCGGCTCGAGGAAGCGGTTGGCGAACCGAAAATAGACCAGGTTCTGGACGGGCTCCTTGCCCAAGTAATGGTCGATGCGGAAGATCTGGTCCTCATCGAAGACCGTGTGGAGGGTCGCATTGAGTCGCTGCGCGCCGGCCAGATCCCGTCCGAAGGGCTTCTCGACGATAACCCTGGCCCCCTGGGCGCAATCTGACTCGCCGAGTAGCTTGATCACGTCGCCGAACATGGCCGGCGGGATGGCCAGATAGTGGAGCGGGTGCTGGGCCTCCCCGAGCTCGACCAGTAGCCGCCGGAATGTGTCTGGGTCGTCATCCGAGCCATTGATGAAGCGGAGCTGTTCCTGGAGCCGCTCGAGGATCGCCGGGTCCGTGATCCCGTAGGCTAGGAGACTCTGACGGGCACGTTCCCGCAGCGCCGCCACGTCGCCATGGCGGGCTACGCCGATGATGGGCATCGTCCAGTCGCTGTCCCGGATCAGACCGGCGAGGGCGGGGAAGATCTGTTTGAAGCCTAGATCGCCGGTGGCACCGAAGAAGACGAAGGCATCCGAGGCAGAAGGTCGCGGCTCATTCGGGACGTTGCCGGTCCTGTGGACGTTGCCGGTCGTGGACATGTCCGGCCTCCTCAGCCTTCCTTCTCGAGGTGGCCGCCGAACCCGAAGCGCATCGCCGAGAGGACCTTGTCGGCGAAGTCCGCCTCACCCCGCGACGTGAAGCGCTCGTACAAGGCGGCCGTCAGGACGGGCGCGGGAGCGGCCACGTCGATGGCCGCGATGCTCGTCCACCGCCCCTCCCCGGAGTCGCTGACCCGGCCGGCGAAATCGTCGAGCTTGGGCGACGCCAGGAACGCCTGGGCGGTCAGGTCGAGCAGCCAGCTGGCGATCACACTGCCTCGCCTCCAGACTTCGGTGATCTCGGGCAGGTTCAGCTCGTACTGGTACAGCTCGGGGGCCCGCAGGGGCGTGGTCTCGGCGTCGATCAGCTGCTGATGGAGGCCCGCTTCCGCATGGTGCAGGATGTTCAGGCCCTCGGCGTACGCCGCCATGACCCCATATTCGATGCCGTTGTGGACCATCTTCACGAAGTGGCCGGCGCCGGACGGGCCGCAGTGCAGATAGCCCTCCTCGGCCTTGCTCGGGCGGCCCCTGCGGCCGGGGGTGCGGGGCACCGCCTCGACCCCGGGGGCGAGCGCGCGAAAGATCGGATCGAGCGTCGCCACCGCTCCTTTGGGGCCACCGATCATGAGGCAGTAGCCACGTTCCAGACCGAACACACCGCCACTTGTGCCACAGTCGAGATACTGGATGCCGTCAACGGCCAGCGCCTTCGAACGACGGATGTCGTCGACGTAGTAGGAATTTCCGCCGTCGACGACGATGTCGCCCTTGGCGAGGTGCGGCCGGAGCTGGTCGAGAGTCGCATCGACCGCCGCAGCCGGGACCATCAGCCAGACGATCCGCGGTGCGGGCAGCTTGCCGACCAGGTCCTCGAGGGACGAGGCGCCCCCGGAGACCGCCCCATCCCTGATCAGTCCGTCGACCGTGCTCTGGGTCCGTGCGTAACCGACCACCCGGTGCCCGTCGCCGATCCAGCATCGCGACATGTTGGCGCCCATGCGCCCCAGACCGATGAGTCCGAGTTCCACACCGACACCTCGCTCGCTACGTGGCAGCTCCGCCGCGCGACCTTGCCCGTGGTGTTTGGCCGCCAGTCTGCACCACGGCGCCGCTGGTGACAGCCAACGCCCGACGCATACCGCTGGCATTCGCGCCACACCAGCGATGTCACCGTCCGTCTCGGCCCGATGCATCTGAAGCCGCATACGAAGCCGCACGGTCCCGAGTAGCGGTGGTGCCGGCTCGCGCCAACCGCATGGTTCTCCGCCGGACCCAGATGGCGAGAGTCTAGTGACAGGCTTCCGGGCGAGCGCCAACGCTCGGCGAAGAACTCGGGACGGATGCGGCCACCCTACAGCCAGCCGCCGCGGAAGCCCGCCCGCCGCAATCCGCTGACGATTGGCGTGCAGCGCCGCATCAACTGCCACACCAGGCCCGTTCGATAGTTCTCGATCATCAAGACGATGGGCCCTTGATTGAGTCCGTAGTGCCACGGCGAGACCCAGCCGTACGGGGACTCGGACGTGGTCGGATAGGTCGGATTGAAGGTGGCTTTGAAGCCATACAGATCGTCCTTCGCCAACCGGACCTGATCGACGTAATAGTCGATCGCCGGCAGCACGATCTCGGGCGCGAACGGCAGCGACGCCACCACGGCCCACGGCGCGACCGTGCCGTCGTCCGGCCCGTCCGGCACGCCGCGGCCCACGTAATCGAAGAACTCGCGCTCGATATCATCGATCCTGATCGTGGCCGGACCGGGTCCGTCGCTGGCGGTGATCCCCCAGCATGAACCGCTGTAGCCGGCGAACTTCTGGGGGTTGTTGATCGCGTATTCCCGCTGGACATATGTCGCTCGCCGACTGTTCTCGAAATAGTCGATGCCGCGTTCGCGCATGTAGGCGTCCTGGATATCGCGGAAATCGATCCACAGATGCGACAGCTGGTGAGTGAACAGGGGTCCTGCGTAGAGATACTCGTAGCCGTACGACGTTCGCCACTCGTAGGACCGGGTCCACGCGACATAGCTGCTGTCGGGCAGCGGAAAGCTGGGTGAGCCGAGACCCAGGATGTATAGCAGCAGTGCCTCGTCATAGCCTTTCCAGCGGTACTTCAGAAAGCCAGACTCGGGTTTCCAGCCATGAACGACGGTTTCTTCGCCGTTCTGAGCCCACTGCCAGTCGGCCCGGCGATACAGCCGGTCGGCGAGGCCCCGAACCTCGCGCTCATCCCGCGAGTCCCCGTCGAAGTAGGTCGCGGCCGTCAACGCGCCGGCCAGGAACAAGGCTGTATCCACCGTCGAAAGCTCGCACTCCCAAGCGCGTCGGCCGTGTTCGAGATCGAGAAAGTGGTAATAGAAGCCGCGATACCCGGTCGAGTCGGCCTCGGGCCCGTGCGGACTCGTCCAGAAGAAACGCAAGGTCGCCAGGGTCCGCTCCAACGCAGCACCTCGGGTCATGAATCCTCGCCCGACGCCCACCGGGTACGACGCCAACGCCAGCCCGACGGCTGCGATACTGGCGGGCCAGTCCGTCGCCGTCTTGTCGATGACCAGCCCATTGACGGGATTGGTTTCGTGGACGAAGTAGCTGAATGCGACGCGCTGGAGCCGTTCCAGAACCACATCATCGAAGCGCGGATCGGTCATCGAGACTTACCCAGGACGACGTCGACACGGTGCGATGCACCGTCGTCTGCGAGCGGGATGGCGCGTGGGGGTCGAAAACCCGGATTCGATCACGCGGCGAGTCCGTGATACTCGTGGATGAGCCCGCCGAGCTGATCCCGCCGGCGAACGTCTCGGGGACTTACCGGCGTCAGGTCCGTGGCGTCGGCGAACGGCGTCGCGAGGGCGAGCGCGCGATGAGGGCGCCCGCGGTTGTAGTGCTCGGCATACGTCCGAAGTGTTCGATCGAGATGGCGCCGACC
>JBBQMH010000088.1:0-7814 GCA_038328755.1 Candidatus Limnocylindrales bacterium
CCAGGCCGGCGCGACCGCGAATCGGGTCGCCCTGGAGGCGATGGTCCTTGCCCGGAACGAGGGCCGCGACATCTGGAACGAAGGCCCGCAGATCCTTGCCGATGCGGCCCTCGGCTGTCGGCCCCTGCGGGCCGCCCTCGAAACGTGGGGCGAGGTCACGTTCGACTACGCGAGCACGGACACGCCCGATTTCGTGCCGACGCCGACGCCGTCGTGAGGGGTCTGTCATGAGGATCACCCAGGGAACGTTCTCCTACCTGCCCGACCTGTCGGATGACCAGATCCGATCACAGATCGAGTACTGCCTCGAGCAAGGCTGGGCGATCTCGCTCGAATACACCGACGACCCTCACCCTCGCAATACGTACTGGGACATGTTCGGCCAGCCCATGTTCGACCTGCACGATGCCGCCGGCGTCATGGTGGAACTCGCGGAGGCGCGACGGACCTTCCCGGACCACTACATCAAGCTGAACGCCTTCGACTCGACGCTGGGCTTCGAGACGGTTCGCCTGTCGTTCATCGTCAATCGTCCGAGCCAGGAACCCGGGTTCGCCCTCGAGCGCGAGGAGGCGGCCGGCCGTTCGGTCCGCTACTCGATCCGCGCCTACGCGACGGACAAGCCCGAGGGTGAGCGATACCGATGACGAGCGCCGCGGACCCCGCCGAGGCCGCCGCGGACAAGGCTGTCCCGAAGGAAGCCGCGCTCGACCTCGATGCCGCCCTGGCAGATTCCGGAGTCGAAGAACTCCTGGGAACGCTCGAGACCGAACTCGTCGGCCTCACCCCGGTCAAGACCCGCATTCGGGAGATTGCCGCGCTTCTGCTGGTCGAGAAACTGCGCGGGCAGGTCGGGCTGTCGACTGGACCCCCGTCGCTCCACATGAGCTTCACCGGCAATCCCGGGACCGGCAAGACGACGGTTGCGATGCGAATGGCCGAGATCCTGCATGGCCTGGGCTACATCCGGAAGGGCCACCTCGTCGCCGTCACGCGCGATGACCTCGTCGGCCAGTTCATCGGCCACACCGCGCCCCGGACCAAGGAAGTCCTGAAGCGCGCGATGGGCGGCGTTTTGTTCATCGACGAGGCCTACTTTCTGTCCCGGCCCGAGAACGAGCGCGATTACGGGCAGGAGGTCATCGAGATCCTGCTCCAGGTCATGGAGAACCAGCGGGACGATCTGGTCGTCATCCTCGCCGGATACCGGGACCGGATGGAGCGCTTCTTCGCCGGCAATCCGGGCATGAGCTCCCGGATTGCGCACCACATCGACTTCCCCGACTACGCGCCCGATGAGCTGGCCGCGATCGCCCGGCTGATGCTCGAGCGGCTGCAGTACCAGCTGTCCCCCGAGGCAGACCGTGCCCTCGTCGAGTACATCGAGCGTCGCCGGAAACAGCCGAACTTCGCGAATGCGCGCTCGATGCGAAACGCCCTGGATCGCGCCCGGCTCCGCCAGGCGAACCGGCTGTTCGGGCGCCACGGCTCGAAGCTCACGCGCGACGAGCTCATGACGATCGATGCGGCGGATATCCGCGCCAGCCGCGTCTTCGACGCGGAGACAAGCGCCGAAGGAGCGTCCTCGTGACGGCCCCGGCGCAGCGAACGCCGGCGCCGCGAAAGCCCGCGCCCGTTGCCGGGGCCGCGTGGACGGCAGCCGCGGCCGCGTGGGAGGCGCCGCCCGAGCAGACGTTGACCGAGTTCCTCATCGGTGAGCAACGGAAGGTGCCCAACGCGACCGGCGGCTTCACGGCCCTGGTCAACGATCTGCGCCTTGCCTGCAAACGGATCGCCACGATCGTCGGCAAGGGTCCGCTGGTCCAACTGGCGGGCAAGGCCGGCACCATCAACGTCCAGGGCGAGGAGCAGGCGCGACTCGATATCGTCGCGGACCAGATCTTCACCCAGACCCTGGAGCGTGGGGGGACCATCGCAGGTCTGGTTTCCGAGGAGCGGGACGAGGTGCGTCCCGTACCCGCGGAGTACCCACGTGGCCGCTATCTGCTGGCGTTCGATCCCCTGGACGGTTCATCGAACGTGGACGTCAATGTGTCGGTCGGGTCGATCTTCTCGGTCCTGATTGATCCGGATGGGGACGCGGAGGTTGGCCCGGGTGCATTCCTCCAGCCCGGGAATCGACAGGTCTGCGCCGGCTATGCGATCTACGGCCCAACCACGATGCTGGTCCTGTCACTTGGCCGGGGCGTCCATGGATTCACGCTCGATCGCGAGATCGGGGAATTCATGCTGACGCACCCGGACATGCGGGTCCCGGAGGAGGCGAGCGAGTTCGCCATCAACAGCTCCAACACGAGATTCTGGGAACCCGCCGTGAAGCGTTATGTGGACGAATGCATGGCCGGAAGCACGGGACCACGGGGCCGCGACTTCAACATGCGCTGGGTGGCCTCACTCGTCGCCGAGGCTCATCGTGTCCTGCTTCGTGGCGGCGTGTTCCTCTACCCGCGAGACGATCGGACCACTGCTCGCAGCGGGAAGCTGCGTCTGCTCTACGAGGCCAATCCGATCGGCTTTCTGATCGAGCAAGCTGGCGGCCGCGCGAGTTCCGGGGACGGCCCGATCCTCGATGTCCAGCCCGAGAGCATCCATCAGCGCACGGGGTTCGTGTTCGGGTCCCGGGCGGAGGTCGAACGGATCGAGTCGTATCACCGCGATCACAACGAGCGACGCTATGACGCTCCCCTCTTTGGCACGCGGGGCCTGTATCGCAAGGGCAAGTAGGAGGCGGTCGTGTCGACATCCCATCCGATCATCGCGGTCACCGGCTCCTCTGGCGCCGGGACGTCTTCGGTCTCACGGACGTTCCAGCAGATCTTTCGCCGGGAGCACATCGACGCGGCATTCGTCGAAGGTGATGCCTTCCATCGTTACGACCGGGCCGAGATGGCCCAGCGCATGGTCGAGGAGACGGCTGCCGGGAACCACGCGTTCAGCCATTTCGGGCCGGAAGCCAACCTGTTCGAGGAGCTCGAAACGCTCTTCCGCACCTATGGGACCGATGGGTCCGGGCGGTTCCGGCGCTACCTCCACGACGAGGCCGAGGCTGCCCCGTTCGCCCAGCCAACCGGCACCTTCACGCCCTGGGAGGACGTCGCGCCGGACACCGATCTCATGTTCTACGAGGGACTCCACGGTGGCATCGCCACCGACAAAATCGATGTGTCACAGCATCCGGATCTGCTGATCGGCGTGGTGCCGGTCATCAACCTCGAATGGATCCAGAAGATCCAGCGCGACAAGGCGACGAGGGGCTACTCGACCGAGGCGGTGACCGACACGATCCTCCGGCGGATGCCGGACTACGTGAACTACATCACGCCCCAGTTCACCCGGACCCACATCAACTTCCAGCGTGTGCCGGTGGTCGACACGTCGAACCCGTTCATCGCCCGCTACATCCCGACGCTTGACGAGAGCTTCCTGGTGATCCGTTTCCGGGATCCGCGATCGATCGACTTCTCGTACCTTCTGACCATGCTCCACGACTCCTTCATGTCGCGAGCGAACACCCTGGTCTGCCCGGGCGGGAAGATGGATCTGGCGATGCAGCTGATCTTCACGCCGATGATCGAGCGGTTTCTCGAGCAGCGCCGGCATGCGCTCGGACGTACGGGGCGCATGCCGCCAGGTTGACCGCACAGCGCGCGGCTTGTGCCACCCGCGCGGCGCGCAGCTGGGCGGGCTAGGCTGAGGCGTGAGCACTTCCGGGCGGGATGTCGTGGTGATCGGCGGCGGGATCGTCGGTGCCTCGGCCGCGGCGATGCTGGCAGGTGCCGGCGCCAGGGTGATGCTGGTCGAACGCGAGGGGCTCGCATCGGGCGCGTCCGGCGCGAACTCCGGCGTGGTCCAGCACCCCTTCGATCCGGTCCTTGCCGATCTCTACACCGAGACCGTAGCGCTGTACCGCGAGCTCTCGGCTGCCGATGTCGGCTTCCAGCTCGGCGGCGCGGCGGCCGGGCTCCTGTACCTCTCCGAGGAGGAGGGGGCGGTCCGGGGAGTGGATACGGCGTTGGGTGAGCAGTTTCCAGACCTCATTCGCGAGATCGTGTCAGGGGAGCAGCTCCAGATGGCGGAGCCGGCGGTCGCGCCAGATCTGTGGGCCTGCCGGGTGGAGATCGGATATCCGGTCCAGCCGGCCGGGTCGACCTACGCCTACGCGACACTCGCCGAGCGATCCGGTGCCCAGATCCGGCTGGGCCGCGCGGCGACGCTCGACATGCACGGCGAGCGGGTCGGAGGCGTCCTCATCGATGGGCAGCGGATCGAGGCCGATGCCGTCCTCGTCGCGGCGGGGCCGTGGTCTCCAGAGATCATTGACCCGAGCGGTGGATGGTTACCCATCCGGCATCGCTGGGGTGTCGTCGTCGAGACCCAACTGGCGACTGGGCCGAGCCACGTCCTGGAGGAGGCGGACATCGCTGCTGCGATCGGTGCCGCGCCCGCCAACCGCTCGCTGGCGTTCGATCCGGACGAGGCGCTCGAGGGCTTCAGCCTCGTTCCGCTCGCGGGCCTCGCCTCGGTCGGCTCGACGTTCCTGGCGAAAGAGCCGGATCCGGCCGTCTGGATCGAGCGTCTCCTGCTCCGTGCGAGCCGGTTCGCACCGGCCGTTGCGGATGCGCCGATCCGCGGGACACGGGTCTGCGCGCGGCCGCAGAGCCTCGACGGCCGACCGCTTGTCGGCCGCGTCCCGGGGCGAGACGGGTTGTTCATCTGCGCGGGCCACGGAGCCTGGGGCATCTCGACCGGCCCCGCGTCAGCGCGCCTCGTGGTCGATCAGATCCTCGGCCGCGACCCGCGCATTCCGGCCGCGCTGGACCCCGGCAGGTTCGGCCCGATCGCGAGCTGACCGGATGCCAGCGAGTGGACCTCGGACGAAGAGGGCCGCCCGCGGGATGCGGACGGCCCCTTCGCTAGCGTGGCCTGAGTTCGGGCGCGGGTTAGCGACTACCAGATCGCGGCACTCGCGAGCGGGATTGGGTGGTCGATCGTGACGGTTCCCGGATGCGTCATGTTCATGACGTCATACGTGCCGTCGCCATTGTTGACGACCATGGCCATGTCACCCTCTTCCCATCCGGCCGGGCTGCCGAGCCAGGTGCTGATGCCTTCGGCGAGCAGGCCAACGCCGCCCTCGAAGTTCGGGTAGGTGGGCAGATCCTTGTAGAGCGCCCAGCCGGCGGGTACCTGCGCCTTGTCGGGAACGCTGACCGGGACGGTCAGAAAGACCTTGCTCCCACCGTTGACCCCGCCCTTCGTGGGAACGAGGACGTAGTACGCGCCATGGGCGCCCATGACCCACATGCCATGGTCGTTGTGCGTTGAAACCGACGGACAGATGAAGAACGTCTCTTTCGCCGAGCGGCGGCCGATACCGTGCCCGCGAACACCGACAGCATCAGCGATGCCGCTGCGAGAGATGTAATAGCCCGTTTCACCAGAAGTTCTCCTGTTCACATGCTTGCTGTGCGTGGGACGGAAGCGTGTCGTCCACCACGGGCGTCCCGGGTACCTCGAGCCACCTTGATGGAACCACGATGCCGCTCGACGCTGGGAAGTCTGTGTCGCGGACCACGCTCGCGCGGGTCGCCGGCCGAACTGCGCCCGCGCGCCGAGAAGGGCCGGTCAATCCCGTAATCGACCCGCTACCCCGCCGTCTAGCAATGGGGCGATGCCGCGCGTGCCACGCGGCCGTCAGCGCGCCTCGTGACGCTCGAGCCAGCGGTCCACGTGATCCGCGACCCACGCTCGATCCATCGGCGCGTGAAGAACGAGGGCGTTGAAGAAGATCTGCCCGGCAAAGTCGTTTCCCATCGACGCCAGGTCGTTGCCCGGCGGGATCTGACCTCGATCGGCGGCCAGTTGCATCACCTGCGCGATAGCCCGTCGACGGCGCGACACGAACTGGTCGCGGAGACGCTCCAGGGCGGGGTCACGCCGGGATTCGAGGATCAGCGCTGCGGCCACCGAACCCATGGGCTCCGAGCCGAGCAGCTCGGCTAGATGCGTGCCGATGGCGACGAGATCGGCCCGCAGATCGCCAACCGCCAACGTCTCGATCGGCTCGACCTTCGCGGCCACCGCATCCAGGAGCAGATCGTTCCGCTCGGGCCAGTGGCGGTAGATCGTGGAGCGGGCGACGCCGCATCGCTGGGCGATGGCATCGATGGTCGCTCCCAGAAACCCGCGCTCGGCGATCACCTCGATGGCGGCCTCCAGGACGACGCGCCGGGTTCGATCGATCCTCGGGTCTCGCGCAACCGTAGTCATCGGCAGAGTATACAACACGGTTGTTGCACTATGATACACAACTGTTGTAGAGTTTCGCGAACGAACCGTCTGCCCCAAGGAGAAGCACCGTGGCCGCGTCCCACATCCATCCCCAGGAACCACCTGTCCTCTCGCCGGAGCGCACGCGACTGGTACTCGCCGTCGTCGGGCTGGCCCTGATGGCCGTCATTTCGGCGGTCAGCGGCCTCAACGTCGCCCTTCCCAGCCTGGCCCGCGAGACCGGGGCTAGCCAATCGCAGCTGACCTGGATCGTGGATGCCTACACCGTGGTGTTTGCCGGCCTGCTGCTGTTCGCCGGCGCACTAGGGGACCGGTTCGGCCGGAAGCTGATGCTGGTGCTCGGGCTTGTCGTGTTCGGCGTGGCCGCGCTGCTCGGCATGATCGTGAGCGATCCGGGGATGCTGATCGGCGTCCGGGCCCTGATGGGCCTCGGCGCAGCCGGAGTGATGCCCACCACGCTGTCGGTGATCACCACCTCGTTCCCTGAAGAGGAGCGCGCCAAGGCGATCGGCGTCTGGGTCGGGATCGCCGGCGGCGGTGCCGTTCTCGGGATGTTCGCCAGCGGCCTGCTCCTCGAGTACTTCAGCTGGCAATCGTTCTTCGGGCTGAATGTCGGGCTCGCCGCCCTGGCGGCCATCGGTGTCTTCGCGATCGTGCCCGGCTCAGTCGACGAGAACCCGCCGGCGCTCGATCTCATCGGCGCTGTCCTATCCCTCGTCGCCGTGGGAGGCACCGTCTTCGGAATCATCGAGGGACCCGACCGCGGCTGGGACGACGCGGCAACGCTCGGGAGCCTCTTCGCCGGCATCGCGGCGGCCGTGGCCTTCGTGATCTGGGAGCTTCGGATCGAGCACCCGATGCTCGATCCGCGCCTCTTCCGGGTGCGCGGCTTCAGCGCCGGAACGTTGACGATCACGGTCCAGTTCTTCGCCGCATTCGGTTTCTTCTTCGTCGCCCTCCAGTACCTCCAATTCGTCACAAATCGTTCGCCCATCGAGGCCGCGCTCGCGATGCTCCCGATGCCCTTCGTGCTGCTGCCGATCGCCCGGAGCGTGCCAAAGGTCGTGGACCGCATCGGGTTCCGCCGACTTGGTCCGGTCGGCCTGCTGTTCATGGCGGCGGGATTCCTCGTCTTCGCCCAGCTCGATCTCGACACGCCGTACTGGATCTTTGCCGGCGGCATCGTCCTGTTCGCCATCGGCATGGGGCTTGCCGGAACCCCGGCAACTACCGCGATCACCGGCTCGCTGCCTCGGAGCAAGCAGGGCGTGGCCTCGGCGGTCAACGACACCGCCCGCGAGCTGGGCAGTGCGTTCGGCATCGCCATCCTCGGCAGCGTCCTGAACCAGGGCTACCGGGATGGGCTGGTCGATGTCCTGGTCGGGCTGCCCGCAAACGTGGCCGAACGCGTCCAGGCCTCGATCGCGTTCACGAGTTCGCCGGCGATCGCCCAGTTCGGCGAACGCGGCAGGCAGCTGGTCCTGGCGGCCCAGCAGGCGTTC
>JBBQMH010000089.1:0-7807 GCA_038328755.1 Candidatus Limnocylindrales bacterium
GATCGCTCCGAGATGACGATCGGCGAGGTAGCCGACCATCGAGATGTCCGGGACAAGGAGGAGCGCGAAGAAGACCGGCCACGGCGCCCCGAGGGCGAGCCAGGCGACGAATCCGCCGACCAGCGCGGCGATGCCCTCGGCCCGGAGCCAGCGCCGCACCCAGGGGGTGGTGGCGTCGAGCCCGGTCGGTGAGTCGATGACCGCGGGCTCAGCCACCGGCGGGTGCCGCGTCAGGGGCTCCAGCCGGTCGGCGGGGCACCCACCGATCCGGGCCGACTTCCACCTCGACCGCGAGCGCCTCGAGCAGACGCTGCGAAGCCACGGCGACCTCCTCGATCGCCGCATTGAAGGCATCGGCGTTGCGGGCCGATGGCGCCCGGTAGCCGCTCAGCTTCCTGACGTACTGCCGGGCAGCCGCCTCGATCTCACCGGTGGTCGTGGCCGTCTCGGACCGACGGAGGGTCTTGATGCTTCGACACATGGCCCGAGGATACGGGTCCCATGAGCCACGTGCCACCCCGTGCAGCGACCCCTGCGCGGACTACTCTGGACCGGGCGGCCCCGCACCTGCTCCGGCCACGCCTCCGGCGCCCGCCTGCTCCAGCTTGGTCCGTGGCAGGAGCAGCGAGAGAACGAGGCCGACGATCACGAACGCGAACGCCCCGAAACCGGCCGACCGGGCCGCGCTGACGAACGCGTCCTCGATGGGCCGGACGACGGCCGCGGCGCTCGGGTCCGCCCGAAACCCGACCAGGGCCTGACCCGCGGACTCGTCGATCGCCGTCGCAATGGCCCCTTGCGCCACGGGCGGAAGTCCCGGGACCTCGGCGAGATTGGCCTTCGTCTCGGAGAGTAGTGACGAGAACAGGATGGTTCCGAGGATCGCGATCCCCAGCGCCGAGCCCACCTGGCGCATCGTGGAGTTCGTGCCCGAGGCCAGCCCGGATTCGCGCGGGGGGATGTCGGCGAGCACGACGCTCGTCAACTGGGCGGTCGCGAATCCAACGCCGATGCCATAGACGAACAGGGACGGCGCGAGCGCAATCGCATTCAGATCGGCAGAGATCAGGAGCGTCGTCCAGATGATCCCGATCGCCTCGAGCCCCATGCCAAGGGTGACCACGCGCCGCGGGCCGTACCGCCGGGCGAGGCCCGCGGCCGCCGGAGCAGCGAAGAAGGCCCCAACGGCAAGGGCCAGAAAGACAAGCCCGGTCTCAAACGCGCTCAGCCCGAGGACACCCTGGAGGAAGAGCGGCAGGACGAAGAGAAGGCCGAACTCCCCGAGCGAGACGATCGTGCCGGCGAGGTTTCCGTACCGGAACGTCGGGACACGCCACAGGTCGAAGTCGAACAGGAAGAACGCCCCGCTCCTCTTGCGGCGGGTCTCGACGAAGACGAACCCGAGGAGCGCCACGGCTCCGACCACGAGCGTCGCCGCGACGACAGAGATCGGCGCATCGAGTGGCCAGGTGACACCGAGGAGGGTGAATGCCTTGGCGGGCGTAAGCCAACCGTAGGTGCGCCCCTCGATCAGCGCGAAAACGATCCCGCCGAGCCCGATCGTGACGAGGAGGAAGCCGGCGAGATCGAACCCACGCGTAGCCTCTGGATCGCGCGACTCACGGATGTAGCGGAGCGTTCCGAAAATGGCGAGCGCGCCGATCGGGACGTTGATCAGGAAGGCCCAGCGCCAGCTGTACTCGGTCGTCAGCCAGCCGCCCAGGAGCGGGCCAAGCGCGGCCATGCCGCCGATGACTGACCCCCAGATCCCGAACGCGATGGCCCGGTCTCGACCTCGAAAGTTCGTGTTGAGGATCGACTGTGTCGCCGGCAGGATCATCGCCCCGCCAACCCCCTGGAACAGGCGCGCGATGATCAGGATCGATCCGTTCGGAGCAAGCCCGGCCATCACGGACGAGGCGATGAAGATGACCAGCCCGAGGACGTAGAGGAGTCGGCGGCCGGCCACATCGCCGATCCGCCCGAGCGTGATGAGGAATGCGGCGAAGACGAGCGCGTAGGTGGTGTTGATCCACTCCGCGGTCGTTCCGTCGAGGCTCAACTCCTTGATGATCGTCGGGACGGCGACGTTTACGATCGTGGCGTCGACGATGATCATGGCCACGCCGATACTCAGCATGGCGAGCCCGAGCCAGCGGCCGCGCCCGGCCGAATCCATGGACCCGGTTGTGGCGTCGGGCGGCGTCAGATTGGACATCGAGGTCTCCAGAAGTCGCTGGGGGCGCCGGAGCCCGGGAGTGGGCCGACCGCCAAGGCAGATCCGAGCGCAATCGGGCCGGTGTCCGACTCGCCACCGAAGATACGGGATCAGGGCGGATCCAGTTTGGCGCGACGCCATGGTCGATGCACCGCTCGCTCGCTGCGGAAGCCCGTCGGCGTACCATCGGATCCATGGACCGCTGGAAGACCATCGTCGAACCATTTCGCATTCATTCGGTCGAACCGGTACGGATGACGACGGTCGAGGAGCGGGATGCCGCGCTGGAGACCGCCGGCTACAACCTGTTCAACCTGCACGCCGACGACGTCCTGATCGATCTTCTGACCGACAGCGGAACCGGCGCGATGTCCCGCGATCAGTGGGCTGCGATCCAGCATGGCGATGAGTCCTACGCCGGCAGCCCGAGCTGGTTCCGTTTCCTCGAAAGCGTCCAGACCTTGTTCCCGTTCAAGCACGTCATCCCGACCCACCAGGGCCGCGCCGCCGAGAAGATCCTGTTCACCGTCATCGGCGGGCCTGGAAAGTGGATCCCGAACAACACCCACTTCGACACGACCCGCGCCAACGTTGAGGCCACGGGGGCGGAGGCGGTGGACCTCGTGATCGCCGAGGGTCACGACCCGTCGGCAATCCACCCGTTCAAGGGCAACATGGATGTCGAGGCCCTCGAGGAATTCCTGGAAGCCCATGAAGGTTCCGTGCCGGTCGTCTTCGTCACGATCACCAACAACTCCGGCGGCGGTCAGCCCGTTTCGCTGGCGAACCTCCACGCCGTTCGCGAGGTGTGCGATCGCCACGGCGTGCCGCTCTTCCTCGATGGCTGCCGCTTTGCCGAGAACGCCTGGTTCATCAAGTTGCGCGAGCCTGGGCAAGGCGATCGATCCATCCCGGACATCGTTCGCGAGATCGCATCACTCGCCGACGGGATGACGATGTCCGCCAAGAAGGACGGCCTCGCGAATATCGGGGGCTGGCTGGCGATGAACGACGATGCGCTGGCGGAGCAATGCCGAAATATCCTCATCCTGACCGAGGGTTTCGTGACCTACGGCGGCCTCGCCGGCCGCGACCTCGAGGCGATCGCCCAGGGCCTGCGCGAAGTGGTGGATGAGGACTACCTCCGGTACCGCATCCAGTCCACCGCCTATCTCGGCTCCGCGCTCGATGAGGCGGGCGTGCCGCTTGTGAAGCCATTCGGCGGGCACGCCATCTATCTCGACGCGCGTGCGCTCCTGCCGCACATCCCACCGCTCGAATACCCCGGTCAATCGCTGGCCGTCGCCCTCTATCGCGAGGGTGGCATCCGGGGCTGTGAGATCGGAACGGTGATGTTCGGGCAGCACCCGGACGGATCCGAGGTGCCCGCCGCGATGGACCTGGTGCGGCTTGCCATCCCGAGACGTACCTACACCCAGAGCCACATCGACTACACGATCGAAGTGGTCCAGTACGTGGCCGAGCGAGCCTCTTCGCTGCGCGGGATGCGCATCGTGCAGGCGCCCGCCGCCCTCCGGCACTTCACGGCCCGGTTCGAGCACATCGCGTAACGCCACGCCAAGCGAACGGGCCGTGCATCAGTGGCACGGCCTCAGGAGCCGACGATCCCGCCTTGTCGCCCTCGACGGTTCGGCATCAGGACCACGAAGGTGACCACGAGAACCAGAGCCGCAGAGATGAGCCCAGCGTCAATCGCCGGCGTGAGCGACGGGTTGTACACGCCCTGTCCCTCGTAACGAACCCCGATCAAACTTGAGCAGACCGTATGCGAGATGCCGCCGACCGCGTCGGTGGCCGTGCACGAGAGCGGTGCCACCGCCCAGTAGGCGATATTGTAGGCGACGATGGCGAGCATCGGCGGCCAGAACATGAGCGGGCGCCTGCGAACAGGGCCGAGTACAAGCATGGCCAACCCGATCAACAGGAACGGCTGCCCGATGCTGAACGAGCCGAGGAATCCGAAGACAACCAGCACCAGGCTCGTGATCCAGTAGGTCAGTGGTAAGCCTCCCGTCAGCGACATCGTGGCGATCTGTGATCCCGATGGCAAGGGCATGGACTCACCGGAGGAGACTCACCACACCTCCGCGTCTGGTGACATTCCCGCCCGTCAAGCGAGGTGGGATTCAGGACTCGGGAGTCCCGGGCAGCACGAACGGCGCCGCGCGGAGCCAGGTTCGATCAGCCAGCTGGTCCACAATCGCGGCTGCGACATCGGACCGGGTGACCCGGGCGCCGGGGCGTAACTGCCCGGACAGGTGGTAGCCGCGCGGATCCCCGTCGGTGACGATCGCGGGGCGAAGGGCTGTCCACTCGAGCTCCGACGCGGCGAAGACCGCGAACTCGCGCTGCTTTGCGCCGACGACGTGACGAGCGGCCAGGCGGACGAACCGCGACACGACGCGGTCGACGACCGGCTTGGTATCACCCGGGACATCGACCGCCGCGCCGGACAGCGCTACCAATCGCGAGACGCCGGCGTCGGTCATGGCCGTCACCAAGTGGCGCATCCCAGCTTCGAGCGCGAGTTCGGCGTCGAGCGAGTTGGACCGTGGGCCGATCGCTGCGACGACAACGTCGCTTCCGGCAACCGCGCGGTGGATCGCTGCGATGTCGGCGAGGTCGCCGGCCACCACGGTCACGCGATCTTCGTTGGCCAGGTCCGCGTGACGGCTCAGCACGGTCACCACATGGCCTGCCGCGAGGGCATCGGTCAGGACGAGCGACCCGATACGTCCGGTCGCCCCCAGGATCGTCAAACGCACGTAAGTATTCCTCCTCGCCTCGGACCGCGGCCATCGGCCGAATGATCGACGTCTTCCGCCGCAAGTATCGGGCCGGATCCTCAGCGGCGCCATCCCGATCCCAGAAACCAGCTAGATCGCGGCATTCCTAGGGTGCCGGAGCGGCATTTCTACTGGTGACATTCCCTGACGCCAAGCGAGGATCACCGATCGACGCCGCCGATCGTCCAAGCGACATGAAGTCAAGACGGTGCGCGTTCGCTTGGAGCTCTATTGGCGTCCTTGTGGTGTCAACAGCGCTGATCGCGCTCCCGCCCGTCTTCCTCCGCGACGCCCCGGCGCCAGCGCGCATCGTGCCGTACATCGAATCCGGCCGAGCGGACCTCCGCAGCAACATCGACGGCCGCGCGTTGTCTCCACATCTCCGGTTCGTCGAGGCGCGATGCCGGTTGGACGGGGGCGTGATGCTCGTCTACGAGCAGTGGGCACTGCCGTACCTCACCGTCCCGTACGCCTATGTCATGAGTGGCGGATGGCCGCCGCAGGCGTGGTCCGGTGGCGCCAGCTGGAACGAGCTCGCCGATGATCCCGAAGTGGCCGCCTTTTTCGGTTCCTCGGAAACTCCGTGCGAGTAGGCTTCGTGCTGCACTGGTGACATTCCCTGACGCCAAGCGAGATCACCCGGCGCAAGCAGAACCGGCGGCCGATCGTTCGGCCGCCGGTTCCGAGAACGAGGGACGAGAGGGTCAGATGGACTTGCGAGCTACCCAGATCAGGCCCAGGCCAAGCAGCCCGAGCGTGCCCCCGAGGCCGACGATGACGCCGGCGAGGCCGAGGCCGATCGTCAGGGTGGAGGCGGTGACCGCGCCGACGCCGAGCTCGCCGATCAGCGCATGTGCGGTGCCGGTCCAGATCATGCTGCGGGCCGGGCCCTCGATCGGGTGCTGGCGATCGAAGCCGGTCCAGTAGCGGCCGTCGTTCGCGAACTCGTGGTCGCCGGCCGTGAACGTCTCGCCGTTGTAGTCCACGTTCTCAGGCAGAGTGACGGTCACCGTGGAGTTGAGCGTGTGATAGGCGATGGTGCCCATCTGGATCATGTACTCCGAGGCCGTGTTCACGAGCGGATCGTTCGGGTTGAGGTCGCCATCTACGAGGGCATACCCCCAATCCTTCGTGACCAGGTCGCGGATCTTCTGGGCGCCCTCGGTGGTGCCACGATCGACGAGTTGCCCCGCGTCGTCGTAGCTGAGCTTGACGCCCTGCGCTGCACTGAACGCCTGAAGCGATTTGGCGCCGTCCATCGTCTTGATGAAGGTGTACCCACCGACGCCAGCGAAGAACACGCCGGCGGCGATCATCACGGCGCCGAGTTGCTTGAGCCTGGAGTTCATCGAGGGGGGTCCTTCCGCGCGTTACGGCAACCATTTCTCTCGTCCGCGGCGAAGTGCGACGGTACAAGGATGCTGCTCGCCCACAACGATGCCGCAACCGCGGCTGCGGATTGAGGGCCACGCGGACCTCACGGGGCAGGCCATGGGTCACCCGGATGGCCCATGGCGCCCGGGACGCCGGCATCCTGGAGGTCGGTACCGAGCAAGTCGGATCGAGCCGCCGCGGCGCTGGGTTCTATCATCAGGGTCCTTCCCATCAGATCTCGCAATGAGGAAATCTCCGATGAAGAGCACGCTGAAGTCCTCCGAAACCTTCACGGCCGACGAACGAGCCGCGATGAAGGAGCGCGCCAAGGAGCTGAAGGCGGAAGCGCGCGCGGACAAGGACAGGGCGGCAGGGGAAAGCGACGTGCTCGCGAAGATCGCCGAGATGCCGGAACCGGAACGCGTCATCGCCACGCGGCTCCATGCGCTCATCAAAGCCAGCGCGCCGGTCCTGTCGCCGAAGACCTGGTACGGCATGCCCGCGTACGCCAGGGACGGCAAGGTCGTCTGCTTCTTCCAGAGCGCGCAGAAGTTCAACACCAGGTACGCGACGCTGGGCTTCAGCGACGAGGCCAACCTCGACGAAGGAGCGATGTGGCCGAGCGCGTTCGCACTCAAGGAGTTGAACCCCGCCGACGAAGCACGGATCGGGGCGCTGGCCAAGAAAGCCGTGAGCTGAGGGCTGAGCTCGCCCAACGTGATGCGTCGTGATCCCACTACGATGCGGCCGTGCCTCGGCGAACGTTCAACGTTGATCGGCCGGTAGCGCTGCGCCTTGTCGCCGGCCCGCATGTCGGCGGTCGCGGCGACCTCACCAGCCGCGTCTCGACTACCTCGTTCGTGCGGGCGACGCGCACGGCGGACGGTCCCGCCACGCTCCTCGTGGAGCTCCGCGGCCGGGATGTCGAAGCCGAAGCCTGGGGACCCGGCGCCGACCGCGTCCTCGATGGCGCGCCGACGCTCCTCGGCGCAGGGGATGACGACCGCGGCTTCGATCCCTCCCACCACCCCCTGGTTGCGGACCTCGCTCGCCGGCTGGTGGGCTTACGGATCGGCCGAACCGGTGCGGTCTTCGAGGCGCTGTTTCCCGCGATCCTCGGCCAGAAGGTCACGGGTCGTGAGGCGGGATCCGCATTTCGGGAGCTGACACTCAAGCATGGCGAACCAGCGCCCGGACCCATCGCTGCGCAGCTCGGTTTGCGGCTCCAGCCGGCGCCCGAGGTCCTCGCGGGCCTCCCCTACTACGCCTATCACCCATTTGGCGTCGAGCAGCGTCGGGCGGACGTCATCCGGAAGGCGGCCAAGGATGCCGCTCGACTCGAACTCCTCGCCGACCTGCCTGGCGCCAGGGCAGAGGCTGGCACCGCGGCGGCCGCAACACTCCAGCG
>JBBQMH010000090.1:0-7798 GCA_038328755.1 Candidatus Limnocylindrales bacterium
GCATATTCCTGGTGGACCGTCACGCTCGAACCGCCCGCGGCGACCGCGATGTGCGTCACAACCGAGACGTGCGGGTGACCGAGCAGCGTGGCGACCAGCGGACCCACCTGGCCATCAAGGTCATCGATGGCCTGGACGCCCGTCAGGACCAGATCGTGCGCGACGGACCCGAGGGCCGACGCGAAGGCAGCGGCGGCCGTGTGCGAGTCGGGGTTCTGCTCGTAGGAGCCCACGCGGATCACCCGGTCGGCACCACGCGCCAGGCCCGTCGCCAGCAGCTCGTCCACGGCCCCCGCCTCGACCCCGAGCGCCATGCACGTCACCGTGCCGCCGCTGGCGTCCCGGAGATGGAGTGCCTCCTCCAGCGCGTATTCGTCCCATTCGCTGGCCACGAAGCTCATCC
Source organism: Candidatus Limnocylindrales bacterium (assembly GCA_038328755.1). GTDB lineage: Bacteria > Chloroflexota > Limnocylindria > Limnocylindrales > CSP1-4 > UBA5189. Next base: position 404 of record JBBQMH010000090.1, read on the forward strand.
ACTCGCGGTCGAGCCCGGTCCCGTCGGCGTCGATCTCCAGCTCCTCGGCGAGATCGGGCACCTGCTTCAACAGAACGACGTAGTCCATGCGACTCCTCGCGCTACCGACGGATGAGGGTGACGGGGCGGCGGGGCCAACTGGTGTCGGCCGGGAACATCAGGCTGCTGGTGGCTGCATCGCCTGGTCGATTAGCTCGATGATGTCGCGAACGACGAGGCGCCCGTCGTTGCCGGTGGATTTGACCGCGTCCTCGAACCGCGATGGCTCGTAGGGGCAGGCCACGGACAGGACACCGCTGCCATCCATGCCGACCGTGGCCACGGCCTCGCGGACGCGTCGCTCGGAGAGTCGCTCGGAGACGTGCTCGGCGACGAACCCGTCCAGCCACATCCCGCCTCCGCCACCGCCGCAGCAATAGCCATTCGCCTTGGTGTGCGGCATCTCCGCCAGTCGAACGCCGGGGATGGCCTCGAGCAGCTTGCGCGGCGCGTCGTATTCGCCGTTGTTCCGGCCGAGGTAGCAGGGATCGTGATAGGTCACGTCGAGGTCGACCGACGACTGAAATTCGATCTTGTCCACGAACGGTGCCAGGAACTGCGTGTAGTGAAGGACCTCGCCTTCCCAGCCCAGGCGGGGGTACTGGTTCTTGAAGGCATTGAAGGCGTGCGGGTCCATGACCACGAGCTGCTTGAACTCGTACTTCTGGAACGCCTTGATGTTCTGCTCGGCCAGGAGCTCAAAGAGGCCACTCTCGCCGGCCAGGCGGGCAGAGTCTCCGTCGCTCCGCTCCTCCGGCCCCAGGATCGCGAAGTCGATCCCGAGCGCAGTCATGACCCGAGCCATCGCCCGGGCGGCATCCTTGCCCCGGGGGTGGTAGCTGGTGTAGTCAGAGACGTACCAGAGCACATCCACCGGTCGCCCGATCTGGCTGATGATCGGTACGTCGACGCCGGCCTCGGCGATCCAGTCGATCCGCTTGCGCGGCGACTCCCCCATCGGGTTGCCCGACTTCTGAAGGTTCCGGAAGACGTCGGACAGCTCATCGGGGACCTTGCCCTGGAGGACCGCCTGCTCGCGAATGGCGGGCATGATCCGGAGCGGGTTGACCTCCTTGGGGCAGACCCGGTAGCAGTTGCCGCAGGTCGTGCACAACCAGAGGTCCGGATCGTCGATCAGGTCGTTGCCACGAACGACCTTCGCGTTCAGCTTGCGGGGGCCGTAGTCGCCGACGTGCTGGACCGGACAGACCGGCACGCACTTGCCGCACTGGTAGCAGTCGCGCATTGATTCGCCGCCGTCGAGGGAGGTGATCCAGTCCATGGCCTCGGTCGGGAGCGCCGTGGTCGATCGGTCACTGAACATCCGGTTCCAGTGACCCGAGATGTCGACACCGTCAACGACGGCGTGCTCCAGCTCGTGGATCTGGTCCACCTTGAGGATCGGAAGGTCCCTGGACACCCTTCAGCCCCCCCGGGCCACGGACGGCTGACGCACGCCGAGGAGTCGTCGCACGAGGTCGGGCAGCTCCGGAATGACCCGGTTGAACTCCTGGGTCATGCGCAGGCGAGTCACCGTGTACAGGTAGATCCCGTAGATCGCGGCGAGGTAGACGTCAACGGAGAAGGGGCTGGCGCCCATGCGCTGGAACCCCAGTTCGCGGGCCGTGGCAATAACCGCGGAGGTCGCGGCGCCGACGCGCAGGTAAACCGACCCGGCGTCGGGTCCGGAAAAGTCGAACTCCTCGACCATGACGAGCGGCAACGAACCGGTCCGCGCTTCCGGATCCCACATCCAGCGGCTCCACATCCAGTAGCGCTGCGGATCCCAGAAATGGAGGATCTCGCCGGCGAGATCCCGGCGGACCGGCGCCTCGATGGCGCCGAGGGCCTCATCGAAGGCGGTGAATCGGGTTTCGATCCGGCCCGACCCATGGACGAGGTCACGGATGGCCAGCGCGATCGTCGGTGCGCCGTGCGCAACCAGTAGTTGATCAGCCCGGCGACGCGTGGCGAAGACGCGGTCGAGGATCGGCCGGACGACCAGGGCGTTGGCCGCCTCGAGCGATTCGATCGCCAGCAGCGGAGCAAGGTCGGCCTGCTTCCCGGCCATGAGATCCGAGACGGTCCCGATGTCCTCCTCGCTGATCTTGACCAGCGCCTCGCGCATGAATTCGACGGCGCTGGGCGTATCGACGGCATCAACGAGCCCCGCCCCTGAGAACGCCTCGCCGCCGAAGACCGCCGGACCCCAGGTCATCAGCCGACGCCTGCCCCGGCCCGGAGTGACCCGCGGATCGCGCCCACCGCGTGCGCGGCCGCCGCCCCGGCCATCCCGACCGTGTCCTCGAGATCCTTCGGCCCCGCGGCTGCCCCGGCCACGAAGATGCCCGGTACCGATGTGGAGACGACATCCATCGGCTCACCGGGGAGCGCGATGAATCCGTACTTGTTCTGGTCGATGCCGAGGATGCCGGCCACGTCTCGCGTCCCGCGGCTCGGCTCCATGCCGACCGACAGGACGATGACGTCCATCAGGACCTCGAGAGGGCGACCCATGGTCGTGTCCTCGCCCTTCATCAGGAGACGACCGTCCTTGCCCACGATCTCGGTCACGATCCCCCGGATGTAGGTGACGTTGTGTTCCTCCTGGGCGGGCCAGTAGATCTCGTTCTCCCAGAACCCGTACATCCGCATGTCGATGTAGAAGATGTAGACCTTGGTGTCGGGGAGCATGCGACGGATCTCGATCGCCTCCTTCGAGGCGACACCACAGCAGACCTTCGAGCAGTACTCGTTGCCGAGCCGGCGGTCGCGTGAGCCGACGCACTGGATGAAGGCCACGTTGCGAGGAATTTCGCCATTCGACGGTCGAACGAAGTGGTGCTCCTTGAGCATCTTCTCGGCATCGGGCAGGGTAATGACGTCGGCGTGCTCGTAGTAGCCGTACATCTGCGTTTCGCGGCCGGGATCGAAGTGCTGGAACCCGGTGGCCACGATGATCGATCCGACGTGCTCCGTCGTTTCCCCGGCTGGGCCCGACAGCGTCACGGCAAAGTCGCCAAGGGAGCCCGAGGAGGCGGTCAGGGTCGTGGAGACACGAACGTCGATAGCGGGGTCCACGACCCCGGCGCGCAGCACGTCGAGCGCGTCCTGGGCCGACCCCATCCGCGGCGTGAGCGCCGCGTAGTTGGATTCATCGGGGGTGCCGCCAAGGACGTCGCGGCGCTCAACGAGGATCGCCTTACCCCCGATGGATGCGATCGCCCGGGCCGCCTCAAGGCCGGCCGGGCCACCGCCGATCACCAGGATGGAATCAGGCATCGGCGTCCTCCCAGGTCATGTAAGCCTTGTTGTCGAGCTTGAGTCGCTCGAGGTCGTCCTCGAACTCGCGCCATCGTTCTTTCCAGTCGATCCCCATCTTTTCGAGGAGCGGCCGGTACTCGGTGTTGTGCCAGTGGAGCTGGGCGACCCGGTATGGGTGAGCACCCATGGCCAGGGCCGCAAACTGGGCCTCGGACATGACCGGGACGCCGACCTTGCGGTTGTGGGCGCGAGCGGCGAACTGGCTCTGATCCAGCGTCGTCACGCAACCTGTGTCGTGGGTCAGGACCACATCCGGGTTGGCTTCCTCCTGCATGACTTCGATCTTCCGCAGCGTGGCGAAGGACCGGGTGAAGTCGCGCTGGACGAGGATGTGCCGGAAGCCAAAGCCACAGCAATCGAACCAGGTGCTGTAGTCCTTGACGTTGGCGCCGAGGGCCGTCACGACGGCCGAGACGACCGCGGTCCGCTGCCCACCGTAGACATCGGGGTCGTAGATCGCGTCCTCGACCACGAGCTTGTGGTAGTGGCAGGCGGGGTGGACCGTCACATCGATGTTGGAGAGATCGAGGACCTGCTTCTTGGCGAACTCTCCGCGCATCGCGTAGACCCACTCGGAGTAGTGGACGATCTCCTCGGGCATCACGAATGGCTTGCCCAGCTTGTCGCAGATGCGGCGGACCTCGTCGCGCAGTTTGGCCGAGTGGACGAGCTCCTCGCGGACCTCCTTGTAGTGCCCATACGACGTGCCGCAATGGATCATCGGGAAGTAACCCGACTCATAGGCGGCGCCGAAGTTGCGCATTGCGACCGCCGCCTGGGCTCCCTGGTTCGAGGTCGCCGAGGCGTAGTAGTTCCAGGCCGTGCACGACGTCTGGTCCTTGGGGTCGTTGTAGTCGAGGCCCAGTTTGCGGATCAGCCAGAAGATCGACGTCGAATAGCCGGGGATATGCCCGCACTGGCCGCATGACTTGTGATGCCAGGTCCGGGCAACGGGGATCTTCTTGGTCCGCCCGTACTTGGTGGTCACGCCGATCCACGGCTCGGGAACGCGGTGGACCAGCCACTCGCCCTTGGCCTCGAGTTCGAAGACCTTCTCCCGGACGTCCTCGGTCGGCGGGGTCGTAGGGCCGCGCTCATCGCGCGCCTCGCGCCGGTCTTCCAGAACGGTCAGCGGAATCGGCATTGGGGACTCCTAGTCGGCAACATAGCCGGCGTCTTCGAGCAGGTCTTCCATGACGTCGTTGAGGATCATGTGCAGACCCGCATCGACGCCCTTGATCATGTCGAGCACCCCGGTCATGTGCCAGATCAGGTACAGCTCGGTCAGCGTCTTGTCATCCACGTACCAGGCGGTCGAGGTCGTATGCATCGTGTCCGGCGGCAGCGCTCGGCGCCAGAGGGCCAGGTTGTCCGAAATCTCCTGGACATGGGGACCCCAGTCCGGGAATGCGTTGGGCTGGAGCATGTCCGGCGAAACCTGCGTGCCGGTGGACATGATCTTGTAGACGACCCGCCCGTAGCCCTCGAGGGCGTTCTTGGCGGACGTCAGCCCGTTGTTGATTGAGACCTCGCGCATGATCGTGATGAGGCCACCCGGGTTGTTGCCACGGGGGCAGCGCGTGCAGGAGAAGCACTGCGAGCAGTTCCAGATGTCGTCGTTGAGCTGCTCGTAGAACATCGGGAGGTCCTGGCGAGACGCCGCCTGAGCGATCTTGCGCGGGGAGAAGTCATAGAAGCGCGCCGACGGGCAGGCGGCCACGCAGATGCCGCATTCGTAGCAGCCGTACAGGTAGCTCTCGAACCGATCGTCCGCCTTGACCTCGTCGAACAGGCGCTGCTTCTCTTCGATCGGGACGTCGTCGTAGCGTGCCTTGAGGACCACGGGCTCAGTCCGCCATCAGAAGCAGATCACCTGGTCGGCCTCGAGGGCCATATCGTTGAAGGCCGCTCCGCCGATCATCTCAACGCCGTCGATGAGATCGTCCTTGGTCAGGCCGTGCAGATCCAGCGACGGCTGGCAGACGTAGAACTTGACGCCCATGTCCAGGGCCTGGTCGATGAAGCGCCGGAGCGGGGCGCCATTTCCGTCGTACTTGGGAACGATCAGCGTTTCCGGGACGCCCTTCTTGAGCAACGTCGGGCCATTGACCGTGAAGTAGATCCCGACCTCGACATCCATCGCTGCCGCGGTCGTGGCCAGATAGATGGGCGTGGCACTTCGCTCGGGCGTGTTCACCCCGCCGGTGTGGACGTAGAGGATGCTCGACATGTCAGTCCCTCGCTTCGTCCTGCGGGCTGCCGATCAGGCCTTCTGGATCCAGAAGCGCATCACCTTGCCCTCGGTTTCCTGGTGGATCACCGGGTTCTTGGTGTTCTTGCTCCACGCTGCGACGTCGGGGACGGCTCCCGGATCGGTCGCCTCGAGCAGGATCACCTGCTCGGCCTCCACGGTCTTCATGAGCTTGGCGAGCTTGACGATAGGCATCGGGCAGAGCAGCCCCTTTGCGTCAAGGACCTGATCGTGGGCGGGTGCGTCGGCCATCTGACTCTCCTCGCCGCGATCGCCGACTGGTGCCTGGCGCCGTCCGGATTCGACGCCACCGTGGGTTGCGGTATCGCGATGTCCCTATATACTCCCGGCACATCCGCCGTGTCAACGATGGTGCTGCCAGAGGACCGTCCCTCCGTGACGAATTTCGCCTGGGTCATCGACCAGACGTCATGCATCGGCTGCCACGCCTGCACGACGGCGTGCAAGGCGGAGAACGACGTTCCCCTCGGTGTCAACCGAACGTGGGTCAAGTACATCGAGCGGGGCAGCTTCCCGGAAACCAAGCGGGATATCGCCGTCCTTCGGTGCAATCACTGCGAGGACGCGCCGTGCGTCGAGGTCTGCCCGACGACCGCGATGTTCCAGCGACCAGACGGCATCGTCGACTTCGATACGAACCGGTGCATCGGCTGCAAGGCCTGCATCCAGGCCTGCCCGTATGACGCCATCTACATCGATCCCGAAGAGCATGTCGCGGAGAAGTGCAACTTCTGCTCCCATCGGGTGGACCAGGGCCTGCTGCCGGCGTGCGTGGTCGTCTGCCCGACAGAATCTCTGATCTTCGGCGACATCGAGAATCCCGCCAGCCGCGCCGCCCAGATCCTGGCCTCGAAGCCGACGACGGTGCGAAGGCCCGAACAGGGCACGCGGCCGAATGCCTTCTATGTGGGAGCCTCCGCTGCGATCCTGGATCCTCTTGCTCCGGTCCACGAGGACCGCTATATGTGGGCCGACCGTCGGACGGGCGGTGCCAAGGACTTCACCGACCAGATCGCACCGCAACCCACCATCGGTTTCGGCGACTCCCCGGCCGCCCTCGAGGTGCGCATCCAGGGGACCGAGGTCGCTGGAGACGGTCGTCCTCGCTCGTCAATCCGCGGCACACTCCTGCCGGTGGTGTCCAGCCCGCCGGCCGCTGTGGGCGCGATCCGTGGGCCGGGCATCGGATCCGTGGCCGCGCCCGCCAGTCCGACCCCGGCGTTCGCAGGTGGCCCCGTGACCGCGGTCGATTTCGGCGCGCAGCCCGAGCCACGGCCACGGGTTGGCTATGACGTGTTCCACCCACGACCCTGGGGATGGCGAGTGGCCCTCTACCTGTGGACCAAGGGCATCGGGGCGGGAGCCTTCGGCCTCCTCTTCCTGACGGCGGCACTGGGCCTTGCGCCGGTCGATCAGGCCACCCGCCTGGTCGGCGGCTTCATCTCGCTGGCGGGCGTCGGCCTCACGGCTGTGCTCCTCGTCGCCGACCTGAAGCGGCCGGAGCGCTTCCTGTCGATCCTCTACCGCCCGCAGCGCCGAAGCTGGCTGGCCATCGGCGCCTTCATCCTGATCGGCTACAGCGGGCTGCTCGGCCTGTGGTGGCTCGGCACCCTCGTGGGCGTCGATGAGACGGCCCTGACCATGTTCGGCTGGCCGACGTTCGCCCTCGGGGGCGCGACGGCGCTGTACACGATGTTCCTCCTCCGCCAGTGCGAGGCCCGCGACCTCTGGCAGCGACCCGTGACCGGGCTCGTCCTGAT
>JBBQMH010000091.1:0-7796 GCA_038328755.1 Candidatus Limnocylindrales bacterium
AAAACGACCCGGGCCGGCTGACTGCCCGGGTCGTCACTGGAACTCTGGTTTCTCGCAGGTCCCCTGTGGACCTGCGTGCCGAGAGGAGAGGCTAGCCCCGCATCGTCCGGAAACAATCGGAGCAGTAAACCGGCTTGCCGCTGGTCGGGCGGAACGGGACCTTGGCCTCGTTGCCGCAGTTCGAGCAGGTTGCCGCGAACATCTCACGGGTGCCGCGGTCGCGGTCGCCGTAGCCACCGCCACCGTTTCCGCCGCCGCCGCCGTAACCACCGCCGCCACCGGCGCTGTAGCTGCCGCCAGCCGAATAGCTGCCGGACGAGCCGTAATCGCTACCCGAGCCGTAGCCCGCGCCGCTCGACCCGCGAGCAGCCTTGCGGCTGGCTCGGCAGGAAGCGCAGCGGCGTGGTTCGGTAAAACCACGCTGTGCGTAAAAGTCCTGCTCGGAAGCGGTGAAGACGAACTCCTGTCCGCAATCCGCGCAGGTCAGATTCTTGTCGTTGTACAAACGAGAACTCCTCTCGGTAGCCGCCGCGATGCCGTTCGGGTTCTCGCGTCAGCCGTGAGAGGAGTCCGGTTTCGTGGTCGTCTACGCGTATGCAATCACGGACCGTGCCGTGACATTGGGCGCGCGCAGCATAAACGGTATCGGCCAACCTGCCTAGTCCCGATTTTCCCGGGTTTCAAATTGCCGACGTCAACTCGCGTCTGCCCAACCCCGGACATGGGCAACCGCACGAGCCCATCCCTGACGCGAAACCGCCCGATCCGGGGCGGTCATGTTCGGCTCAAAGCGCCGATCGAGCGCCCAGTTGCTACGGATCTCGTCGAGGCTCGACCAATACCCGGTCGCCAGCCCGGCCAGGTAGGCCGCCCCGAGCGCGGTCGTCTCGCTGACCTCCGGCCGCTCGACGGCGATGTCAAGCAGGTCAGCCTGCGCCTGGAGCATCGAATTATTGGCCGCTGCGCCTCCATCGACCCGCATCGTGCTGAGTGTTTGGCTCGTATCGGCGGCCATCGCGTCGACCACGTCGGCGACCTGCTGAACGATCGAATCGAGGGTTGCCCGGGCAATCTCGGGGAGCCCGGTGCCGCGGGTAATCCCGAATATCGCGCCTCGCGCATCAGGATCCCAATACGGAGCGCCGAGACCGGTGAACGCCGGCACGACCACGACGCCGCCCGAATCATTGGCCCGCGCGGCCAGGGCCTCGACCTGCTCGGACGAATCGATGGCGCGGAGGCCATCGCGCAACCACTGGACCGCGGCGCCCGCGACGAACACCGAGCCCTCGAGCGCATAGGTCACGGGACCTGAGAGGGTCAGCTGCCAGGCTATCGTCGTCAGCAGGCGGTTCGTCGAGGCGATGGGGACCTCGCCCGTGTTCAGCAGCAGGAATGCGCCGGTGCCGTAGGTGGTCTTCGCCTGGCCCGGCTCGAAGCACGCCTGGCCGAACGTCGCCGCCTGCTGGTCGCCGGCGAGCGAGGCGATCCGTATTGGCTTCCCGAACAGCTCCGGGTCCGTCTCGGCCACGATGCCCGATGTCGGGACGACCCGGGGCAGCATGGCCATCGGGACGCCGACGTGGCCAGCCAGTTCCGGATCCCAGGCCAGGCGCTGGATGTCGAAGAGCAGCGTTCGGCTCGCATTGGAGACATCCGTCACGTGCTCGCGACCGCCAGTCAATCGCCAGACGAGGAACGAGTCGACCGTGCCGAAGGCCAGCTCGCCGCGCTCCGCCCGGTCCCGAAGGCCGGGCTCGGCATCGATGATGTGAGCGATCTTTGGTCCCGAGAAGTAGGCGTCGAGGGGCAGGCCGGTTCGCTCGCGGAACGTCGGTTCGAGGCCACGTGCGCGCAGCCCGTCGCAGGCGGCGGCGGTGATCCGGCTCTGCCAGACGATGGCATCAGCGACCGGTCTTCCCGTCGCGCGGTCCCAGACGAGTGTGGTCTCACGCTGGTTCGTGATCCCGATGGCTTCGATCCGGTCGGGTCCGCCGACCTCCCCGATGACCTGTCGAGCGGCGTCCATCTGCGAGTTCCAGATGGCCTCGGGGTCGTGCGTCACGTGCCCGGGCGATGGGTACCGCTGCTCGAACGGTATGTGGGCGCTCGCGACGGGGCGACCGGCATGATTGAAGGCGATCGCCCGGGACGACGTGGTTCCCTGATCGAGGGCAAGGACCAGGCGGTCACCGGCCATGGGCGCCCTACCGACCCGGAACGCCGTACTCGAGACGGGCCACGTCGAGGAACTCCGAAACTGCGGCCGATTGCCGTGCTGAGTCCCAGCCAAGCTCCGCGCCAACGAGCTCGGCGACACGCGGCGCGATCGAAGCGCCGCGGTCGGGCAATTCCTGGGCCAGGCGCATCCGACGGCTCAGGACGTCATCGAGTGACGCTGCCATTTCACGGGTCACCGCCCACGGCACCTCCGCCTCGAGGTGCTCCGTCCCGGATCCGAGTGGACGCAATAGCCCGCGCTCCCGCCCGAACGCGATCACGTCCTCGGCTTCCGTGCCGTGACGATCAACGAGACGGCGGGCGAGTGTCGCCGATAGACCCGCTTCCCGTTCGAGCCGGGCCGCGAGGACCGCTAGATCGGCCACCGGCGCCGCCCCAACCAGGGGGAGTTCATGCGTGCCGGATGGGCGGGCCTTGGCCCCGGCCGTGCCGAGGGCGGCATCGATCGTGTCGCGCGCCATGACCCGATAGGTCGTGTACTTGCCACCACCGATCCGGACGACCCCGGTCGGGCCGGTGGTGACCTTGTGCTCGCGGGATGCCTTGACCGTGGAGCCACCGACCTCCCCGACCAGCGGCCTCAGGCCCGCATAGGTCCCGAGAATGTCGTCCCGCGACAGGCCGAGCGTCATTCGATGGTTCACGACCCCGAGCAGCTCGTCAACGTCCTCGTCCAGTGCCGTCGGATGCGACGGCGGGCGTTCATCTTCGTGATCCGTCGTGCCGATCAGCCAGTGGTTGGGCCAGGGGATGATGAACACGACACGGCCGGGGATTCGCAGCGTCATGCCGCCGGCCAGCTGCATCCGGTCTCGTCTGATCACGATGTGCGCCCCGCGACTTGGGACGATGCGGCCAGCGCCGGGAACCGGGGCGAAACGTTGGTCCGGATGGGCCGCCCAGACCCCGGTCGCGTCGATGATCCTGGTCGCCCGGACCTCCAGCTCCTGGCCATTCGTGAGGTCCGTCGCCCGGACACCGATCGCCTTCCCGCCTTCAATCAGCGGCGCCTCGGCCCGGACGCGCGTGGCTGCGACCGCGCCCTTGCCGACGGCCGTGCGCAGGACGGCCAGGGCGAGTCGGGCATCGTCCTCCACCCCGTCGTGGTAGAGGATTCCGGCCTGCAAACCCTCGGGTCGAAGTTGCGGAGCGAACTTGAGCGCGGCGGCCGGCCGCATGTGGCTGGCAAAACCTGCACCTTGTCTCGACCCGAGGAGGTCGTACAGGAAGATCCCCGCCCCGTAGAAGGCCTGGTGCACGAGCGGCCAGCCGTAGATCGGGAACAGGAATGGTTCCAACTTGACGAGGTGCGGTGCCAGCCGGATCAGGCGGGCACGCTCCTCGAGCGCCTCCGCGACGAGACCGAGATGCATTTGCTCGAGGTAGCGAAGTCCGCCGTGAATCAGGCGCGACGATCGGCTCGATGTTCCGGCCGCGATATCGGACTGTTCGATCAGGGCAGCGCGAAGGCCACGGCTCGTCGCGTCGAGCAGCGCGCCGACCCCGACGATCCCCCCGCCGACGATAAGGACGTCGTATGTGTTGCTCGCCAGCTGCGCGACCGTCGCGGCGCGAGCCTCGAGAGCGGTTGCCTCGACGGGCACGGAGTGCGTCAACCCAGGTCCTCCGGAGGGCGACGGGACGCGACCCGCCAGAGCACATACGAAGTGCCCGCGATCAGCACGATGATCGTCAGCGGGGTGTGGAATACGAGACGCTGGACCGGTTCGGGGAGCAGCCCGGTTGCGACTGCCGCGCCGAGCACCACGACGACCGCCGCGGCAGCCACGAGAGCCACCTGGCGAAATCCTGGTTGGGCGCGCTCAACCACGATCCGCCTCCGGGGGGATCCCGATCGGAGCAACCAGGACGTTGCCGGCGAGGGCCGCTCCCCGACGCGTCCTGAGGCCTGTCTTCGGGCGGTGGAACGTGACAGTCAGATCGGCCTGGACCACCGGATCCGACGGGTCACCGGACGAGAGATCGACGGCGGTTGGTGTGTCGACGGCGACGACCGGGACACCGGCGGCACGAGCCCGGGCGATCAACTCGACTGCTCCCCGGATCGGTTCGCGCAGGGCACCTTCGACACCCGATCCAAGAAGTGCGTCAATGATGATCGATGCCTGATCCACATCGGCTCCCAGGATCGTCAATTCGCGTGGAGCAGCGGTGTGGACGCGGGTCACGCGGGCTTCCGACCCCAGCCGGTCCCAATTCCTGGCCGCGTCCGCGGTCCGCGGGCGAGCAGCAGGCGCCACGAGCGCCGCGATCACGTCGATCCCGCGCTGGGCGAGGTGTCGGGACGCGACAAATCCGTCGCCGCCGTTGTTTCCCGGTCCGCACAGAACGAGAACGGGGCCGCGTCCGCGACGACCGGTCGCATCGGCAAGCGCCATGGCCGCCGCTGCGACTGCGGTGCCGGCGTGCTCCATGAGGCGCTCACCGGGCACCCCGAACGCCTGCGCCCGAAGGTCCGCGCCGGCCATCGCCTCGGCGCCGATCGGTCCGCGGGCGGCCGCGCCAGCCCATCGTCGGCGCAGGCCCCGGATGTCCAGGTCGAAGAGCTCGACATCGTCCGCCGGCAGTGGTACGGAACCCGTATCGGGCGTGGTGGATGCAGTCCTCACAACGACGCAAGCGTAGCGGAGCGTCAATCGATCGGCAGACGTGCCCTGTCGGGCCGCCCCAGCGCCCGCTCGACCAGTCCTTCGCGCGCCATCGCGACGAGGGCGCGCTCGATGGCGGCCCGGTCGTGCTGGCCGATCACCACTGGAATCGCCACCCAATCGTCCGCCGGGGCATCACGAAGGAGGTCGAGGAGCCGCCCGCGGATCCAGCGGCTCGTCGTTTCGAATGGGGCCGCGCGCTCCCATGCGGCCGGGACGGATTGAGCGACGGGGTCCGCGGGCTTGTCGACCGCGTTCAGCGCGAACTGGCACCCTCCAGCGGCCGGGCAGGCCGCACATCGTGGTCGCTTCGGCAGGCAGAACGTCGCGCCGATATCCATGAGGGCATGGGTCCACGCGCCGGGGGCATCCGCCGGAACGCTCGCATCGGCGGTTGCCTGGAGCTCCGCGGCGGTGAGCGCGTCCAGCCTCCCGCCGACCGCTCGCGACAGGACCCGCCGGACGTTCACGTCGACGGCTCCGACAGGACGCCCAAAGGCCAGCGCCGCGACCGCTCGCGCCGTATACGGCCCGACCCCGGGGAGTTGCTGGAGCGCGGCGATGTCGTCAGGCACGTGCCCGCCGTACTCCTCCACGATGGCGATTGCCGCGCGCCGAAGCGCGAGCGCGCGGCGGTTGTACCCGAGCCCACGCCAGGCGCGGATCACGGCCGCCGGCGTTGCGGCTGCGAGGGCTTCGATGCTGGGGAATTCGAGCATGAACCGTTCCCAGTACGCGCCGGCACGGCGAGCCTGCGTCTGCTGCGCCATCGCTTCGGACACGAGGATGGCGTATGGGTCCGACGTTGCCCGGAATGCGAGTTCCCGGCCCTGCACTGCGTACCAGCCGAGGATGGTCCGCTGGAGATCCGGGTGCAGCGCGCGAGGTGGTTCCGGAGGCGAAGCGGCGGCGGGTCGAGGCACGGCCGTACGATAGCCGGCATGCGATCTGGTGCGGCGTTCTGGATGCAGCGGACCGACTGGCCGTCCCGAGTGATCAGCCGAGCGGGAACCGATGCTCGGTCCGCCAGCGACCCTGCGGACCCTCGACGATGAGCGTCGCCTCCGTCACGAGCCGTCGGAACGGAACGTGGTCCGCGGCCGCCGACTCGACGTCATCGAAATGGGCCGGGTCGTCGGACGCGATCGTCAGGTGCGGCTGAAGATCGATGTCAGGCGACCCGTACGGCGGCGCCTCCGGGAAGGCCGCCCAGATGGCTCGCGTCAGGGCGCGGAACGGCTCGCCCGGATCCGGCTGAAGCCAGACGACGCCGTGGCCGAGATCCGACGCCGGCCAGCGCCTGACGTGCGCGAACTCGATGCCAACCGAGGGCTGAGCCGCGACGATACTCGCGACGGTTTCGATCTCCAGAGACCCGAGCCTTGAGGAGTCGATGAACGGATAGAGAATCGTGAGGTGCGCTGACACGCCGAGGCGTGCGACGTCGACCTCGGCCTTCCGCAGCCGTGCGAGCGGGGCCGGCAGGCGAACGGGAACGATGATCGCCGTCTGTGCCGTGTTCGCCCTCGTTCCCGGTTCGCGCCGAGTGGCCGGTCAGATCTTCAGCATCACGTGCTTGACGACGGTGTAGTCATCGATCGCGTACATCGACTGGTCCTTGCCGTAGCCGGACTCCTTGAAGCCGCCATGCGGCATCTCGGATGCCAGCGTGAAGTGATCGTTGACCCAGACGGTGCCGAACTGGATCGCTTTGGCCACCCGCATCGCGCGGCCGATATCCGCCGTCCAGACCGAGGCCGCGAGGCCGAAACGGACGTCGTTGGCCCAGGCGATCGCCTGAGCCTCGTCGCTGAAGCGCTGGACCGTGACGACCGGCCCGAACACCTCGTCCTGGACGATCTCGCTCCCCTGGCCGGGCCCGGCGATGACCGTCGGCTCGAAGTACGCGCCGGGCCGGTCCGGCCGATGCCCGCCGGCGACGATCTCGGCGCCCGACTTCGCCCGGTCGACCATGCCCTCGACCTTGTCGGCCTGACCCTTTGCGATGAGCGATCCCATCTCGATGTCATCGCCCTCGGCCGGATCGCCCCACTTGATCGATCCGACGGCGGCAGCGAGATCCGCCACCAGGCTGTCGTGGATCTTCGGCCCGGTGATGACGCGGCAGGGCGCCGTGCAATCCTGGCCGGCATTCCAGTACGAGAAGGTCTTGAGATTCTCGATCACGGCCTCGACATCGGCATCGTCGAAGACGATCACCGGGGCCTTGCCGCCGAGTTCGAGATGGAGCCGCTTGACCCGATCCGCGGCAATCCTGGCGATGTGCTTGCCGGTATCGGTGTCGCCGGTGACCGAGATCATCCCGACCTTCGGATGCCCCACGAGCGCATCCCCGATGGCGGCCCCGGTCCCGGAGATCACGTTGAGCACGCCAGGCGGCAGGATATCCGCGGCGATCTCGGCCAGGACGAGTGCGGTCAGCGGCGTACGCGCCGACGGCTTGAGGACGACGGTGTTCCCCGCCATCAGGGCCGGGCCGATCTTCCAGCCGGCCATCATGATCGGATAGTTCCATGGCGCGATCGAGGCAACGACCCCGACCGGTTCGCGACGGATCAGTGACGTCCGCTCGGCGATGTATTCGTTGGCCGCCTTGCCCTCGAGGACCCGGCCCGCGCCGGCGAAGAACCGCAGGTTGTCCACGACGACCGGGACCTCGTCGATCGCGGCTCCGACGGGCTTTCCCGCGTTGCGACTCTCGAGCCGCCCGATCTCCTCGCCACGCGCCTCAAGCGCGTCGGCCAGCTTGAGGAGGGCGTTCGATCGCTCGGCCGGGGTCGCGTGGCCCCACGCCGGGAACGCCTTGTCGGCCGCCTCCACGGCCCGGTCGACATCCTCGGAAGAGCTCTTCGGGACCTTCGCGAT
>JBBQMH010000092.1:0-7272 GCA_038328755.1 Candidatus Limnocylindrales bacterium
CTGGGCGGCGGTCCAATACGCATGCTCATCGCCGAATGCCGGCCACGCCGTCACGGCCACGACGACCAGCAGGATCCCACCAATGATCGCGGCGACCAGGATCAGCGCCGCCCTCCGATCGCGTCGTGCCCAGATGGCTCCGCCTGCCGTTGGGCTCCAGAACATGCGCATATGCTCCCCGCGGCGCCGCTACTCGAAGCGGACCTGGTCTCCCTTGCCGGTCCGCGTTGCCGACACCGTTCCCGCCGGCAACTCGAGGCAGCCATCGGCTCCGCGAATCAGCGGCACCAACCCAGTCCACGGGCGAAGGCTCGTGCGGGTTGCGAGCACGGTCCGTTGACCGCTCGAATCCGGCTTGCCGAGGAACACCGCGTCAATGGGAAAGCGCATGAACCACATGTGGATCCCGTTCGTGCCGGTCAACCAGAGACCCGCGCCTCGCTCCAGCGACGGCCGGCCCATCAGGCCCATGAAGCGCGCCCAGAGGGACGACGCCACCTCGAGATTCTCGGCCAGGACGGTCCCACGCGCGACGTTGTGCGCGTCCACGCAGGCTACTGCGTGGCGCCGAGGTTGCCGATGATCAGGATGATCGCAGGGCCAAGGATGACGATGAACAGGCTCGGAAAGATGCACCCGACCAGCGGGAAGAGCATCTTGATGGGCGCCTTGGCAGCCTGCTCCTCGGCTCGCTGGCGTCGCTCGATCCGGAGCTGCTCGGACTGGACCTGCAGGACCTTGGAAATCGAAACGCCAAGCTGCTCGGCCTGAACGATGGCCCCGATGAAGTTCGTGAGCGGCACCACATCGGTCCGCGGCACGATGTCGCGCAGCGCTTCACGCCGGACCTTGCCGACGCGCACTTCGGCCAGCGCACGCCTGAACTCGTCGATGAGCGGGCCCTGCAGCTTTTCGACGACCTTGGCGAGCGCGGCATCGAACCCGAGCCCGGCGCGGACCGAAATGGTCAGCAGGTCGAGGGCATCGGGGATCTGCAGGAGGATCCCTTTCTGTCGCTTTTTCACCCGCCCGCTGAGCCAGAACTCCGGGGCGATATAGCCGATCCCGAGTCCGAGAACGGCGAAGATGAGCCCATTGAAGACATTGCCGGCAAGGAGCCCGAACAGGAGGAACATGATCCCGGCAAACGCGGCGGCAGCGATCGCCTTGATCCCGAGCCATTCGGCACTCCGCATGTCGCCGGGATTTCCGGCCATCGCCAGGCGCTTCTCGGAACGCTCGGTGAAGTTGGAGGACGTGATCTTCGCGACCTGCCCGGACAGCCGGCCCGCCAGCGGCTTGATCGTCCGATCGAAGAATGGCTGCTGGAGTTCCAGCTCCTCGAGGTTCCTCGCCTGCATCGTCCCGAGCTGGGTCAGGCGTGCCTGGACCGGATCCTCCGCTCTCGATCCAGCGAGCGCGGAGGTGATGAGCAGGATGGCCAGTGCGGCAACGCCGGCGATGATGATGGCAATGGGCATCGCGCTAGACCTCGATGTCCACGATCTTCTGGATGGCGAAGAAGCCGATCAACATCATCAACACCCCGAAACCGAGGATGATGATCCCGGCCGGCAGCCCTGCGATCGCGACCTTGTCATCGAACATCGGGTTGAAGAACGTCGGGGCGGCGATGTAGATGAACACCGCCAGGCCGAAGGGCAGTCCGCCGACCACGTAACCGGACAGGCGCTGCTGTGCCGTCAGCGTCTTGATCTCGCCCTTGATCCGGACGCGCTCGCGGATCGTGAAGGCGATGGAATCGAGGATCTCGGCGAGATTGCCACCAACGGTGTGCTGGATCGCGATTGCCGTGGCCATCAGCTCGAAGTCATCCGACTTGATCCGTCGAACCATGTTCTCAAGGGCGACGTCGAACGGCAGGCCCAGGTTCACCTCGCGGATGACCCGGCCGAACTCGGTCGATACCGGAGGCCGCGACTCGCGGACCACGAGCTCGATGGCCTGGAGGAAGGACGATCCGGAGCGGAGCCCGTTGGCCACCAGCGTGATCGTATCGGGGAGCTGCTTGTTGAATGAACTCAGGCGCCCGGAGATGCGGCGTCCCAGCCACATCCGTGGAGCGAAGAAGCCGAGCACGGCACCACCGATCAGCGCGATCGGACTCTGCAGGGAAGTCATGACGAAACCGAGGAAGTAGAAGACGATCGGCGTTCCGACCGTCGTCGCCACCCAGATCCCCAGGTACTCGGACACCTTGAGCTTCAGGTCCGCCCGGGCGATGTCGCGCGCGAGATTGGCGCCGAAGTCTCGCCCCTCGACCGCCTTGTTGAGGCTCGCCAGGGCAGCACTCTGGGCGATCAGGTCGGCCAGTCCATCGCCCTTGCCCTTGGCCGGATTGTCGGCGCGCCCGGAAGCGTAGCGCTCGAGGCGCGCCGAGACACCCGAGCCGCTGCCGGACATGGCGATCCCGACCGCGATCAGGAGGATCGCGAGAGCGGCGATGCCGGCGACGATAAGGGTGAGGTTCATGACGCTGTTTCCTTCACCGTTCCTAGATCCCGAAGATCGCCTGCGGCAGGTGGATGCCCTCGGTCTCGAAGCGCTCGACGAACTTCGGTCGAATCCCTGTCGGCTTGAGCCGTCCCTGGATCTTGCCGTCGATCACTCCGGTCTGCTCGAAGACGAAGACGTCCTGCATGACGATGACGTCACCCTCCATGCCCTGGACCTCGGTGATATTCGTGATCCGGCGCGTGCCGTCCTTGAGCCGAGCCTGGTGGACGATGAGGTCCACCGCCGAGGCGATCTGCTCGCGGATGGCCCGGACCGGAAGATCCACGCCGGCCATGAGGACCATCGTCTCGAGGCGGGACAGCATGTCGCGCGGGGTGTTGGCGTGACCGGTGGACAGCGAGCCATCGTGGCCGGTGTTCATGGCCTGGAGCATATCCAGGGCCTCGCCGGAACGACACTCCCCGACGACGATGCGATCAGGCCGCATGCGCAGGGCGTTGCGGACCAGCTCGCGGATCGGGATGGCGCCCTTGCCCTCGATGTTCGGCGGGCGGGACTCAAGCGTCACCACGTGCTCCTGGCGGAGCTGCAGCTCGGCAGCATCCTCGATGGTCACGATCCGCTCGTCGTTCGGGATGAACCCCGACAGGACGTTGAGGGTCGTGGTCTTGCCGGAGCCGGTGCCGCCGGAGACGAAGGCGTTGAGGCGCGCCTCGACGCAGGCCCGAAGGAATTCGAACATATCCGGGGTCGCGGTCCCGAACCGGACCAGGTCGTCGACCGTGAACGGCGTCGCGGCGAACTTGCGGATCGTGATCACGGGCCCGACCAGCGAGAGAGGTGGAATGATCGCGTTGACAC
The DNA here is from genome assembly GCA_038328755.1 of Candidatus Limnocylindrales bacterium. Classification (GTDB taxonomy): domain Bacteria; phylum Chloroflexota; class Limnocylindria; order Limnocylindrales; family CSP1-4; genus UBA5189. The sequence continues at coordinate 3,340 of JBBQMH010000092.1, forward strand.
GGGAGCCGTCCGTCAGTCGGGCATCGACCATCGGCGATGATTCGTCGACGCGGCGGCCGATCGGGGCGATGATCCGATCGATGATCCGCATGACGTGGTCGTCGTTCTGGAAGACCACATTGGTCAGCTCCAGCTTGCCGGATCGCTCGATGTAGACCTGGCGCGGGCCGTTGACCATGATTTCCGAAACGGACTCATCGCGGAGCAGCGGCTCCAGCGGCCCAAGTCCGATGATCTCGTCGGTGATCTGCTCGAGCATGCGAACGCGCTCAGCGCGAGTAAGGGCGAGACCCTCCTCGTCGATGACCTTGCCGAAGATCTCCTCGATCTGGCGCCGGACCTCGACCTGGTTGGACAGGTCCAACTTGGGGTCCAGGTCCTGGATCACGCGACTCTGGATCCGGAACTTGACGTCCCGAAAGGACTCGCGCACGGGTGCCTGGGATTGCAGGCGAGGGGCCGGCGGGGCGGCCGCACCGCCCGACGGCGGGGTCGCCACGGGCAGGTTGGAGCCAGCGGCCGGCTCCTGGCCGGGTCGGGCACTCTCGATCCGCTTCAGCAGGGACATTGCCACCACCCCTTCCTCGCCCCGAAGGGTCGAGTCTGTTTCGTACTCATCGCCAGGCGAACAGCGACTTCTTCGTCGCCGCCTTGCTCGTCTTGTTCGAGGCCGCAGGTGCGGTCTCGCCCTCCAGCTGGAGGATTGCCGTCGCCAGTCGAAGGATATCCTGAGATACCGGGGCGTCCGGATTGCTCAGGAAGAACGGTACCCCGCGGTTGAGCGCGTAGACCACGCTCCGGCCGTCGCTGACGATCGTGTCCTGGACCTTTCGCCCAAGCGAGTTCTCGACGTCGGCGACCCGGATCCCGAGAGCGGCGTCGGCCCGATTGAGGACGAGCCTGAGCTTATCGTTGCCGTAGCCGAGCTGCTCGGTCACTTCCATGAAGAGGCGCATGTTCTTGATGCTGGTGATCTCGAGATTCAGCAGCGTGATGATGATGTCCGCCTCGTCCAGGATCGCCAGGGTCGAGTCGTTGAACATGGCGGGGCAATCCACCACGGTCAGGTCGTGGTCGGCGCGGAGAAGCTCCACGACACGCTTGACGTGCGTGGCCGTCACGAGTTCTGCCGCCTCAGGCGACGGCGGGCCCAGCAGGACCCGCACGCCCGACGCGTGCACGCTCATGAAGGTGTCGATCGACTCGGTGTCTTCTCGGTCGAGCTCCGGAACGAAGTCCGCGATGGATTTGTTCTTCGGATTGAGATTGAGCAGGACGCCCACGTCTCCGAACTGGAGCGAGCCGTCCATCAGGGCCACTCGCGTGCCGTTGATGGATGCGGCCGCAACCGCGAGGTTGACTGCCACGGTCGTGCGGCCGACGCCGCCCTTCGGGCTGAAGAGGGCGACCACCGTGCCGCGACTGCCCCCCGGGTCGCTGGGCGCGTGAGCGACTCTTGCCGACGCGGCGACTGATGCGCCGATCCGGCTCTGCTTGTCACGCTCCCGGGTCCAGACCTGCCTGATCGAGGAGTTCAGCTCGTCGGAGCTGAACGGCTTGACGAGGAACTCGCGCGCTCCCGCGAGCATGGAGCGGCGGAGGTAGTCCGCCTCTCCCTGGACCGACATCATGACCACGGCAGCCGTGGGGACTCTCAGGGACAGCTGTTCCGTCGTCGCGATGCCGTCCATATCCGGCATGTTGATGTCCATGAGGACCACGTCGGGAGTCAGCTCGGCGGCTCGCTCGATCGCGTCGCGCCCGGACGACGCCACACCGACGACGTCCATGTCCGCCTCGAAGCCGAGGAGCTTCGAAAGGTGGTCACGCGTCTCCGCAATGTCGTCGACGATCAGGACCCTGATGCGGTCGCTCATGGTTCAGTATCTCTCTCGGCCGGTTGGAGGGTCAGCTACTTGGCCGCAACGGGCACGGGAACGATGATCCAGGTCGGCGGGAGGACACCCCAAGTGTCGATCAGCGTCTTGAGGACGATGCCGGACGTGACCACGGTCTGCGGGACGATGGGATTGCCGTTCTGATCGACGAAGTCCTTCGGCGAGCGCAGGGTCAGCGTGAGGTTACCGTCCACCTGCGCGAACTTGATGACCTCGGCCTGCTGTGGGGTCACGGCGACGATCACGATCTCCTGCTGGCCGTTGAGGGCCACGCCGCTTGGCGCGCTCCCGGCCGTGGCCCCGCTGGGCGCGGGTGACGCAACTCCGGTTTCGGAGGCTGGGGGCGGCGGCAGGATGGTCGTGATTACCTGCAGCCCCTGGAGCAGAACCTTGACGCTGGTCGGGTCGTTGACGGGCGGCACGGGGTTCACCACCGCCTCGGTGCCGGTGGCTGGCTTGGCAAAGTAGTTCAGCGGGAAGCTGCCGGGGCTGATCTGGGCGATGATGTCCACGTAATCGCCGGTCTTGATCAACGTGCCGACACCGGAGAGCTGGTCAACCTGGACGGCGATGCCGGTCAGGCCGGCAGGTACCTCCAGGTTCGCGCCCGACGACTCCGCGAAATCCGCCGCCGTGATCTGCTGGCCCGACTTGAGCGATGCCCGCGCCACGCTGTTGACGACCTGGCTGACGTCGCCGAAGGAGCCCGGCAGCCGGAGATCTGGGGCCAGATCCTGCGTCTTGACCATGTCGGCGGTGATGGCAACGCCGAGCGCGATGTCTCGCGCGGCCACGACCGTCGGGATCTTGGCCGGCGGGGCACTCGACTCGGCGGATCCCGAGCCGGTCCCGCCGCCGCCGACGAGGACGACCACCAGGACAAAGGCCACCGCGGCCAGGAACACGCCGATGAGCAGAACCAGCCGATTTGAGCGCTTCAAGGAAGGATTCCCCCGATCAAGTTGTGTGACAGGTGGCAACACTCTAGCATCGCCGTACAGCGGCGCGACTATACCAATGGCCCAGGACTATTGGTAGGTTCCGTCAGGAACTCTCGCACCTCGCAATGTCGTCTGCAAGGTGCCGCCCAGCGCCAGGGAGCTGAAACGGCCCGTCCGTCCGGACGGGCCGCTGATCCCTCCCCGGAGGGAATGGCGCTACATGGCGTTCCCGACGACGCTGATCTTTGAACTGATCTGGCTTCCGAGGAAGATGAGGGCGACGATTGCGATGATCGCGATGAGTGCGAGGATGAGTGCGTATTCAGCAAGCCCCTGGCCATCCTCGTCACGTCGGACCTGATCGCCGACCCACACCCTGAGCGTGGACAGCATTGAGAGGTACCTCCGCGAACCGAGTGTGAAGCGACTGCGCGAACCGAGTGTGAAGCGACTGATCTGAACGACGAACCGCCGGCCCATGGGGCACGGCGGTTGTCGATTCAATCAAAGGTACTCGGCTAGATCGACTTGCCGACGTTGCTGAGGATTCCGCTGATCTGTCCGCCGAGGAAGATCAGGGCGACGATCGCAACGATGGCGATGAGGGCGAGGATCAACGCGTACTCCGCGAGTCCCTGGCCTTCCTCATCAGAGCGGAACGATGCAATGAGTGCAGAGAAGTAATTCATCATGGGTGGACACCTCCTTTCCGTTCGTGCTCTCCGCACCTGCGGAGGCTGGAGCACCTTATGGTGCATCCCTCGTGACTGTCAACTGCACCGGACGGTCCTGCAGTTGCGCGGAGCCAACTGATTGTCAGCGATCCGCACGGCTGCGTTTCCGCCGTAGAACACCTAGATCGACTTGCCGACGTTGCTGAGGATCCCGCTGATCTGTCCGCCGAGGAAGATCAGGGCGACGATCGCAACGATGGCGATGAGGGCGAGGATCAACGCGTACTCCGCGAGTCCCTGGCCTTCCTCATCAGAACGAAACAGATTCAGGAACGAGTGGATTCGGACCATAAGCATTTTCTTCGCCTCCGGGCAAGATCGCGGGAACGAGCGGCTCCCGTCGTTGCGAAACTGTAGTCA
>JBBQMH010000093.1:0-7157 GCA_038328755.1 Candidatus Limnocylindrales bacterium
TCCCGCACCACGAGGATGACTGGATCGATCGAACGATCGCCCTCGGCGAGGCGATCCTCCGGGTGACCGAGCGTGACGCTCGGTGCGCCATCACGACCCAGGATCCGGATACGGGTGAGCGGGATCTGGACACACTCCGGACCATCCTGCGCTATCGCGGGCCGCTACCCGACCGTCATGGCGCCCCGAAGGCGATGCTGGGCGTCCTCGCCCAGGTGGAGCAGCCTGGTCGGATCCAGCTTGGGGACGAGATCCGTCTCCTGGACTGACGCGAGGCGCGATGGCCCGAGGTTGCCTCGTCGCGATCGGCTACGTGCTGGAGCGATCCCGAGCCGGCTGATGACGGATCGTCATGACTTTGCGACCCGCGCGTTGAAAATCAACTTGCGCCTGAGTGTCTCTGCGGCCCTCCGGGCCGCGCCACGTGAAGCGTGAGGGAGTTGCAATGACCACAGACGAGGTCGACCGGACGGTCGTCACCCAGGAAGCCACGCCAGCCGCAACCCAGGAGCCGGCTGTGAGCCAGCAGACCGTGCGGACAGACAGCCGCCACACCACGACGACCGGACCGGAGGGAGCCGAGCTCACTCGCCGCATCGTGGTCCTCGCATTCGGGCTGATCCAACTCGTCATCGGACTGCGCTTCGTCCTGCTTCTGCTCGATGCCCGCGAAGCCAACGGCCTCGTGTCGGGCATCCTGAACATCAGCCAGCTCTTCGTGGCGCCGTTCGAGGGGATCCTCAAGACGGACGCCCTCCATGCCTCGGGCTCGATCTTCGACGTCACAGCCGTCGTGGCCCTGGTCGGCTGGACGATCATCGAGCTCGTCGTGCTCTGGGCCGTGGGGATCTTCCGCCGCGATCCCGCCTGATCATTCCACGTGACCGCCGTAGCGGTCCTCGGGCTGGCCGAGTCTTGCCAGTACACCGCGCCGGCCAACGCGGACCGGCACCCAATAGGAGCGAACTCGATGGGTTTCATCGCATGGATCGTGGTCGGCGCCATCGCCGGCTTTCTCGCCAACATGATCATGGGCTCGCGTGAAGGCCTGCTCATGATGATCGTCCTGGGCATCGTCGGCGGCGTCGTGGGCGGTTTCATCGCCACGAACGTGCTCAACATGGGCTCAGTCGACGGCATCAACGTCGAGAGCATCGTGATCGCCACCCTTGGCGCGATCCTCGTCGTGGTCGTCATGGGTTACTTCAACGGCTCACGCCGGCTCGGTCGCCGCTAGGGGCGTCGCGGCAGAGCCTGGGCCTTGGGACAAGCCGAGCATGAAGCTCGGGAGCATGAAGCTCGGCTCGTCCCCTCCACGCGACGACGATCTCACGGAGAGCGTCCGCCGCCACAAGGGCGACACCCAGCACCGCTGACCCCGGGGCCGCCGGGTGCCATCTTGTGCAGTTGAGGTTGACCGGGCTCCGTGAGATAATCTTCTGCGCGAATTCGTCGCTGGAGGATTGGACCACGTGGGTCGCATGGCTGGAAAACCGGAACGGAAAGCGCAGCGCGCGCTCGTGCTCCACGAGCGCCAACTCGTCGTCGACCTGATCGAGCTGACGCTGAACCACGGCCTGTTCGAGGTCCGTGCTGCGGCCGACCTGGCCGGGGCCGTGAGGATCATGGGCGACTGGCCCCCGGATCTCACCGTCATCGACATGGACCACGATGAGAGCACGGAGCTGCTTTCACGGCTCGGCGCCTCGAACCAGCTAACGCGGCGCCTGACACCCGCCCTGGGACTGACGCGGCGCGGCGACCTCAAGACGAAACTGCGGGCATTCGACCTGGGCGTCGACGACATCCTGACGATGCCCTTCTCGCCCGAAGAACTGCTCGCCCGAGCCATCGTCATCACCCGGCGGGCAACCGGCACGGACCGGCCGATCGTGCCCGTGATCAAGCTTGGCGAGATCGAGATCGACATCCTCAGTCGCGAGGTGCGCGCCGGCACCTCGGTCATCCACCTGTCCGGGATCGAGCAAAGCCTGCTGTACCTCCTGGCCAGTCGTGCCGGCCGGGTCGTCACCCGCGAGGAGATCCTCGACGCCATCTGGGGCACCGATTTCGTGACCGAGAGCAACATCGTGGACCGCCATGTCCGGAGCCTGCGTGTCAAGCTCCAGGACGACTACAAGCACCCGCGCTTCATCGAAACGGTCCCGGGCCAGGGCTACCGCTTCATCCCGACGTTCACGAACGTCGGGTGGGCAACTCGTCCGAAGCGATCGTCCGGCAAGACTGAGGAACGGCAGGCCGCCGTCGACGCCGGCGGTGGATGACCGACCGTCATGACGCGGCGGCCCCGGGGGCGGACACTCGCTGCTGAGCCGCTCCGCGTACTGTCACCTTCGATGGCCGAACGGCGTTTCCTTGAACAGGAACGCAACCATGATGACCTTCGGCACCAGCGCCCACCACGCGGGACCGGGCGATCACGCCGAGGTAGACACCCCTGGTCGATCGAGCCGACGGGCTGGCCTCGAAGGGCTCGTCCTCGCCTTCGGCATGCTCAGCATCCTTCTGGGACTCGCGCTGACGCTGGGTTCCTCGTTCCGGGCCGCGCAATGATGGGACGGTCACAGACGACGACCCGGGCGGCGCAGGTGGTCGACTCGCCCCCAGTGGATAGCCGCTCGGTGCTCTCCTCGGTCGGTTTGACGACGATGCGTCTGGTTGCCCTGGTCAGCATCGCGATCCTGCTGATCCTCGTAATCCTTCCAGCCCTGCTCCGGGCCGCCGGGATCCCGGTGGTGGCTCCCGCCTGACTCACATGCGGGGTCCCTCGGCGCTGAACTGAGGTTCTCGAAGGACCGGAGCAATGACGAATCGTCATGACGTGGTAGGCCCCGCACACCACACTCGGTCAGCGAACGGTGTCGAAGTCGCGCGACCGCAACAAACCGTTGCAGCGCATGGCCACACCGTGCAGGACAAATGACATGAAACGCATTGCAACCATCGGCGCGGCCGCCTTCCTGGCCGTCGCACTCGCAGGGACGACCCTGGCAGCGGCCCCCGTCGGTCTTGGCACGGCAACGAACTTTGCCGTCCTGGCCGGTACGACCATCACGAACACCGGGGCGACGACGATCACCGGTGACGTCGGGCTGCATCCGGGTACGTCGGTGACCGGCTTCGGAACCGTGACCCTCACGGGGGTCACGCACTACGCGGATGCCGTCGCCCTGCAGGCAAAGAGCGACCTGCTGACCGCGTACAACACTGCCGCCGGGGCCACACCTGCCTCAGCGGTAGCCACAGAACTGGGTGGAACCACCCTGGCGCCCGGCGTCTATTCGTCGGCCTCGCTCGGGTTGACCGGAACGCTCACGCTCGACGGTGCGGGCGTGTACATCTTCCAGGCGGCCTCCACGCTGATCACCGCGCCGAACAGTAGGGTGACGCTCATCAACGGCGCCTCGGCCTGCAATGTCTACTGGCAGGCCGGCAGCTCGGCGACCCTGGGCACATCCACGAGCTTCAAGGGCACGATCATGGCCATCACCTCGATCACGCTGAACGATGGCGTGACGCTCCAGGGCCGGGCACTGGCACGGAATGGCGCCGTCACCATGATCCACGACACCATCGATAGTTCCGCGTGCGCAGCGCCCAGCGCCACCCCGTCGCCCAGCGCCACCCCGTCGCCCAGCGCCTCCCCGTCGTCGAGTGCGCAGCCGGCCGCGACGGTCCCGCCGGCCCCGCCGGCCCCGACCATCCCGCCGACCGACACGGTCGTCTCCACGCCTGGCACGATCGCTGGCCCGGTCTCGGCGCCGGTCCTCGTCCTTCTGGCGTTCGGCGCCATCGCGTTCGTCGGCTCAGTCCGCCTCGCAACCATGCGATCCCGCCCGCGCGACTGACCCCTCGATCACGTTCATCAGCGGCAAGCCAGGAGTACGCACGGACGCAGGACCCTGGATGCTCCTGGGCGCCACACTGGCCTGTGGTCGCGGTTCGTTCGACGCGATTTCATGGGGCGGTGTGGCCACCGCCTTGCTCCGTTACTCGGAGAATCGCTCTTCCTTCCAGGGATCGGCGTCGTTGTTGTAGCCGTAGCGCTCCCAGAACCCGAGCTGGTCGTGGTCCAGGAACTCGAGGCCGCGGATCCACTTGGCGCTCTTCCAGAAGTAGCGCTTCGGGACGAACAGCCGAAGCGGCCAGCCGTGCTCCTTCTCGAGCGGCTGGCCGTCGAAGGTATCGGCCAGCAGGACGTCGTCGTCATCGAGAACCGAGAGCGGCAGGTTGGCGGTGTAACCCTGCTCTGAATGGGCGACCACGTGCGTGGTACCCGTGCGCAACTGGGCGAGCTTGAGGATCTCCTGGATCGCCACGCCCTCCCAGACCGTGTCGAGCTTCGTCCATCGGGTCACGCAGTGGATGTCCGTCGCGACGGTCTTGCGGGGCAGCGTCTTCAACTGCTCCCAGGTCAGGGTGAACGGGGTGTCCACCTCGCCGTACACCCTGAAGTCCCACTTGGCCAGATCTGTACTCGGAACCGATCCGTAATGGAGGACCGGGAACTTCTCGGTTCGGTACTGGCCCGGCGGAATCCGCTCCATGACCGCCGGATCCTGGGACTGGTTGCCGAAAAGACGTTCGAACATGGGGCAACTCCGTGGGGCGTTGGGGGCCGCAAGTATCGTCGCACAGGGTGACGCCACTGTGACACCCGAGAGCACAAAAGGAGCCCCGACCGTTGGCCGGGGCTCCAGTGGTTGGCGGGACGCGCGCAGGTCAGGGCGCGGGCTTGGCCAGATCGCTGATCTTGACGAGACCGTACTTGTCGGCTGTCTCCTTGGTCACGACGAACCCGTTCTGGTCGGTCGCCTCCGCGTAGTCCAGCGCGACGAGCCCGATCGCGGCGAGGTGTTCATTGAACTTCGCCACGGTGGCCGCCGGGTCGGTTGAGGCCTCCCCGGTACCCTTGTTCACGAATTCGAGGGCTGTCGCTGCGTATTCGGCGAGGATGTCGATCTCACCCGACTCGAGGGCCGGGAAGACGATCTCCCGGTTGCCAAGCTGGAACTTCCGTTCGACAGTGATGCCGGCGTTCTCGAGTACCTGAGCGTAGATCTCCCCGAGGATCTCCTGCTCGTAGAAGTTCGTGGAACCGACCTTGACGGTGCCGGACCCTCCGGAGAAGGCGAAGCCCTGTGCGTCGACCCACGCCTTGGCGACCTCGGCCGCAGCCTTGCCGTCGACCGTGACCTGCTTGTTCAGGTCGGTCAGGGTGGCCTGGCTCATCTTGGCCATAACGGCATTGAGCGCGTCCTTGATGACCGGGTTGGCATCGAGTACCGCTTGGCGAACGACCGGTACGAGGTTGTCGGCGAGCTGGAGCTGCTTGTCGTCCTGCAGCAGAACGAACCCCTTGACGGCGATCACCGGGTCCGACGTGAAGAGCAGGCCGACCTGCGCATCGCCATTCTCCAGGGCCGAAATCGTGATGGGCCCACCCGTGTCAGTCGGCTTGAATTCCTTGAACGTGAGCCCGTACTTGTCCGTCAGTCCCTTGAGACAGAACGGTCGATCCGGACATTCGGGCGGTCCGGCCAACGTGAGTTGGCTGGCGATCGTCCCTGTTGGTTCCTGGCTGCCTCCACCCAGCGAGCAGGCGCTCACGATGAGCGCGAGTATCGCTGCCCCGAGGGCGGCCCTGCGGATAGTCCGCATTGGGTCGTTCTCCTTCCTTTCCGCCCGCGCGAGCACCGTCGCGACCAAGGCGAGTTGCGACGATAGCAGAGCCGCAGTGACAGCTCTGTGACGCTGAATACAGGAGCGAAATCGCCCCGGGCTGCGACCGGTCAGATCGCCTGGCGCGCGGGTGTTTCCCGGCCCTCGGGCTCGCTGAGTCCTCCGCGCTCGTACCGGCGCTGCGCCCAGGTGAACGCCCGATCGGTCCCGAGCGCCAGAACCGCGACAAGGATCGCGCCGGCGAGGAGTCGATCGTCCCGTTGCAGCGCGAACCCGTCCACGATGTAGCGGCCGAGACCGCCGCCGGCGACGAGCGCCGCGAGCGTGGCTGTTGCGACGACCTGGACTGCGGAGGTCCGGAGCCCGACGATGATCGCCGGCAACGCGGCCGGCAACTCGACATCGCGAAGGACCTGCCGCTCGGTCATCCCCATGCCCCGGCCGGCCTCGATGGTGTCCCGATCCACGTCCTGGATGCCGGCCACGGTGTTGAGGAGGATCGGCGGAATTGCCAGCAGGACGAGTGCCGGCAGCGCGCTCGAGAAGCCGAGCCCAAGGAAGGGAACGAACAGGATCAGGAGCGCATACGAGGGAACTGCACGCCCGAGTCCGGCCACGGCAGTTGCGATGCGTTCTCCGCGGCCGGTATGCCCGATGGCGAGTCCTGCGGGCAACGCAACGGCGACGGCCAGAAGGATTGCCACTACCGAGAAGAAGACGTGCTCTCCAAGACGCCACGGGACTCCATTGGAGCCCGCCCAATGAGTCGGATCGAGGAACCAGTCCAAGGTCTCGCGCAGGATCTCCATCAGGTGCTTCTCCTGGCGCTCCAGGGCGTGATCGCGCGGCCAAGCCAGCCGAGTCCCAGATCGACGACAAGCGCAATGGCCACGGTCAGCCCGAATCCGACCAGGACCAGCGTGTCGTTCCGGAAGTTGTAACCGCGCAGCATGACCTGGCCGAGTCCACCGAAGCCGATGAGGGCCGTGACCATCACCAGCCCGATGGTCGTGACGGTGGCGATCCGGATTCCGGCCACGATCAGCGGCAGGGCCAGCGGCAGCTCCACCTGCCAGAGCCGACGCATCCGGCCATAGCCCATCGCGTCGGCTGCCTCGAGGACGTCGGGTGGTACCGACGCCAGGCCAGCCAGGAGGTTGCGCGTCAGGATGAGCAGGGTGTACGTCACCAGCGCGATTTCCGCGCTCAGGAACGAGAGTCCCGTGATCGGCACCAGGAAGGCCAGGAGCGCCAGGCTCGGAATCGTGTAGAGGAAGCCGAAGAACCCGGTCACGGGGGCGACCAGTGGACGCCGGCCGCGGATCAGGAGCACGGCGACCGAGCTGATGAGCAGCCCCACCCCGACCGCCACGACCGTCAGCGCGAGGTGCTCGACGAGCTTGCTGCCGAGGAGCGGAAGATTGCCACTGATGACGTCCCAGCGGATCACGCGG
>JBBQMH010000094.1:0-7132 GCA_038328755.1 Candidatus Limnocylindrales bacterium
CAGCTGGGGCGGCGAGCGACACCGCCGTGCGCGCGATCCCGCGACAGCGATTCCTTCCGGCGCCTTGACGCGGCACCTGCTGCATCAAGTCCAGGGACGTCGGAGGCCTGAGCGTTCGGCCTGCGTCTATGATGCCGATGAATGGCCCTCGCGCAACCGATCAGGGCCGGGCAGCACGGGGACGGACATGGGTGAGATCGAAGACCGCGGGATTCGCTCGGGTGGTCGCGGTGAAGACATGGCGGGCCCGGCGGTCGTCGCCTATACGACCCAGGACGACGCGCACCGCCCGGTCCGTCAGGCGGCTCAGGCGCACGCGCTGGAGCACGGTTGCGTGCTGGTCCTGTACGCAGCGGATGCTGCGGGGTTCATGTCCGAGCCCCTGCCGAACGCGATCGATGCCGACGGAGCCGATGATCGTTTCGGTGGTCGCCTGGCCCTCGCAGATCTCGAGTATCTCGGGCGGCCGGAGATCGCCGGCCAGGTCGTGGAGGGTCGGAACGCGGGAGCCCGGGTCGCTGCCTGGCTGCCGAAGGGTCATGGGATGGGAGCGCTGGCGGAGTATGCCTCCGCTCAGGGAGCCCATATCGTGTTCCTACCCGAGGAGCTCGCTTCGCACGATGAGCTGAGCGCCAACTTGCTAGGGCTGACGGGTTCGGGCGGCGTGGCGCCGCCGGACATCGAGATCCGGGTCGTGGGCTCCCCAGCCAGCACCCGGTGAGCGATAGGGCCGTCCCCGTCATCCGGCAACGAACCAGCAGGCGCACGACTGCGGCGGGCAGTCGGGGACAATCGCATCCCCCTCACGTCCAGGGCACGGGTGCGGCCTCGAGGAGATGGACGAGCTGGAGCTCCTCGCGCCTGTCGGGCGCGAGCTCGAGCCCATGCCCGCCCTTCGTCGCGCGCCCACGGGGCAGCGCTCCGGCGGCGAAGGCGTCCAGCACTATCGGTGCGATGTAGCTTTGCCGGCTCACCGTCGGCGTGTTGCCGAGCGCCTCGGCGACGAGCTCCGTCGCGAGCTTCAGGGATCGACGGACGGCGGGCCCCGCAGACTCGGGCGTCAGCCGAAGGGCCCGATAGGCGAGCAGCGTTCCGGCCCACGTTCGGAAGTCCTTGGCGGAGATGTCCGCTCGAGCAGCGGCCCTCAGGTACTCGTTGACGTCGGCCGATTCGATCGACTGTGGCTCGCCGCTTTCGTCAAGGTATTGGAATAGCTCCTGGCCTGGCAGGTCCTGGCACCTGGACACGAGCCCCGCAAGCCGCCGGTCGCGAACCCCGACTTCGTGGGGCCGACCTCCCTTGCCCCTGAATCGGAACCGCAGGCTCGTGCCGCTGACCTCGACGTGCCGGTTGCGAAGCGTGGTCAGGCCGAACGAGCGGTTGTCTCGCAGGTACGTAGCGTTCCCGATCCGAAGATGGGTGATCTCGAGCAGGAGAACGACCGTCGCGAGCACCTTCTCCTTCGACAGGCCTGGGCGACTGAGGTCGCGTGCGACTCGATGCCGTATTGCGGGCAGGGCGCGTCCGAAGGTGGATAGCCGCGCATACTTTGACAAATCGTTGGCGGCCCGGAACCGCGGGTGGTAGCGGTACTGCTTGCGTCCTCGGGCGTCGCGCCCGACAGCCTGCAGATGACCGAACGGGTCCGGGCAGATCCAGACCTCACGCCAGGCCGGCGGGACGGCGAGCGCTCGGATCCGCGCCAGTTCCTCGGGATCCCGGACCGGTCGATCGTCTGGTCCGAGATACCGAAACCCTCGGCCGGCCCGACGTCGCCGGATTCCCGGCTGTTGGTCGCTGGAGAACCGCAGGCCCCCCTTGGTGTGGGGCGGCCGTGGTGCGGTCATCGGGCCAACGCCTGTCGGGGGCGATGCTCCCGGAGGATGACCGCTCCTGCCCATCCGGACCGAACTGCGTGACCCGCCGAGGATGCTGTCCACGAGCGTCCCACCGAAAAGTTGGCGATAGCGTCCGCCACAAGCCGCATGCTGTCCATTGTGGGGCACCCAGGCGCTGAGGGGTGCGTGGTGATCGCGAATCGGGGTTTTCGACCCCACGCGGTCGGCTGGGACGGCCGACCAGATCCGTCCGGGCGACCGGCGCGGCGACGGAGCGGCTACTCCTGGAGATGCGCCTCGAGGAAGTAGAGATACTTGTCGGCGCAGCGACTGATCTCGGTGAACAGATCGGCCGTGTCCTGGTCACCAAGCTTGTCGGTCTGGTCGATCGCATCCCGAGCGGAGTTCGTGAACGTCGCCACGCGGTCGGCGACAGCCCTGACGTAGTCCATGCTTTCGGTGATGTCGGTCGGGAACTCGGGGAGTGAGCTGCTGCCGGCGGCCATCCGCACCGTCCCGTTCGCGTACCCGCCGAGGGCGGTGATACGCTCAGCAAGCTCATCGACCCATGCTTCTGCCCGCTCGGCGACCTCGTCGAACAGCTTGTGCAGCTGCCAGAAGTCGGAACCTTTCACGTTCCAGTGTGCCTGCTTCACCTGGCTCAGGAGGTCGAAGGAATCGGCGAGGCTCTGGTTGAGCACCTCGATGATCCTGGTGCGATGCCCGGTCGAGATGTTGACGCTCGTTGTGAAGGACCGGCCTGCTGCCAACCTGGTCGCCATGGATACTCCTCGTTGGGTTGCTCGGCACCGAATGTGCGGATCCATGTCCGCACCGGGCGGTGCCGGCTCCTGGTGCCTTCGGGCGCCGGTCGACGTCCGGGAGCCTCCGCGGTGCAATGCCATCGCGGGGTGGGACCACGGTGTCCTGTGGGGCCGTCATCGTCATGACGGTGCGTCATCCCTGGGTGAGGCTCAGGTTGACATCCACGGGGCATCGCCCGCTCACGCTCATTGGACGCCTCGACCTGGATCTGATTGGGACCTCGGATTCCTGACCCCGCCCTGCCTGACCGCCCCTGCCTCTTCGGCCTGGCGGGGCGATTCCATGCCTGGTCGTAGGTGCCGCTCCTGATCGGCACGACCCGGGCTTACAGCACCTGTGGGATGTTCCGGATGTTCGACTTGATCGTCTCGAACACCTCCGCCGAATCGCCGCTGAAGACCAGCTTCGTCATGGCCAGAGCCATGCCCCGGATCTGGCCCGCCTCGATCTTGGGTGGCATCGCGAGGGCGCGTGGATCGGTGACGAAGTCGATCAGGGCCGGTCCCTCGTGGGCGAGCGCGCGCTCGATTGCCGGGACGATGTCCTCGGCGCGCTCCACGCGTTCCCCATGAAGACCCGCTGCCTGCGCCAACACCCCGAAATCCGGGTTGTGCACATCTGTGCCGAAGGGTGGATAGCCGGCCACCTCCATCTCGGCCCGGACCATCCCGAGGGTTGAGTTGTTGAAGACCATCAGCTTGACGGGGATCTCCAGGCCGGCGGCCGTGAGCAGCTCGCCCATGAGCATCGTCAAGCCGCCATCGCCGCACAGGGCGATCACTTGCCGGTCCGGCGCCGCAAGCTTCGCGCCGATCGCCTGCGGCATGGCGTTGGCCATCGAGCCGTGGCCGAATGAGGCGAGGAATCGCCGGCCCGGCGTCATCTTCAGGTATCGGGCGCCCCAGACGTTGCACATCCCGGTGTCGACCGTGAAGATCGCGTCGTCGGCTGCAAGATCGCTGATTGCCGTGGCCACCATCTCGGGCCGAAGGCCCTCGCCGCTCCCCTCGTGGGTCGCGTACGTCTGGAACTGGCTCACTGACTGCCGATGATGCTCGAGCACATCGTCGAGGAATGACCTGTCCTCTCGCTGTGAGATCCGGGGCAGGAGCACACGGAGTGTCTCGCCGATGTCGCCCACCAGTCCCAGGTCCACCTTCGCGCGACGGCCGAGATGTCCAGGGGCGATGTCGACCTGGGCGATCACGGTGTCCGTCGGCATGAAGTGGCGGAACGGGAAGTCGGTGCCGAGCAGCAGCAAGAGGTCACACTCGGCGAGGGCCATGACGGCTCCGCCCTCGCCGAGGAGACCCGTCATCCCGACGGCGTTCGGGTTGTCCGCCTCGAAGATGTCCTTCCCGCGGTACGGGTAGCCGACCGGCGCGTGCAGCAGGCGAGAGAGTTGCAGGACTTCGGACCGCGCGGCGCGACACCCATCCCCGGCGTAGAACGCGATCTTCCGGCCCTTTCCAATAAGCTCCGCGAGCCTGTCGAGGTCGGCGTCCGACGGTCGCACCTCGGGTTGATCCGTCGCGAGCGGGTGGATCAGCAACGGGGTCTCGACCTCCATTGCGGCGATGTCGCCGGGCAGGATGACCATGCCGACGCCCCGCTCCATGACCGCCGCCTGCATCGCGAGCTCGGCGATCCGGGGCATCTGGCCAGCCGACGTGATGTACCCGAGATACCGCGTGCAGTCCAGGAAGATCAGGTCCGGACGGGTCTCCTGGAAGTAACGCGTCCCGATCTCCGTGCTCGGGATGTGCGTCACGATCGCGAACACCGGCGCGCCGTTGCGGTCGCAGTCGTACAGCCCGTTGAGGAGGTGGAGGCTGCCTGGGCCCGAGGAACCCAGGACGGCCGTCGGACGGCCGGAGATCTGGGCGTCGGCGCCCGCGGCAAAGGCTCCCGCCTCCTCGTTGCGAACGTGGATGAAGCTCAGCTTGCCGTCGGTCCGGCGGATCGCATCTGCCACGGGGTTCGCCGAGTCGCCGACGACCCCGTACACGTGCCGAACACCGGCCTCGAGCATGATGTCGATGAGGTAGTCGGCTACGGTTCGTGTCATCGGTTCTCCAGGAGGCCTTTCGGCGCGACGGATAGAGCACCGTACGTCGGGAGGATGGCCAGGCGGATCGGAACCTGTCAACAAGACCTGCCGCGCCACGATTTACATAGTAGTGCTGTAATGCATGTGCCCATTGTCAGGTGGTGCCGTCGCGGATCATCATGATCCTGTCGGCGATCCCCGGCGCGTAGAGGAGAACCAAACATGCCTGATCAACGAGAAGTCGTCGTCAAGGAGGGAGGCTCCGGAGCCGGAGTCCTCCTCGGGGTGATCCTGCTCCTCGTCCTCATCGCCGTCGGCTGGTACTTCCTGTTCGGCCCCGGCACCGCGCCAGGGCCCGGCAGCCTTGATATCAACGTCCAGCTGCCGAGCGCGATTCCCGCGGCGTCGTAGCCGCCTCGCTCCAAGCCCGGCGCACGTTTCGTGCGCCGGGCTTTCTGTGTCTTTCCTCCAGGCAGCCAGGCCAGCGAGGTTGGAAGAGGCCATGACGCGATCCTCGTACGCACGCAAGCCGTGGGGGTCGAAACCCCGATTCGATCACGCAGCGACGCCGTGGTGCTCGTGGATGAGCGATGAGGAATCGGAGGGCGGCTGATCGATCGTCGAGCTCCAGGGCGAGGTTGCGGACCTGCTGCATACGGCATGGTGGGGACGCTGACGATCACTCCCTGAAGGCCAGCGTCGCCCATTCGGTGATTCGCGGTAGGGTGGAGCGACGACACGCGTCCCGGTTCTCGGCGACGGCCCCAGTCAGCCGCCCGCGCTCGGAGGCAAGATATGTCCGATCCATCGACCCCTCAGCTCCAAGCTGCGCGCTTGCGCCAGCGCTTCGACCGGATCGACCGGACGATCACCGCGACGCTGGCACGGGTGGGTGTCCCGGTCCTCCGGATCGGCCTTGGCGTCGTGTTCTTGTGGTTCGGGGCGTTGAAGTTCTTCCCGGGGCTCAGTCCTGCCGAGGAACTTGCGACGCGGACGATCGAACAGCTCAGCGGCGGGTACGTCGGGCCATCCATGTCGCTGCCCATCCTGGCCGCTTGGGAGTGCCTCATCGGCCTCGGGCTCCTGACGGGCAGGTATCTTCGCGCGACCCTGCTCCTGCTCGCCGTCCAGATGATCGGGGCACTCACGCCGCTCGTGCTTTTCCCTGCCGAGACGTTCACGAAGTTCCCGATCGCGCCCACGCTCGAAGGTCAATACATCATCAAGAATGTCGTGTTGATCGGCGCCGCGATGGTCGTTGGCGCGACGGTCAGGGGCGGAGGACTCGCTCCGGAGCCGGCGCCTTCGATCGAATGATCAGGGACGCCCTGATGAGCTGGGCCCCCCGTCTCTGCGACCTCGCACGGGACTGCTTCCGTCGGCCGCGCGCCGATCCACTTCGCGGCCTTTGCCCGCGACCACCGCGATGCCTGGGCCGTTGCCCAGCAGGAGGACTGACATGCAGGTGACCATCCTCGGGGCGACTGGACGCATCGGGTCGCTCGTCCTGGCGGACGCAATCGCGGCAGGCCACACCGCCACGATCCTGACCCGCGGGTCGGGTGTCGCACCGGCCCGGGACGGGGTAACCGTCATCACGGGCGACATCGCCGACGCCGCGGCGATCCGGCGCGCGGTCGAGGGGAGCCAGGCGGTGGTGGCGGCGCTCGGCCCACGACGGAACGTCATTGATGACGAGCTCGCGCTCGAGCAGGGGATGCGTAACCTGGCGGTGGCAATGACCGACGCAGGCGTCTCGCGGCTGGTGGCGCTGTCCGGTGCCGGAATCGATGTGCCCGGGGACGCCAAGCCTGTAATTGACCGCGTCGTGTCGCGGTTCGTCCACCTTGCAGCCCGTCACGTTGTCGGCGCGAAACAGCGCGAGTTCGCGGTGTTCGCCGCGTCCGATCTCGAGTGGACGGCCCTTCGCCCCGCCATCGTCACGGACGGCGATCCGCGCGGCTATCACCTGTCCAAGCAGTTGCGCCCCGGCGCTCGGGTCACCCGCGCCGATGTCGCGTCCGCGATCGTCGACCAGCTGGTGGACAGGACGTTCGTGCGCGCCGCCCCGTTCGTGTTGCCGGGCGCGCCGTCCTGATCGGAAGTCGTCGACCACGAAGAACGCGACCAGTACTCTGGTGAGGTGGCCGAGCCCGATCTGCGAACGAACCCGGATGCCCTGCCCGACGCAGCCTCGCCCCGGATCGGCCGCTATTCCGTCAACGGCACCACCCTGTATGCGGAAGTGCGCGGCTCCGGCCCAGCCGTGCTCCTCATCCACGCCGGTGGCGAGGACGCCGAGATGTGGCGTCCGATCGCAGAGCGCCTGACCGGCTTCACGGTCGTAACGTACGACCGCCGAGGAACCCTGCGCAGCGGACGGGATGCCTGGCCGGGCGGCGGGTCCGCGCAGCATGCC
>JBBQMH010000095.1:0-6813 GCA_038328755.1 Candidatus Limnocylindrales bacterium
GTGACCATCCTCGGGGCAACCGGACGCATCGGATCGCTCGTCCTGGCAGATGTGCTCGCCGCAGGCCATACCGCGACGATCCTGACCCGCGGGTCCGAGGTGGCTCCGACCCGGGACGGCGTGACCGTCATCACGGGCGGAATCGCCGACGCGCCAGCGATCCGCCGCGCGGTCGAGGGGAGCCAGGCGGTGGTCGCGGCGCTCGGGCCGCGACGGAACGTCATCGATGACGAGCTCGCGCTCGAGCAGGGGATGCGCAACCTGGTGACGGCCATGACCGACGCGGGCGTCTCACGGCTGGTGGCGCTGTCCGGCGCAGGGATCGATGTCCCCGGTGATACCAAGCCGTTGATCGACCGCGTCGTGTCGCGGTTCGTCCGCCTGGCAGCCCGTCACGTTGTCGGCGCGAAACAACGCGAGTTCGCGGTGTTCGCCGCTTCCGAGCTCGAGTGGACGGCCCTTCGCCCCGCCATCGTCACGGACGGGGATCCGCGCGGCTATCACCTGTCCAAGCAGTTGCGCCCCGGCGCCCGGGTCACCCGGTCCGATGTCGCGGCCGCGATCGTGGACCAGCTGGCTGATCGGACATGGCTCCGCGCAGCGCCGTTCGTGCTGCCGGGTGGGCCGTCCTGATCGGGGCGGCGATAGCAGGCCGCGCGTAGCACTGGCCATCGCCTCGCAGGCGTAGCACCGTAGGCGCAGTCTCGTGGTCATCGGTGGGCACCTCGGGGGCAAGGGCCAGGGGTTCGGAGACGCCCACATCACTTACTCGGCCGCGCCCGAAGGGCAACACCATGATTGGATCGTGCCGATCCCCGGCCGCTCCCCAGGGGCCAGCCCGGTGCGATTGGCGACCCCCTGGCCGAATGTCTCCCACGGTCCCAGGCCCAGTCTCGACGCGGCCATCAGCGCGATCGCGAAGCCGAACACGATCAGGCCGAGGATGAGCCCGGGGAGCCAGCACAGGGACGGACCGGCCGACCATCGCTCGCACATCGGGCGATGGTAGCGGCGGCTGTGGCATCCTGACGGCGAGCGTCGGGCCGCCTCCCGGGCGACCACGCACACCGGAGGATAGTGGATGCTCGAGGCCGCGTGCTGGGGCCTTGCCGGCGCGTCGATGCTGCTCCTTGGGGCGGTCCTCGCCGTGCGGCTGCCGTGGACGCGCCGGGCGATCGGCCTGGTCGCTGGCTTCGGCGCGGGCGCCCTGATCTCCGCCGTGACCTTGGACCTCACCGTGACGGCATTCGAGACCGCCGGCATTCCCGTGGTGGTGGCCGGCCTGGGGGCGGGGGCGATCGCCTTCTCGGCCGGCAACTGGGCGCTCCACCGGGGTGGTGCGATCCGCCACCGCAAGCGCTCCACCGGCCAGCAGGCGGGCGCGGATCCGCTGGGGATCGTGCTGGGGACCATCCTCGACGGCATCCCGGAGTCCGTCGTCATCGGGATCTCGCTCCTCGCGGGCGAGGGTGTGGGGCTTTCCTTCCTCGCCGCCGTGGCGATCTCCAACCTGCCGGAGGCGATCTCGGCGACGACCGGTCTGCGCCGGACCGGCTGGACGACGCGGCGCGTGCTCGGGCTATGGGGCATCGTCGTCGTCCTGAGCGCGGTCGCGGCCGGGGCAGGCTACGGGCTCCTCGTGGCGGCTCAGCCGGAGTTCACCGCGATCATCCAGGTTTTCGCGGCCGGGGCGGTCCTGACGATGCTCGCCGACACGATGATCCCGGAGGCTTTCGAGGAGGCTGGCCAGGCCGTCGGACTCGTGACCGTCCTCGGCTATGCGATCGGCGCGCTGCTGACGCTGGTGTAGGCTCCCCGACTCATCCCGTGCCCGGCGACTCGGCGGCTGACCGATCATCCGCCGCTGGGAGCGTCGGCCCTGAATCGTCAGCTCATGGCGTGGCGGGCGTGCCGGCACGGCGAGCGGAGAAGTTGACGCCATGACCGCTCGGAGGTTGTGGCCTACTTCATCATCCTCACCACCCGCGCCACCCTGTTCGTGGCGGGCAAGACGGACATCGCCTCTGCCACCGATGCCGCCCAGGCCCTGCGTCCGCTGGCCGACGACGCATCCGCGCTCCCGCTCGCGGTCGGGCTCATCGGCTCTGGCGTGCTGGCCGTGCCGCCCCTCACGGGCGCGGCGGCCTACGGCGTGACCGAGGCGTTCGGCTGGCGATCGGGGCTCGATCACAAACTCAGCCGAGCGCCGCAGTTCTATGCGGTCATCGTGGCGGCGACCCTCGTCGGGATGGCTATCGACTTCCTCGGGATCAACCAGATCACGGCGCTCGTCCTGAGCGCGGTGCTCAACGGCCTCGTCGCCGCGCCGCTCCTCGTCCTCGTCATGCTCGTCTCGAACAGACACTCGGGCGATGGACGAGCGGACGAATGGCCGGCTTCTCAACGTCATCGGATGGATCACCGCGATCGTCATGGGCGCCGCCGCGATCGGCCTCATCGTCACGACCATCTTCGGGTAGACCTTCTCTTGCTCGCGCTGGAGACCGCGGGCCGACGGCGAACGAACCTGCGCAACCCACGAGCGTCGGCGGCGCCGCACGCCGCACCAACCAGCTGATCGCGGGCGAGCCCCGAAGGCGGCGCGTGCGGTGACTCCGAGGCGATGACCGACCGTCATGACGTGGCGGTGTCGGGCCAACACACTGGCTTTGCGTTCCATCCCCGGGGACCCCCCTGCGGTCGTTGCGGGCTGCGACCTACACGTCGTCTCGCGACCGTCGGACCCTCATCCGAAGAAGAATGCAGTGGGAACTGTCGATCTGGCCGCCAAGAAGTACTTCACCACCGATCAGGCGCGCGACATCGCGGAGGAACTCGCGATCGACTTCGAGGCACTGGGGTTCGACCTCGAGCAGTTCCGGATGGGGCTCGGCGTCGAGCTCGAACACGGGCCCCGCGACCCTGAGACCGACGTCAGCCGCGACGACCCGATCGTCACCGGCAAGATCGCGCTCGCCCACCTGACGGAGTACCCGGACTACTACACGCGCCTGGAGGTCATGGAACGGGAGGCAGCCGACCACAAGAAGGCGCAGAAGTAGCGCGCGCGAAGATTCGCGACCGGCATGTACCGGCTATAGCCGTCGGTGGATACGTGGGGGCTGACGGGAACCGGTTCCCCAGCCTCGGCGAGCGGGGTCGCGAGGGCGAGCCCGCGATGTCCCGGATGGTCTCGATCACCCGTTCCGCATAGGCGTTCGCATTCGGGCCCGGACCGGGTCCGGATCACCCGTGCCCCTTCCGAGCGAATGACCTCATCGAACGATCGGCTGAACTTGGTGTCCCGGTCACGGATGAGGAATTGGGGGGGTCCTTGGCGCCACTGTCCTGACCACGCCGGCCACGGTGCCCCTTCTTCGACTGCGGCTTCCACACCAACAGTCAAACGATAAAGGCCCTCACCCCGTCAACAACCCGATTGGGAATTAGAGCTTGGTGTCGAAGTCGAGGTTCTCGGTGATGCGCGAGCCATCGCGCTCGAACGCCGCGAGGTAGCCGGCCACGCGCTCGCGGGCGCTCGCGAGGTCGTGATTGTCCAGGTTGAGGTTGAGCAGGTCGACGTACCAGGGCGGCTTGACGGCCTCGCCGACATACGCCCCGACGATGGCGCGGGCGATCGGGAGGGTGGTCGGCTTCGAATCATCGTGGACGTCGCGGTCGCGTGCCCGGAGGAGCTTGTCGTACTCCTCATCCAGGAGCCGCGCGAAGAGCTCGCCGCTGAAGGCATCGCCGGCCAGGGCGCCGGTCTCGGGATCGTCCTCGGTGAGCTGTGGGCGCTTGTGCAGCCACTCCCAGAGGATGCTGAGGCTGATCTCGCCGGTCGCCATGTCCTCCATCAGATAGAGCACGTCGTCGTCACCGAAGAAGTCCGCCGGCTTGAGGGCCGCCGCCTGGAAGCCCCGGCCAAAGGCGTTGCCGTATTGCAGCGCCACACTGATGAGGTCCCGCGCGCCGCGGACCGTACGCGGCGCTGGTTCGAGCAGCATCAGATCGGCGACATCCGAAGCAGAGTAGGTGAGCCGCGGGAATTCCCGGCCGAGCTGGTTGTCGGCGCCGCGCCGCTCCCGGACCGGCCGGACGATGTGGACCATCTTCCAGTGGGCTACCCACTTGCCGCTCGCACCCTCGCGCTGTTCACGCTCCGCCCCGGCGACCGCCCGGCGCATACCCGCGGCGACGCCCGCCACGGAGCCGACCGGGATGTTCGGCTCCATGCCGCCTTCCCAGAGGGCGAAGCGGCCGTCGCGATCGGGGGTGTTCACGGCCCGGCGGACGCGATCCTCATAGGTCCGCATGAAGCCGTAGGACATGACGATCGCATCGATGTTGGGGTTGACGAACCCCGGATCCCACGCCAGTGCGTCGGGGACGCTGTTGATGTAGTCCCAGCGGCCCGTGTTGTAGCCGACGAAGTGCGCGCCGAGGGCAGCCCGGATCTCCATCAGCTGGAAGGACGCCTCGATCTGCTCCACCAGCACCTGGTCAGGCGGGACGCCGCCCGCTCGAGCGGGATCCGGCGCCGCAGCGCTCCCGGCGCCCTTCTTCCGAACCCCGATCGAAGGAGTGGAGTGGGCGACGTCCATCGAGATCGCCTGATCCAGTACGCCCTGTGGTGGGTCAGCGATCGCCTCGTGGTCATCGGCCCGCTCGCCCGCGCGGCATTCGGCTGGGCTGTCGTCATTCCCGTGTGGCTCGCCGCGCCCGTCGCCGCTGGGTTCGCCTGGCGAGGTCTCACCTCATGTGCCAGAAGCATCGCTGCGGTCGTAGTCGGAATCGTCGTCGCTGGCGTTGCTGCTGCGCTGCTCTGGCAGTCCGTCGCCTATCCGGGTTGCGAGTACGGCGCAACCCATGCGCCGCCGACTGGGTGCTCCCATCCCTGGTGCTCGGCGCGGTGATCGGTAGTGGGTTGGCCGTCAGCGCGCTGATCGCGTCGAGGTTCGTACGACAGGGCCGACCGTGGACCGCGGTCGCCCTCGGCGCGGGCACCGAGATCGTCATGGTCTTCACGGCGATCCTCGTGGCAGGAATGATGCTGCTAGGGCCCGGCTGTCAGCGACCCCCGGTCTGAACGCCTGAACGTGACGCCGGCGCACGCGTAGTGCCTTCGGACGCGCTCTTACCTCACGAGGGACTGACCCGGAGGCGTAGCACCACAGGCGAATAGACCCACCGCCGACCCCGTCGACGATTCGGGGGTGAAGCTTCAAGCCGGGCGACCTGTACGCGCTCGGCCTCGACCTTGGCGGGCAGCCTTCGAGGCCCGAGGCGTCGCCGTCTCGAATGGTCAGTCTGGTGAGGGCGAGAAGCCTCAACCCTCCGGTACCGACGTCGTCGTCCCGGTGGTGTGGCAGCTGACGGTCCGGATCAGCGGTTGACCAGGTCCATCGATGATCGACAGACCGAGTTCTGCCCGAGTATGTCTAGGGTTGCACAACGGTCAGTCGGACCCGCACCCCGAGCGCCTCGTAGATCGGGCGCGCCCTCGCATCACCGGACACGAGGGATCGGCCATGCTGGCGGGCGGCTGCGCCGACGAGCGCGTCGTAGACGGCACCACCCGAGACGCCAAGCCTGGCGAGCTCGGGACCGAGCGCAGCCGCGGCCTCGACGGCGAGGAACGCCGTCGCCGGGAAGTCGTGCGAGAGCAGGGCTGCGACGTCGGCCGGCGGCCGGCGGAGTCCGCCGGGCAGCCGCGTCAGGACCGAGTAGGTCTCGAACCAGGCGTGGCCCGCGAGGCCCAGGTGCCGGCCGCGGACGGCATCGAGGGTCGCCACGTGTGCCTCGTGGTCCTCGACGACGAGGGCGATCGCGGCGCTCGTATCGAGCAGGAGGATCTCGTCGCGCTCAGCGTCCATGCCGGTCGGCATCGATCAGCTCGCGGACGGCCGCAGCGGTCAGGGGCGTGCCGGAGGCCGGGATGAGCAGCAGGCCACTGTCCTCGCGCAGCCCGCTGCCACCGACCGGCTTGATCCGGATTGCGGCCCCGTCGAGCTCGAGATCCACCTCGCCTCCTCCGGCGAGCCCGATCCGGTCCCGGAGCGGGCGCGGGATGACGAGGCGCCCTGCCTTGTCGATGGTCGTCTTCATGCCATGCATCATACCATTGCAGTGGCACGCTCTATGGGATGGCGGCGCACGCGGCCGTCATCTCTGGCGTTGCTCGTCGCAATCGCGGACGGCGGCGGTTGCAGATGGCGACCTTGCCGGTCTCCTGTGTCGAGTCCCGGTCCGTCAACCTCCAGCCAGTGATCTGCAACGTCGACCACCAGTGATGTGCAACGATATCAGCCCGTCGCCTGCAACGCGTTGCATCCTCGTTGGCGAAGCGATCTCCTCGACCAGTGTCAACTGTGGTGACATCCAACAGCAGACCCGAGCCTGGGTGCAGATCGGCGCGGCCGGAGACAACGGCATTCCCGTCGAACGATGAGGTGAGTTTGGTCGGGGCGAGAGGAGACAAACCTCCACGACCGACCTTAACGTCCCGGTCCGACTGCCGCTGGAGATCGCGCTCACTGGGGTGGAGCGGTGGATCGACGGCGCGACTGCCTGACCCGGGCAGGCGATCGGCGAAGTGGCAGTGACCCGCTGGTCAGTTGCCCCGACCACGTCAAGGCGTGCGGATCCCAGGTGCCCGCAGCGGTCCCGTCAAGCACCCGATCAAGGAATCGGCGCACCGTCGCCAGCGCGGTTTCGAGATCCCGCTCCGGCAGCCCGGGCACGTCGCGCGCCACCCGAGCGTACCCGGCTCGCCAGCCGGCCGCCTCCGGCGACGGCAGCTCGGGAGGTATC
>JBBQMH010000096.1:0-6617 GCA_038328755.1 Candidatus Limnocylindrales bacterium
CAGAGCGTGTTCCGCTCACGCCGGTCAGTACCGCCCGGGTAGTGCATGAGCACGCTCTCGATCGCCGCATCGTCATGGAGCCGGTGGAGGGCCTTCTCGGTACGGCCAGCGTCGGATACCACGAGCTCCGTACTCGCCATCGTGTCCCAGCGAAGATCCGCGGCGAGGGCGGCCCGCAAGCCCGAGCTCAGGGTGCTGATCGCGGCCGGCTCGGTTGCGCCGCTGCGCCAGACCGCGTCGAGGACCTGACGCCCCCGGAATGCGGGCTCGCCACGTTCGAGAAACCAGGCCTCCAGATCCGCTACCTCCAGTCCTGAAACGCCCGGAGCTACGGGCTCACGGACGAGGGTGGCGCTCTCAAGGACGGGCAGGGTCGAATCGGGCATCGGGAGGCATTGTCGCATGGGCCCGGCGCTCCGCCGCGCCAGACTGCCGGTGTCTGACCTACCGTGCGCCGGGGCCGCCGCGGTCCTGAAGGTTCCGCCAGATGCGCGGTGCCGTCATCGGCAGCTCGGTCGGCCGGGTCCCGGTGGCAGCGGCTACGGCGTTGGCAATCGCGGCCGCACCTCCGACGACGGCGGCCTCGCCGATGCCCTTGGCGCCAAACGGACCGTCTATCGATGGGACTTCCACGTATGACGTTCGGATCGACGGCGCGTCCTCGGCCCGAGGCATGGCGTAATCGAGGAACGTCGCAGAAAGGAGCTGGCCGGTATCGTCGTGGATCATTTCTTCGAGGAGGGCCCAGCCGATCGCCTGGGCAGCTCCGCCGTGCTGCTGCCCCGTTACCAGTGCCGGATTGAGGGCCCGTCCGACGTCCTGGACGGCTTCGAAATCCAGGACCTCCGCGCGCCCGGTCTCATCGTCCACCCTGACGTGGGCGGCGAACGCCGTGATCGACGGCGCAAGGCTGGTGTGAGCCGACGTCGCGTGCCCCTCGATTGGTGCCCGTGACGCTCGGTCGTTGGCCCGGATGAGCTTGGCGATGGCAATGCCGCGGTCCGGCGTTCCGGCCGGGCGGACGATGCCACCCACGATCTCCAGGTCATCGACGTCGATCTCGAGTTCGATGGAGGCGGAGAGCAGGAGCTGCCGCCGTGCATCTTCGGCGGCCAGTCGAACGGCCCGCCCGGCCGAATAGGTCACCGTGCTGCCGCCACTCCCAGGTGACGGCGGCGCCGTGCCCGTGTCCGCTGTGATTACCTGAACGTCATCTGGCGATAACCCTAGGACCTCCGCGGCGATCGCCTGGAATGCGCCCGATGTGCCGGACATGTCGACGACACCGGTCACGATCTGGACGCTGCCGTCTGGAGACATCCGGCAGAGTGCTGCGGCGGCATCCTTGCTGCCCGGCCAGTAGCCGACCGACAGACCGATCCCCTCCCCTGCCGGAAGATCCGACCGCTGACCCCACAGCCGCCCGGCTTCGATGCCCGCGAGGACCTCCGCCAGGGCGTGACGCTCCCAGGCTTCGCCGTCCACCATCGGATCGCCGGGGCGACTGGCATTTCGTCGACGCATCTCGACTGGGTCAGCGCCGGTCATTGTCGCGAGCTCGTCGATCGCTGACTCGATGGCGAATGCCGTTGGCGGACCGCTTGGCGCCCGATACGCGCCGACGCCGACGCGATTTGTCAGGACGCCATAGGCGCTGATGTCGGCCGCTGGCCAGGCGTACGGGCCAGCGATCAGCACACCGGCCAGAGCCTCGGCGCTGTAGTCGGCAAAGGCCCCGGTATCTGCGACGATCCGCGCCCGGATACCCGTGAACAGGCCCCCGGCATCAACGCCGATCTCGAGATCGATGTCGAAGCCCTGAGACGGGTTGGCTGCCAGGAAGTCCTCGCGGCGATCCAGGACGAGGCGGACGGGCCGTCCCACCCGGAGCGCGGCGGCGGCCACGATCGGTTCGAGGAGTGACCACTTCCCGCCAAACGCGCCGCCAAGCGGCGTTGGAACGACGCGGATCCGATGCGTCGGGATGCCCAGCACTCGGCCGAGGTCTTTCTGCAGGCCGAAGATCCCCTGGGTCGCGGATTCGACGACGAGCACCCCATCGTCATCGACCCAGGCGGTGCAGCTCTGCGGCTCCAGGTACCCCTGGTGAAGCCACGAGGTCCGATACCTTCGCTGAACTACGGTCACGGCGTTCGAATTGGCGGTCGCCAGATCTCCGACGCGATAGCGCGTCCGACCGCTGACGTTCCGGGACCAGAGCTCTTCGTCGATAGAGCTGTCGCCCTCACCCCCGACCGCCGCGTGCGTCTGGGCATCCATCGCGGGCGCTCCCCCGTCGTCGGCAGCCTCATGGGCGTCGCCTCTTGCCAGCGGAGCCCCGAGGGCCATCGCCTTGATCGGATCGACGACGGCATCCAGGGGCCGCAGGTCGACCATGACGAGATCCGCCGCATCGGCTGCCGCGGACTCTGATTCCGCGATGACCACGGCGACCGGTTGTCCGGCGAACAGCACGTCGCTGGCGGCGAGCGGCTGGGCCACGCGATCCTCACCGGGCCGAAGGCCAAGATCCTGTGCCGTAAGGACCGCTAGGACGCCAGGGCTCGCTGCCGCCTCGGTCAGGTCGATCCCAGCGATCCGCGCGTGGGCGTGGGTGGCCAGCACGAGGCGGGCATGAAGCGCGCCCGGATGGACCCGGTCAGCGGCGTAGCGCACTGACCCAGACACCTTCGCGGCAGAGTCGGAACGCGGACGGCTCAGGCCGACCGCCGTCACGGGGCCTGTGACGCCACCAGTTGCCGGATCACGCATTGCGCGGGGGGCTGACGCTCGTTCCGAGCAGGTCACCATGGCCGCGCCGGAAGTCCGCGCCCGACATGGGCCGTCGCCCGGCCGGCTGGACCGTGCGGAGTGCGAGCCGACCATCGATGGTCGTCAACGCGAGGCCCTCATCCGCTGCAATGACACGACCCGGGGTGTCTCCCCGTTCGGACGGCAGCACTTCGGCCTCCAGAACCGCCAGTCGATCCTCACCGACCTCGACGAACGTGCCCGGCCAGGGCCGGTACGCCCGAACCTGCCGCTCCAACTCCGCGCCGGACAGGGTCGGATCCAGGCGGCCATCTTCCCGGCGCAGGAGTCGGGTCAAGGTGACGTCGTCAGGGTCCTGTGGCTCGCCCGGTGCCTGCCCCCGGAGCACGGCGAGAAGGACCTCCCCGAGCAGGGCGGCTCCTTCCGCAGCCGCTTGCGCCTCGAGCGCCGGCGAATCCTCCGTGCCCTCCAGATCCCACGCTCGGCTGGCGATGATGGGTCCGCTGTCCAGTCCAGCGTCCATCCGCATGATCGAAACACCCGCCCGGAGATCTCCCTCGGAGATGGTGGCTGGAACCGGCGAGGCGCCCCGGTGGCGGGGCAATAGCGATGGATGCACGTTGATGAACCCGAAACGGGGAAGGTCCAGGACGCGTTGCGGGATCAGTTGGCCGAAATCGGCGAGGACGGCGACTTCCATCGCCAGGTCCCGGAGTGTCATGAACGCCTCGTCCGACCGAACCCGGTCGAGTTGCATCAGCGGAAGGCCCAGGCGGAGTGCCGCCGCGGCCAGCGGGACCGGCGTCAACGTCCCACGGCGCCCGACGGGTCGATCGGTTGGCGTCACGACCCCCACGATCGAAAGATCGCTGCGACCGACCAGTGAATCCAGGATCGGGACGGCGAATGCGCCGGTGCCGAAGAAGGCCGTCCTGGCCGTTGAAGCGCCATCGGATGAGGCGCGCGGTGTCACGCGAGGACGGGCGTCCGTACCTCGTCGGACGTCGCGCCGTCCCCATCAGGGTCGTGGTCCTCGTCCTCGTCCTCTCCCTGACCGACCGCGATGAGTTCATCGAGCGACTCGAGGTAGTCGATGTAGAGCTTGCCGTCGAGGTGATCCAGCTCATGCTGCAGGGCGCGGCCAAGGAGCCCGCTGCCCGCGATCTTGTACTTGCGCCCCTGTCGGTTCTGCGCCACGACCCAGACGCGCTCTCGTCGCGTCACGTACGCGGCGTAACCAGGAATGGAGAGGCAGCCCTCGAGGTCGCGGTCATCCCCGCTCGTCTTGACGATGTGCGGGTTGATGAGCTCGTGAAGCGTCCCCTCCA
Source organism: Candidatus Limnocylindrales bacterium (assembly GCA_038328755.1). Taxonomy (GTDB): domain Bacteria; phylum Chloroflexota; class Limnocylindria; order Limnocylindrales; family CSP1-4; genus UBA5189. The sequence continues at coordinate 4,101 of JBBQMH010000096.1, forward strand.
GCTCGATCACACAGGCGTTGACCGCCTCGCCGAGCTGGGGCGCCGCGAGGCCGACGCCGGGCGCAGCACGCATGGTGTGGGCGAGGTCATCGAGCAGCTCGTGCAGGTATTTGCCAAAGCTGTCGACCGGCCGGCCCTTCAGCCGGAGCCGCGCATCGCCAAGGAGCAGGATCGGACGGACGCTCATGTGGTCAGTATAGGCGAGCGTCGATGCCGCTCCGGTGGCGCTGGTTCAGCCGTCGAGTCGTGGTCGGGCGTGGCGTCCCGCGCTCAGGAAGTCGGTGCGTCCTCCTCTCCAATAGCCTCGGCCTCGGCCTCAGCCGCCTTGGCGGCCTTGGCGGCCTGATCGCGGCGGAGATCTGCGGCGATGTCGCGAGACTTCTCGGCCAGCCTGGATCCGGCCTCGGCGGTCATTTCCGCCGCGCGGGCGGCCATCGGGCCTGCCTTCTCGCCGGCGACCGCGGCCAGTTCGGCGGCCTTGGCGCTGACCTGTCGGAGAACCGGGCCGGCCTGCTCGGTGATGTTCTCGATCATCGACTGGAGTTGGGACAGCCACTCCCGGCTCTTGGCATCGGAGCCATGCTCCGCGCCCGTGCTGTCAGTGTCGTCGGTCCAGGCGAACGTCTCATCGGCCGCACGAGTTTCGTCGGTCGCTGGTGATTCAGTCTTGTCGATCATCGCTGATTCCTCCTCGATGGCAGTCGGGAATAGGTCGGCATGTGCCCTCATTGTCGCCGCTTTGGGCGTTCGAGTCATGCGCTCGATCGAAACCGGGCGCCCACCGGCTCCTCAGAGCAGCGATTCGGGGTCGACGTCGACCGACCACGGAGGACCCGGTGGCTCACCGAGAACCTCGAGCGGATCGGTGCCACGAAGGACCAGATTGAACCTCCATCGGTCGGCCCGACGCGCGATGTACGCAATGGCCGGACCGACCACGTCAATCGCGAGGTTGAGTTCGCGGGCTCGCGCTCGCAGCCGCTCGGCCATGGCATCGGCAGCTCGCTCGGCGGCTTCGCGATCAGTCATGGCGACGGTCAGCTTGACGAGGCGGCCGAAGGGCGGCGATCTGAACCGGGATCGAAGGGCAAGCTCCGCGTCGTAGAACGCGGACGGGTCGGAGTGAAGGACCGCCTGGATGGCCGGGTGGTCCGGCTGGTAGGTCTGGATGATCGCGCGACCCGGTCGTCCGCCCCGGCCGGCGCGACCAGCCGCCTGAACGAGGAGCTGATACGTCCGCTCCGCCGCCCGTTCGTCCGGGAGGTTCAGGGCGACATCCGCGGACACGACCCCAACGAGCACGATGGATGGAATATCCAGCCCCTTGGTCACCAGGCTCGTTCCGACAAGGACGTCGAGGTTGCCGTTGGTCAGGGCATCGATGATCTTCGTGGCTGCCCCGCGTCGTTCGGCGACGTCGCGATCGAGGCGCGCGATCCGCAGGTCGGGAAACCCGGCCCGCACCTCGCGCTCAAGGCGTTCCGTCCCGCCTCCGAGGTACCGGATGCGCGCAGAGCCGCAGGCTGGACAGCGGGTCGCGAGGGGCGTGGCCCGCCCGCAGTGATGGCAGCGCAGCGTCCCGCCGGCCTGATGATAGACGAGCGGGCGTGTGCATTCGGGACACGACTGTGCCGACCCGCAATCCCGGCACAGGACGACGGAGGCCGATCCCCGACGGTTGATGACGAGAATGGCCTGCTCTCCGGCCGATCTGTCGAGGGCTCCGAGCGCCGATATGAGCGTTCTCGAGAGCATTCCACGCTGACCGGCCGCCAGCTCGGCGCGGAGGTCGACAACTTCGATAGCGGGCGGGTTGCCGGACAGTCGATCCGTCAGCCGATACCGCCGATACGTGCCATCCCGCGCCCGGCCCTCGGTCTCGACGGCCGGGGTTGCCGAACCCAGTACCACGGCCGCCCCGACCGTTCGCCCCAGCAGCACAGCCGCGTCACGCGCCTGGAGGCGGGGCGTCCGGTCGCTCTTGTAGGCCGGATCATGTTCCTCGTCGACGATGATCAGACCGAGCTCGGCAACCGGGGCGAGGATCGCCACGCGCGTTCCAACGACGACGTCCACTGCCCCCGCGCGGATCCGGCGCCATTCGTCCGACCGCTCGCCATCCGATAGGCCGGAATGGACCAGCCCGATGTCGACCTGCAGATCGGCCCGCAGTCGATCCACGAGCGGCAGCGCCAGTGCGATCTCGGGGACCAGCACGAGGGCGCGCCGGCCGGCCTCCATCGCGGCCCCGATGACCGCCGCGTAGATCGCCGTCTTCCCCCCGCCAGTGACGCCATCGAGAAGCGTTGGCGTTGGATTCCCAGCCTCGATGTCGGCACGGATGGCCCCGACCGCGAGTGCCTGCTCGTCACTCAACGTGGCCATCGCCGGTCTGGCGCCACGAAACCCGGGACGGCGGCCCTCGAGCGGGCGGCGCGGCGATTCGACTGTCTCGATCGTCACGAGATCGCGGCGCAGCAGGCTGCCGATGACGGAGGCGCCGTACCGCGCGGAGAG
>JBBQMH010000097.1:0-6441 GCA_038328755.1 Candidatus Limnocylindrales bacterium
GGCCGGTGGTGATCCCCCGAACTCGATCGTCAGCGTGGGGCCCGGGGCCAACCGCTCCAGAATCGGCGTACCGGCAGCCAGCGTGGCACCCACGAAGACCGCATCGGTCCAGCGCAGTGGCGCCTGCAGCGCCGACCCGCCGACGAAGACCACGTCGCCAAGCGCCACCACGCCGGTCTGCGGAAGCGCGAGCGTTTGCTGCCAGCGTTTGACGGCGTCGGCAGTGACCTTCGAGTATCGGGTCGAGGCGGTGTCCACGTCGTAGCCGAGACTCGCGAGGTAGGACTGCAGGGCGGCAACGTCACGTCCGCTGGAGCCCTCCTCGAGAGCCCGGAAGGCCGGGATGTCACCAGGAACGAGAACGACCGGCCGCTCATTGATCCGGAGCAGGACGTCGCCGGATCCCATGAGGCCCGAGGTTGTCACGACCTCGGTGATGATTCCGCCCGTCGGAACCTGGATCGTGCCCACGACCTCCCACGCGGCGGTCGCCGGGCGGCGGAGCTCACGACCGAGCGTCCCTTCCTCGACGCGGACCGTGTCAGGGGCGGTGGGCTCGTCCAGGGTCATCGTCGGTCGGTTGACGACGTAGCCGGTGGCCACGGCTCCGACGAGGATGCCGGCAAAGAGCACGGCGACCCAGCGCAACGCACCAGCGAGTCTTCGTGCGACCCGATCCGCTTCCGCCCTGAGTGGTTGCATTCCGGGCCCTACCCCTAGTCGTGATTGATCGAAGAGCGGCCAAAGCATGCGGCATCCTGGGTCGAGTCACAACCTGTTGTCCGCCCATGTGGGAAGGCAACGGTCCGCCTGTCGATCGTCGGGCGGCTCGAAGCGGTGCGGGGAGCGCTGGCGCGTAGCTCCGGGGTGACGTGCCCACACTTGGTGTCACAGCGCCAAGGCCGTGAACGAGAGCGGCGACGCCCGTGGGGGTCGAAAACCCAGATTCGATCATGCAGCGACGCCGTGGTACTCATGGATGAGCCCGCCCAGGAGGTCCCGTCGGCGAACGTCTCGCGGGCTGACCGGGATCGGGTCCTGGGGTTCGGCGAGCGGGGTCGCGAGGCCGAGGGCGCGATGCGGCCGGCCGCGGTTGTAGTGGTCGGCATAGCTCCGGAGCGTTCGATCGAGATGCCGCCGACCGAGGATGAGCGACCAGTCGAGGCACTCGGTCCTGTTCGCCTTGGCTTCGGTGCGGGAGCAGTTCGGCCAGGTGCTGGTCGAGGCCATGGCTTGCGGCCTGCCGCTGGTGGCCGTGAACCGCTTCGGTCCCGGCGAGATCGTCACGGACGGCCAGACCGGCTGGCTCGTGGAGCCCGATGACGTCGACGGCCTCGTCGCGGCGCTCCGCGAGGCGATCGACGACCCCGGCGAGCGATCGCGGCGCGGCACCACTGGGCAGCGCATCGCGATCCAGCGCTATGGCTGGCCGGCGCTCGCTCGACGCCTTGCCGACGTACTCGATGCGGCCGTGACGGGCGCCATCACGCACTGACCGCTCCGCCGCGCTCACCCTCGCAGCGATGAGGTGAGGCTGGCCCGGGCGAGAGGCCGTTCGAGCAGATCGCTACTCGTCCGCTAGGGCCTTGCCCTCGGGCTCCGGCAGACGCGGGGCCAGGATCCACACGAGCTGCGCCGTCGTCACCACGCCGACCTTGGACCGGGCGTTCGCCAGGTGGTGCTTCACGGTCGAGTGCGACAGGCCGAGTCGGTGGGCGGCTGCCTTCTCCGACCGGGCGACGAGCACCGCTGCGACCACCCCGACCTCGCGGTCCGTCGCACGTTCGCCCAGGCAGCGTGTGGACCGACGCGTCATGCGCTCCGGACCAGCTCGAACGGCGTAGGGGGCTCGGCCAGACGCATGACGATCGGAAGGTCGTTGGTGGCGGGGCTACCCCTCTCGCCCCGACCAGAACGCTTGTTCTCTATCAAGTTAGCCGATTCGAGGGCGATTCCACGCTCAGATGGAGTGTGCGCCGCCGGCGAGACGCGTTGTTCGCGGCGTCACCCGCACGGCATGATCTCGAACCTCCAGCGCGGAATGTCCCTCTCTCTGCCTTCAATCCCAATCACCATGGATCTCCACTCATCGATACCTGGACTGGTGTTAGTTCGCGATCGAGTTTGGAAGAGACGAGGTCGCGAGGCCAATCCTGGTGAAGCGATCGAGCACCGGGGAAACTGGGTTGTGGATCGGCTCGCCGTCTTTGCTGGCCGGGCGTGGGGGTCCAAAACCCAGATTCGATCACGCCGCGAGTCCGTGGTACTCGTGGATGAGCCCGCCGAGCAGGTCCCGTCGGTGGACACCTCGGGGGCTGACGGGAACCGGTTCCCCAGCCTCGGCGAGCGGGGTCGCGAGGTCGGGCCCGCGATGGGGCCGGCCGCGGGTGTAGTGCTCTGCGTAGGTCCGAAGGGTTCGATCCTGATGGCGCCGACCGAGGATGAGTGACCAATTCAGGCACTCCGCTCTGATGGTCTCGACGACGCGCTCGGCATACGCGTTGGCGTTCGGGGCCCGGATCGGAGTCAGGATCACTCTCGCCCCTTCCGAGCGCACGACCGCGTCGAAGGCTCGGCTGAACTTCGTGTCGCGGTCGTGGATGAGGAACCGGAGGGGTCTCGCGCGAGCGTCGAGGTTCAGGGCAAGGTTGCGGGCTTGCTGGGTGACCCAGGCCGAGTCGGGGTGGGTGGTGGAGGGGCTCTAGGTGGATCCGCCGGCTGCCGAGCTCGACGAAGGCCAGGACGTAGAGCGTCCGGAGCCAAGCGGTCTCGACGGTGAAGAAGTCACAGGCGATGATCCCCTGCGCCTGGGCCCGGAGGAACTCCGTCCAGGTCGGTCCGGTCCGTCTTGGGGCGGGGCCCTCTCGGGCAGTGCGGAGCAAGGTCCGGATGGTTGTCGCTCCTACTCGGATGTTGAGCTTGCGGAGCTCGCCTCCGATCCGGACGCAGCCCCACCGAGGGTTCTCTCGGGCCAGCCGGAGGATGAGTTCACGGACCTCGGCATCGATCGGCGGCCGACCGGGCCGGCCCACCCTGCCGTACGTCCACTTGCGCCGCACGAGCTCGCGATGCCAGCGCAGGAGCGTCGCCGGCGTGACCATGAACGAGGCCCAGCCTTCCCGTGGGATCGACCGGCTGGCAACCGCGAGGAGCACCCGGCCGATGGCCCGGAACCTCGGCGGACCGCTCGTTCGTTGGAGGATCCGGAGCTGATGGCGGAGAACGAGGATCTCGAGTTCCTTGGCGCGGTCGTCCTTGCCGCTGGCGCCCAGGAGACGGGCGAACACCCGGACAGCGAGGGACAAGAGGAACAGCATCGGCGCCTCCTACGATGCACGTTGATCGCGAATCGGGGTTTTCGACCCCCACGGGGAATGACAACGCGACGACCGATGCCCTCTTGACGCTCGCGCGCGCGGAGCGAGCGGCCGGTCAACCGGCCGAGGCGCTCGCCGCCTACGAGCGAGCTGCGGACTCCGCGCGGCGCCGGGAGGCCGGAGGTCGTGCCCGTGAGGTGCTCGGCGAATGGGCCGAACTGCTGGCCGCTGCCGGAGAGCACGAGCAGGCGTTCGCCCTGATGCGCGAGGCGCTCAAAGGGAGCTGAGCCCGAGACGGCGAGTCATTCCAGCGTAGGGCAGCGAAACTCGGATGGGCGCTCGAAGGCTCCTGCTGTCCCGCGTCAAGAACTCGGACACTGCCGCTCGCCCCCAATCCGGACGCAGCCCCAGCGGGGGTTCTCTCTGACGAGCCGGAGGATCAGATCCCGAACATCGGGAGCGAGTGGCGGGCGGCCTGACCGACCCGTTCTGCTGGACGCCCACTTCCTCCGCACGAGCTCGCGATGCCAGCGAAGGAGCGTCGCCGTGGTGACGAGGAAGGCGGCCCAGTGGTCGCGCGTGATCAGGCGGCTGGCTGCCGAGGAGGACGCGCTCGCGGACGCGGAACCTCGGCGGACCGCTCGTTCGTTGGAGGACTCGGAGCTGATGGCGCAAGGACGAGGTGTCTCGAGGTCCTTGGACCCATCGTCTCGGCCACGCTGGCTACCCATGACGACGAGACGCGCGAGGGCGCGGAGGACGACATACAAACGCTCACAGCTACAGTCGCGGGCGTTGAACCGATCAAGGCGCCGGGTCAGCCGGCGGACGCCAGGTCTCTGCCACCGAGCCCTTCTGGATCTCCCCGTCGATAGACCGAGCGCAAAATCGACGAACGGGTTGCGCAGCCTCGCCCGGAGACGGCAGCACGTCCAGGGTCACTAGAGCGTAGATCTGCGGCGGGGTGCCGGGGGGATCTCCCAATCCCTCCAACTTCAATTTGGCGGGCGTCGACCAGCCGGCGAATGCTAACTCCGTCGACTCCGACCACCCGCAGTCGGCTCGCTGAAGTGGCGCATCAGTCGGCACATCGACCGCCGGGGCGCCACACCCCCCAAGGAATAGCAGAGTTATCGCGGCTGTTGATAGCAGACGGGCGCGACCGCCGCGATGCGTGCGCCCGCTGACGTGGATCATCGTCGGCATGTCAGTACCTCACGTGCAGGGTCCCGTGCAGTAGTGGCCGCGGCGCGAGCAGATACAGAGGAAGTCTCCGAGCGTGCAGACGCAGTCGCATGGGAACAAGTAGCAGCAGCCCCAACAGTAGGAGTTCGAGCACTTGGAGTTCACATCGCCTGTGGCCGCGTAGCAAGCATCGGACTTCCACCAATACGGCGTCAAATTGCTCCAGCCGCGCACGTAGTCGTTGCCACTCGAGCATGGGCAATAGAGGGCGGTAGCGAGCGCCGGCTCAGCGGTCGTTACCTGGTCAGGTGTGATCGTCGGCGGCGGCTTCGGCGTCAACTCCGCGGTGATGATGGCCGCGACCTCGAAGTCGGCCCTGTGCGCGGCATACAGCTCCCCGGCACCGGCACTCGCCGTGGCGACGCCATCGGAGAACGTCCAGATCCCTCTTCCATCAGCCAAAGCATCCAGCGTGAAGCTGCCGGCTTCACGATTCAGCTCCAGTCCCAGCACCCGCGATCTGCGGCTGAGATCGACGATAGTCGTCGCCTCGGCGATTCCGGCGATGCTCAACACGCCTGATAGCCCAGGCTTCTCGTGCCTGAATTGAACTTCCACGTGGTCGCCAACCTGCGAAGCAAAGTACTCCTTGACTCCATACGCCGCGCTAGGAGAAGTTGATCCAGTGGTTTTCCCGGCGCTCGCTGCAACTGCCTTCGACCCAAGAACTGGCAGCCCGATCACAGTTCCCGCGATTGCGAAGCCTGTCGCCTTTAGCAGGCTGCGGCGAGTAGGATCAGCCGGGTCGGCCTTCGCATCCTCGATGGCCCGTCTCACGATCAAGCCTAGAATGCGGCCCGTCCGGCGAACGCCGAGTCCGCGAACTAGGTGTATCCGCATGGTAGTGCCTGTGTAGGCACGGGCACCTCGGGGGTCGACCTCAAGCAGCGTCGGCTCCCACCTTCGGGGAGCGCGTGCAGCCTCGAGCAGAAGATGCATCTCGGGGTCACGGAGGCTCCGGGCTTCCAGCAGCCCACCGCTTTCCAGCTCGATCTGCTCCGCTAGCCCGGTACACATCGCGCAACCTGAGTCGAACAGCAGATATCGATGCATGGGTGCACGCTCCATCTATCCTCGCGCGGGTCTCGGCGGTGCCATGAGTCCGACAACCTGGGCTCGCCCTCGATACGGCAAGAAGGAGCGCCACCACGGCGGACCGCATCGCCCTTCTGTGACCCACCAGGTCCCTCCTGCGACTACCGACTCTGGGCAACCGTAAGCTCAGGCGATCCTGGACTTGGCACAGGCTTAAGGGACAGTCGGGAAAACCCCTACTCCAGTCCGGCTCCGCGGCCGTGTCCCGTGGAGGGGTGGGAATTGAGCGATCCGTCGTGATCGTCAGCGACGGTCTCGGGGGCGTCGATCAGGACGCCAGCCGAACGGTCTTCGCTCGCTCCACCTCCTTGGTCGACCCATCATCGCGACCTTGGTCAAGCCGGGCCATCGAACCCTCCGACAGATAGCGCCGCTCGGCGATCGCCCACTCGGCGTGGATCTCCAGGAGCACGGCCCCGGCCATGCGCGGGACGGCCGCCTCGTTGGGGAAGATCCCGACCACGTCGGTGCGCCGATTGATCTCCTTGTTGACCGGCTCCTTTAACCGGCCATCGGGGGCGTGTCAAGCACGACCTCCGAATCCGGCTCGTTTTCGAGTCCGCGAAGGTGGCCCTCGAGACTCTCGATAACCCGCCCGTGGCGCTCGACCTCGCTGGTCCAGCCACGCCGGGTGGCGTCGGCCCGGAGCTCCCGGATGTCGGTCACCTGGGAGCGGAGGGCCGGGGCGAACTCGGGTGCCGGGACGAAGTTGTCGCACGTCTCGCAGACGTTCGCGTAGGGGCAGGCCTCGGCCGCCAGGTGGCGCGAGCAGTAACCGGTCGCC
>JBBQMH010000098.1:0-6350 GCA_038328755.1 Candidatus Limnocylindrales bacterium
GAGCAGCCAGCCGGAGGCGTTCGCCGACTACCTGCGCATCCTCGACGAGGCCTGCGCCGCGATCGGTCGCGACCCCTCGTCGATCGGTCGCTCCGCCGGTGTTTTCGTCGATACGCTTGGCGACGGCATAGCCGAGGCGGACGGGCTGGGCATCCCGATCACGGGCTCGCCCGAGGAGATCGCGGACACGATCCGCCGGTTTGGCGCCATGGGCTTCACCAGCGTCGAGATGATGCCCTGGCCCGGCACGGAGGCCACATTCGAACTGCTCGGAGAGGTGCTTCAGCTCCTCGACGCGTAGGGTCGGGCGCCTGACTTGGGCCTTGCGCGACATCTAGTGCTTGCAGCCCACGGTGAAGCCGGACACCGCGGACAAGGAAGAGGGGCCACTGGATACCCTGACGCTGTTGATGTTGCAGTCGACAGCGGAGGATCGCCCATGGCCCCGGCCGACAGTTTGGCACGCCTGCGGAAGGCGCTGATGGATCGAGCCGCGCGTCGGGAGGCGCCAGTGACCCAGCTCTGCCGGGAGGCCGGCATCAGCCGCAGCCGGTTCTATGAGCTCCGGGCCCGCTACCGGGCCTACGGCGAGGCCGGCCTGCGGCCCAAGCCCCGACCGTCCGAGCGACCAGCTCGGCAGCTGGCCGAGCCGCTCGTCGATGCCATCCTCGCCTACGCCGTCGAACACCCGACCCACGGCCAGCGGACGATCGCCGATGCCCTCGCCCGCCCGCGCTTCGGGGCCTGGACCGTCAGCCACGGCGGGGTGGCCAATGTCCTCCGCCGGGCCGGTCTCGGCCGACGCCTGGCCCGCCTCGCCGCGGCCGAGAGCCTGGCCGCCTCCGAAGGTGGCCCCCTGACCGAGCGGATCCTCCGTGAGGTCAGATCGATCGAGCGGGCCACGACCGTCCATATCGGCTCGAACATCCCCGGTGAGGAGCTCTTCCTTGACACGTTCTACGTCGGGAACTTGAAGGGCGTCGGCAAGGTCTGGCAGTTCAGCGCGGTGGATGGGGCCAGCTCGTTCGGCATCGCCCGGGTCATCGCCGGACCGAAGACCGCCGCGGCGATGGCCCGCTTCCTCGTCGAGGACGTCGTGCCGGCCATCCGCCGGGCCGGCCTGCGCCCCGTGACGGCCACGACCGACATTCAACGGCTGGGCGTACACCCACGCCACGGCATACCAGGCCGTATTGGAGCGCCTCGGCGCCCGCCACAAGCGGACCCGGCCCTGGCGGCCGCAGACCAACGGCAAAGCCGAACGCTTCATCCAGACCCTGATCAACGAGTGGGCCTACGCCCGTCTATATCGCTCAAATGATGAGCGATCCGCCGCCTTGACGGACTTCGTCGTCTTCTACAATCGGACCCGACCCCACACCGCACTCGGCGGACGATCACCGCTCGACGCTGTCAACAACGTCCGTGGAGACCACATCTAGTGCGCAAGCCCCTACTGCGCCTGCCCGAAGCCAAGGAAAGATCCACTTGACTTTGGGCAGGCTGCCCGTAGTCTTAGGGCTCCGAGCTAGGGTGGAGGACGTTTTGGGACCCGTCCGGATATCGTTCCTACGGATCGGTGCCTTGGGGATCGGCCTGCTGCTGGGGTCCACCGTAGGACCTGTCTCGGCAGGCCATACCTATCCGAACCCCACTGGTGGGGACTGTTGGCGCATTGGGACCCCGCTCTGGTGCCGCACGAGTTTTGCTACCACGCACGACATGCGGATTCGAACAATTGACCAGATCGGCGGTGGGTTCACCGTCAACATCAACGAGGCGTGCAACAACTGGCATAACTACAGCCCGTCGACGTCTGGCACGGGTGACATCTGGTGCCACCCCAGCGCCGTCTATGGCGACAGCTATGTCTATTTCAAGCTCGGCACTGACGTGGAGATCCTCTCGTGGCCCATTGGCGCTCTGGCGCTGACCATTAACTGCACGACAGGTGGCTCCTGTTCTGGGTCCTCGACCCAGAGCCAGAATACGTGGTACTCTGAGATCAAGATTGCCGCGGGCGCCGTAGGACCACTGAACGAGACCCAGGAGACATGGGTGTTTGCGCATGAGATGGGCCATGCGCTAGGCCTGTGGCACCACGGAGGCAGCGATCTCATGAATCCGACGGTCAACAATTTCACTGGGCCCAACTCTACGGACTATGGGCTCCTTCCGGCGTGCTCAGGTGCGGCGTCGACCTATGGGGTTCGCTGCATCTATCACGCACTTCAGTAGGCCCTCCGACATGAAGTCCCAGATGAGGGCCTTGGCCATTCTCGTGACACTCGGACTCTTCGGGGTGATCCTCGGCTCGGCCGCCTCGGGCGCCACCTCCGGCCAGAAACTCTTCGCCGATCCTGACTTCGGGATGAGCTACGACGAGCGTGTGGCCGCGCATGCCGCGAACTCAGATGCCTATCGAGCGCGGTACCAAGAATGGGTGACGAGCATCACATCCAAGGGCGTGAACGCGCGGTCTCTTCCAATCCGTGATCTTTCGATGAGTACTCTTGCCCCATCGGAAGAATTGGGCGAAGTCGTCGCACGCGCTGCCTTCATTGCCCGCGGAACGGTAGTCTCGATTGACTGGCTCGACACTGGTGGGAGCATCACTCGCCTGACCGTGCAGCGCGCATTCAAGGGGTCGATTTCGACCTCGGTTGACATCCTGATGGCCAATAGCCTGGTGCCTGCCGATGAAAGTTGGACGACCGCGGCCATTTCCCAACTAGAGGCGACGCCCGTCCTCTTCCCCGGTGACGAAGTCTTCGTCTTCCTCGATTCGAAGGACAAGGCCACGCTAACGCCGATCCCTTGGACGGGCATGTATCTCGTCCGAGGCGAATCGATCGTCGCGACTGCACACAACCCGCTCGCTACAAACGGTGAGGTCGGAGACACCGTCGCACGGTTCGAGGTCGATTTGGAAAGGCTCCTGAGGCTCTAGCCGAAGACATAGTGCGCCTCCAGATCTGAGGTAAGCATGCACCCAGCGCAATGGTTCTACTCTGCGCTCGTCGTTTTCTTCCTTGGCCTACTGTCGATTGCCTCAGGCGGGCTGATCGTGCTGGTGCAGTTCTTTAGCCGCGACGCCGCCGGCCCAGGGGTGCTCCAGCCGCTTGTCGTCTCCGGCCTGCTCTTGGCGACCCTCTTGTTTGTCCTTGGGGGTGTCCTTGCCCTACTGAAGCCGCGTGCGCCCGCCCGTTTTCCTGATAAGGACGAGGACTCAGACGTGGAGGACTGACGCGCTGGTTCGCTCTGTGTCGCGGCGCGTTCCACCAGACCGGCCCAGGACGTCCCACCACCGCACGTGCGGCACCTCCTCGTCCCTTCTGAGACCCCTTTCACAGCCGTGGACATGAGGCAATTGGAAACAGCGAGGCGTACGCATACAACGCCCCTGCGGACCCAAGAATCATCGTCGTCACGCTCGTCCCAATGACCGAGATCCAGGAATGGCCTCGCCCCGCGGCGATCGAGGCGACAAGCATCGAGAGCGCGACGCTCGCTCCGACATTCAATCTACATAGGCTCCGAGTTCGGCCGGGCCTTTGGCGAGGCCTGCCGGGTGGCCGGTGTCCGCCAGCACCGGATCCCGCCGCGCAGTCCGAACCTCAACGCCTTCGTCGAGCGCTTCCAGGGGACGGTCCTCCATCTCCACTACCGGGTCGCCTTCCGCTACCGCTACTACACCAGCGCCGCGACGATCGACGCCGACCTCCAAGCCTTCCTTCGCTTCTACAACTTCGAGCGACCGCACCGTGGCTATCGGACCCGAGGACGGACACCGGCCAGCATCTTCTTCAGTCAGAAGCCCGAGATCCTTCAGCAGATGGGAGCGTGAGACGATGACCGCCATGACACCTGACCTGTCCGGCCGGAACGTGGGCCGCAAGATCTAGTGCCGCTGTCAGGCCCGGTCGTCGAATGTAATTCCGGCGAACGCGACCAGGAATCCGACGGCGGCAAACCCGAGTCCCAGCAGCGCCGCCGAGCCGGAGGAGATAAAGACAAGCAGGCATCCGACGAGCGTCAGTTCGATGCCGAACAGCAGCCGCTTGACGCCTCGCGAGCGATCCATGGTGACCTCCGGTTCGATCTTGGTGGATGAATCGGCTACCGCCCTGCCTGACTCAGGCTCGTTTCCGCGGCAGATCGAGGAACGGCAGCGGGACGACGGTCGCTTCAACCCGCCCGCGTCGACCCTCGACGGTCCACTCGACCTGGAGCTTCGAGCCAGGCGCTTCGTAGGCCGAAGGAACTGACGCGAGACCGATCGCCTGCTTGAGGATGGGGCTCCAGCCGAGGCTCGTGACCTTGCCGATCTGGGTCGCCCCGCCGCCCGGCGCAAATACCGGCACTGCGGCTCGGCTGACGGATGCGGAGATCGCCGGGGGAAGATCCCGGGCCGAGTAGAGCCCCTCGATCCCGTACCAGTCGAGCGTGAGCCCGACGAGTCTCCGCTTCGTGCCGTTCGATGCCGCCTCGCGGGCCAGGGCGAGCTTGCCGACGTAGTCGGCCTTGCCGAGATCCACGAGCTTGCCCAGGCCGATCTCGTAGGGCGAGTAGTTCTGCTCAGGATTCAACGCATGGCGGGCGGAGGTGTAGTCCGCCTCGAGCAGGATCAGTCCGGCCTCGAGCCGGACGACGTCGAGTGCCAGCATCCCGGCGGGCCGGATCCCGTACCCGGCGCCAGCTTCCATCAGGGCATCCCAGGCCTTCGCCGCGCGCCGGGCGGGGATCCAGACCTCGTACCCGAGGTCGCCGGTGTAGCCGGTACGCGAGACATCGACCTCGATGCTGGCCAGCGTCGCCGTACGTCGCCGGAAGTAGCGGAGATCCTCGAATGACTCGCCGGTCGCCGCCTCGAGGACCGCCCGCGCGAATGGGCCCTGGAGGGCGACGGCAGCGATCGCCTCGCTCTCGTCCTCGACGTGGATATCGAGACCGCGGGCGTTGAGGGACAGCCAGCGATACTGCGGATCGGCCGCCGTCCAGCGGTATTCGGTCTCGGAAAGTCGATGGACCGTGCCGTCGTCGATGACCTTGCCGTGCTCGTCGCACCAGGGCGTGTAGTAGACCTGCCCGACCTTGAGCCTGGTGGCATCGCGGGTGATCACCCGATCGACCAGCCGCATCGCGTCCGGTCCCGACACGCGGTACTTGTAGAGCGGCGAGACATCGAACATGGCCACCGCTTCGCGGACCGCGTTGTATTCGATGTCGTGGGCATCCGCGTAGACCGACGACGCGTAGTAGCCGGACCACTCCCGCCACTGCATCTTCCGATTGAGGGGCGCGGTCCGGGAATGGAATGCCGTCCCGACGCTCATTTGTTGGTCTCCGTCATGTCGATCCAGATCGTCTTCAGCTCGGTGTACTGATCGTGGGCGTGGATGGACTTGTCATGCCCACCGAACCCGGACTGCTTGTACCCACCGAACGGGGTCGAGAGGTCGCCCTCGCTGTACGCGTTGACGCCGACCGTGCCGGCGCGCAGGGCTCGTGCCATCCGGTGCGCGACCCGCAGGTTCTCGGTGTACACGGACGCCGCCAGGCCATAGGGCGAGTCGTTGGCGATGGCGATCGCCTCGGCCTCGGTATCGAAGGGGATCACCGTCAGCACGGGCCCGAAGATCTCCTCGCGGGCGATGCGCATCTGGTTGGTCGCGTCATCGAAGATCGTCGGCGCCAGGAAGTTGCCCCCGGATTCCTCGTGAACCCGGCGGCCGCCCGCGACCAGCCGCGCACCGTCCGCGTGTCCGGCCTCGATGTACTCGAGGACGCGGTCGAGGTGCCCGGGCGTGATGAGGGGCCCGATCCGCGTGGTGTCGTCCATCGGGTCGCCGACGAGCCAATCGCTGGTCGCAGCCGCCACGAGCCGGTCCACGAGCTCCTGCTTGCGGCTCCGATGAACGATCAGGCGACTCCCGGCGCTGCAGTTCTCGCCCATGTTCCAGAAGATCGCGTCGAGGATCTTCGGGGCGATGACATCGAGCGGCGGCGCGTCGGCCATGACCACCTGCGGACTCTTGCCGCCAAGCTCGAGGACGACTCGTTTGAGGTTCGTATCCGCGCTGTGATGCAGGAAGGTCCGACCGACCTCGGTCGACCCCGTGAAGGCCACGACGTCGATGTCCTCGTGCCGGGCGATGGCGGTTCCGACGACGCTGCCCGGCCCGGGCACGACGTTCAGCACGCCCGGGGGAAGCCCCGCCTCACCGGCCAGCTCCGCCATCCGCAGCAGGCTCAGCGCCGTTTGTTGCGCCGGCTTGATGACGACGCTGTTGCCGGTCGCGAGCGCCGGCCCGAGCTTCCAGGCAGCCATCAGGGCCGGATAGTTCCAT
>JBBQMH010000099.1:0-6258 GCA_038328755.1 Candidatus Limnocylindrales bacterium
TCCGTGATGAGATCTCCCAGCACGGTCGCGCGCCGGACTTCGGGCCGGCACGCACCCACCCGCGCGCCGGAGCTGTCGCGGTGGGGGCGAGACCGTTTCTCATCGCCTGGAACATCAACCTCGAATCGGCGGATGTCGAACTGGCCAAGCGGATCGCGCGCCGGGTCCGTGAGTCCGGCGGCGGCCTGCCGGCCGTCCAGGGCAACGGTTTCATGATCGAGGAGCTGGGTTGCGCCCAGGTGTCCATGAACCTGCTCGATTTCGCCACGACGCCGATGTGGAGAGTCTGGGAGGAGGTTCGCGCGGTGGCTGACGAGGACGGGATCGGCCTGCGCGAGTCCGAGCTCATCGGCCTCGCACCGCTGGCGGCGTTCCTCGACGTGGCCGCCCATGCCGGGGCACCCACCGACGCAACCGTCGAGCAGCAGTTCGCCGCCGCAGCCCAGTTCCTGCGGCTCCGCGACGCCAACCCGGCCATGGCTCTCGAGTGGCGCCTGGCTGCGGCGCGCGCCGCCGAATGACCAGGCGACGGCTCGTGACCGGGCGCGCGACGCCGGATCGCCGGGCGCGACGACTCGTAACCAGGCGCGCCACGGAGCTCGCGTGAACGGGCTTCGTGTCATCCAGGGCGGCCGTGCCGCCGAGGGCCTGCCGGGCCTGCTCATCGAGGGTGCCACGGAAGTTGCCACGATGGCCGGTGGCCTCCGCCGCGGCGCGACGCAGGACGACCCCGCGCTGGTCACGGCTCCGGGCGACCCGGGCGCTGATGACGCGCCGGCGGTTGCCTGCTGGGAAGGACGGATTCTGGCCGTCGGCCCGCGCGCCGACCTCCTCCGAGTGATCGATGCGGGTGGCTATCCGATGAATCGCTTTGCTCGGATCGATGCCGCCGGTGGAACCGTCACGCCCGGTCTCATCGATCCCCACACGCATCTGCTCTTCGCCGGGTCCCGTGAGGGCGAGTTGGTCCTGCGCCAGCGTGGTGCCGACTACCTCGAGATCCTGGCGGCCGGCGGCGGAATCCTGTCAACCGTCGCAGCCACTCGCGAGGCGTCAGCCGACGCGCTGGCTGAGCATGGCCGACGCTGGCTGGCCGAGATGCTGCACCACGGGACGACCACCATCGAGGCGAAATCCGGCTACGGGCTGGACCTCGCGACGGAACTCCGGCTCCTCGATGTCGCCCATCGCCTCGGAGCGGAGGGGCCGGTGGACGTCCTCCCGACCTGGCTGGGAGCGCACGCCGTCCCCGCCGAGTTCCGGTCGCGGCCCGATGGAACCGAGGCGTACATTCGTCACTGCATCGAGGAGCAGCTGCCCGGCGTGGCGGCCCAGGGCCGTGCCCGGTTCGCCGATGTGTTCTGCGAGCGGGGCGTCTTCTCAGCGGACCAGTCACGGCGCGTGCTGGAGGCCGCGATGCGCTTTGGCATGCAGCCGCGCCTCCATGCCGATGAGATCGCACCGAGCGGTGGCGCCGAACTGGCCGCCGAGATCGGGGCGCTGTCGGCCGATCATCTCGCCGCGCCGTCCGAAGCCGGCATCGATGCGTTGGCGCGGGCGGCGGCCACCGACCAGCCGGTGGTTGCCACGCTCCTTCCGGCCACGACCTGGTTCCTCATGCACGAGGATTACGCCCCGGCCCGGACGCTGATCGAACGGGGCGTCCCGGTGGCCCTGGCCACGGATTTCAATCCGGGCACCTCGCCGACGCCGAGCCTCCTCCACGTCATGACCGTCGCCTGCCTCGAGCTCAAGCTGACGCCGTCCGAGGCGCTCGCGGCGGTGACCATCAACGCCGCCCACGCCCTGGGTCAGGGTGATGAGATTGGCTCGATCGAAGCCGGCAAGGCGGCCGACCTCGTGATCTGGCGTGTCCCCACCCATCGACAGCTGCCCTATTGGCCAGCCGCGGACCTTGTTCGGATGGTCATCAAGAAGGGCCGCGTGGTCCTGGAGCACGCCCCCGCCTGAGGGCGCCGGCCTGGCTCGGGCGCCGAGGAGTTGCGTATCGGGCGCCGACCTGGCTCGGGCCCCGCGCCTGCACGCCTCAGCGCCGCGCGCCGCGCGCCGCGCCCTCGATCGCCCCGATCAGACCTTGCCGCGCGACTCCAGCAGGACGGCGGTGACTTCCTGGGGCAGAGTCGACAGTGCGACCGACAGCTTCGGCTGCGCAATCGGGGTGCCGCCCATCTCGTGGAAGAACTTCGAGATCGCCTCGGCGCAATCGGCTTCGTCCGGGCAGACCGGCATCGCGATCACGAGCCGTGGATCGAGCTGGGCAACCAATTCGGCGGCCTTCGTGGATGAGAGCGCACCGCCGATCGGAACGCAGACGATGTCGACGGCCCCGATATCCCCGAGCTTCTCCTCGTTCAGCAGATGCCCGATGTCCCCGAGGTGGATCACATGCAGGCCGTCGAGCTCCACGACGAACGCGGTACCTCGCCCACGTGTGGCTCCGCGCTGATCGTCCCGGAACGTCCGAACGCCTGTCAGCAGGACCTCCTTGACCTCGAACTCGCCCGGTCCATCGAGGACGAAGGCCTCATCCAGGCTTCCCGGGATGACCGTAGAGCCATCGCGGGACCGCTTGCCCTTCGATTTCGGCAGCGGCTGATCGTCGGGATGGCTGAAGGTCACGATGTCCCCGGTGATCCCGCGACCGGTGGGACCAACGACGACGGGATACGGGTCCGCAACCACGACGGCATCGCGGCCCTTGAGTCGAATACAGGTCTGTCCGTACCAGGTGATTTCCATCCCCCGGATTCTGACACACGGGACTGCACGCCGCGTTTCGTCCGGCGCCGCGGGCAGCAGCGATCGGCCGGAAAAAGGAAAGACCGGAGACGCCTGCCCAATTGGCGCCTCCGGTCGGAGGGAGGGAGGATGGAACCTCGAAGGTTCTGTCCGTCCCGAACAGTACGCACCGAGCGTTCAGACACGAGCCAGCAGTCGATTAAGAAAGGCAAACGAACGCCGCGATCGCGATTCGCCGTGTCGGCGGTAGGATCGGAGGCGATGTCCAAGCTCAGCATCGGGCCCGTCGTCGCGTTCCTCCTCGCCATCGCGCTGGTCGCGGGTGCCTGCTCGCCCGCGCCCACGACCTCCCCCGGCAGCGCCACCCCGTCGCCGGCCGCCTCGCTGGCCACCCCCGCACCCGGGGCAACGCTGGCACCCGATGCCGCTGCCACGTATCGAGCCATCGCGGACCAGGTGGCTGCGATCCGCCACCTCGATAGTTCTGATCGGGTCGAGCCGGTCGTCATCGACGAGGCAACGCTCCGTGCCAACCTCGCGGCGCAGTTCGAGAAGGACAACCCGCCCGAGGAAATCGCGAAGTCGGAGCGGATCCTCAAGCTGCTGGGCCTGCTCTCCGCTGAGACCTCGCTCACCCAGTCATACCTGGATCTGCAGGGGAGCCAGGTCATCGGCTACTACGACCAGACCGCCAAGGAGTTGTTCATCGTCAGTCGAGGTGGCGTGCTCGGCCCGATGGAGGAGCTGACCTACGCTCACGAGTTTACCCACGAGCTGCAGGATCGCCACTTCGACCTCAACGCGCTGGGCCTCGACACGATTCGCGACGATTCGGACCGGCTCCTTGCGATCCTGTCCCTGGTCGAGGGCGACGCGGTCAGCGTCCAGACCGCATGGATGTTGACGAACCTGACGACGCAGCAGCTCGGCGAGGTGGCGGCGCAGGCGTCGGATCCGGCGATGCTCGCGGTCATGGCGAGGACGCCGAGGATCCTGCTGGAGACCTCGCTCTTCCCGTACCGGGCTGGGGCGTCCTTCGTCGGGCGGCTCCGGGCCGGTGAGAGCAGCGACGCAGGTGTCGACGCGGCGTATCGCCGGCTGCCGGTCTCGACCGCCCAGATCCTCCATCCCGAGTCGTACCTCGGCGACGTGGCACCGATCAAGGTGACGCTGCCCACTGACCTGACCGCGCAACTCGGTGCCGAATGGTCCGTGACGGCACTCGACACGTTCGGCGAGCTCCAGACGCGGGTCTGGTTGCGCGAAGGTGGTGTCGGTGGCGAGGCCGCGCGAATGGCGGCTGAGGGCTGGGCCGGGGACCGCATGGCGCTCCTCGATGGACCCGGCGGAGCCTCGGCGCTGCTCTGGTCCACCGTATGGGCTTCGCCCGCCGATGCGGCCGAGTTCTCAGCCGCTGTCGCCACGGCGATCGGCGGCTATCCGCTCAATGCACTGACCGATGCCTCGGGAGCGCAGGTGGCCATCGCCATTCGGTTAGGCGCGAGCCCGGCGGATCCGGCGATTCGCTCGGTGCTGGCGGCGTTGGTGAGCCGCTGAGGCCGCCAGCTCAGCCGCCTCGTCCGCGGGCGCCCGCATCGCTCGGATGGTCCAATCTGGGCCCTCGGCTGAGCCTCGCAGCTCCTTTCATGGCGAATGACCCCATGGGGAGCACGAACCAGTTCGTAGGCCCATCGCGCCCGGCTCGGGGGCAGGTTCTGGAGGCCATGGGCCCGTTTTCCTGGCTGATGTGGGCGCTGGGGAGCGTTGAGCAGGAAAACGACCCGCCGAGACGTGACGCACTTGCGTAGTGCTCCCCTGGGGAGCAATAGCCAGGACCTGCTTATCCGGTTGCTTCAGCAGACCACAAGATGTAGTGTCGAGCCGTGGGTGCTCGGAGGCAGGGTGACTATCCCAAGAACCTCGGCGACTTCTACCGTCGCTTCCCCGAGGACGCGGCGTGCCTCCGCTATCTCGTGGAGACCCGCTGGCCGGACGGCTTCCGCTGTCCCGCCTGCGGGAGCGATGACGCCCACCTGATGGAGACGCGGCGAACCTGGCAGTGCCGGTCGTGCCGCAAGCAGACGAGCGCGACGGCGAGCACGGTGCTCCACCGGAGCAAGTTGCCCCTCACGACCTGGTTCACGGCAGCCTACCTGATGACCTCGCTGAAGCCCGGCATCTCGGCGCTCCAACTCCAAGGGCAACTCGGCCTGACGCGCTTTGAGACGGCGTGGCTCCTCCTCCACAAGCTGCGGCGGGCGATGGTGAACCCAGACCGAAGCAAGTTGTCCGGCGCGGTCGAGGTGGACGAGACCTGGATCGGCGGCAAGCAGGCGGGCTTGAAGGGCGGTCGGCAGCGCAAGGGCCGCAAGGCCATCGAGGTCGTCGTCGCGGTCGAGCGGCGCGAGCACTCGCTCGGGCGGCTGCGGCTGGAGATCATCCGCGACGACGGCAGCGAGACCCTCTACGACTTCATCAAGCGCAACGTAGAACCCGGCTCGCTCATCATCAGCGACGCCTGGCAGGGCTACTCGGGCATCGAGCCGGAGATCTACGACCACCAGTCGATCTCGCAGGCAGCGCAGAAGCGGGCGGGCGGCAGTCCGAGTGCCGTCCCGGGCGTGGACCGGGTGACCTCCAACCTCAAGACGTGGCTCCGGGGCACGCACCACGGCGTCGGCGCGGACCACCTCGACGCCTACCTCGACGAGTTCGTATTCCGCTTCAACCGGCGCTACTACCCGATGGCCGGGTTCGCCACGCTGCTCGGTCTCGGGGCCGTCCAAGCGCCGACGACCGGTGACGAGATCCTGTCGCCGCTCACGCCCGAGCGCACGGTGCGACGGCGCGGACGGGCGACGGGCCTCACGTCGGTGCGGTTCCCGAACCCGCCCCTGGCCGGGCCTCCACGAGCCGATGGCGAACTGCCGGTGGCTGCCGTGCCGGGTCAGGCGGAGTAGCCAACGCGAGTCGAGCGCTGATGTGCCGGGCCTACGGGGCTGGGCTCTCGGGGCTCGCCTCCGAGCCCGTGGGGGCCGCCTGGCCGAGCCCCAGGTAGTAGCCGCCGTTGTTCCTTCCCATCGGCACCGGGATCTCGTAGGCCGCGCCGTCATCTCCGGTCCCGGTGACCGTGGCCACGACGAAGATGCCGCCGAACTCGTCGAGCCAGGTCGCTCGAACGTCGTGCAGCCTGACACCCCCATACCGCTCCAAGACCTGCGCGATGTCCGCGCTCGCCTCGACGCCGGGGCTGACCATCGCTTCGATGGCCGCGGCGTCGCGGCGCTCGAGCGCACCGAGGTAGTCCGTGACCAGCGCCTCACGGGCAGCCTGTGCAGGCGACACCGGTGACGCCGCCGGCAGGAGCGAGCAGGCAGCGGCGACCGCGATGAGCAGGACGGCCGCAATCACGGTTCGGATCAATGGCATGGGTCCGGTCGAGCGTCCATGAACCGACACTACATCTTGTGGTCTGCTGAAGCAACCGGATAAGCAGGA
>JBBQMH010000100.1:0-6170 GCA_038328755.1 Candidatus Limnocylindrales bacterium
TCCACGCCAGCATGGGCGGGTTCGATCCGCCGGCGCTGACCGTCAAGGCTGGTCAGGCCGTGAAAGTCGAGCTCAGCAGCATGGATTCCTCGATGCACAGTGACGGCGGTGGCTGGCACCAGTTCGCCATCGATGCGCTGAGCATCAACTGGAAGGTCGGTCCCGAGAGCAGCAAGGTGTTCGAGTTCACGGCGCCCGCCGCGGCCGGTACCTACAGCTGGTATTGCGACGTCTGCTGTGGCGGCAAGGCGAACCCGTCGATGCAGGGCAAGCTCACAGTGACAGCCTGATGGACGCGATGACGGGCCGGACACCCGTGGCCCGGCCACGGCTGCTGCTTCTCGTCATCGGCGTGGTCGCCGCCGCCTCGGCAGCGGCGATCCTCGCTGTCGCCCCGGGCGGCATGGCCGATCACCAGGCACTCACCGAACTCAGCGTTCCCGCGATCATCACCGCGGGATTCCTCGACGGCTTCAACCCCTGCGCGTTCGGGGTGCTGATCCTGTTCGCGACCTTCGCGCTCGGCCTGGCGGCGCAGCAGTCGCTCGCGACCGCCGGTTCGGCCGGGAGACCTGACGCGGGGTCGGCCAGCCGGACGGTGCTGGGCCTGGGCTCGTTCTTCGTCGCCGGCGTGCTCGTGACGTATTTCCTGCTCGGACTCGGCCTGATGACGGCGGTCGCGACGTTGACCAACTTTGGTGGCAACCACCTGCCGAGCCGGATCGCCGCTCTCCTCGCGATCGGGCTCGGGCTGTGGATGGTTCGTGATGTGCTGCTGCCGGACGCGTCCTGGAAGCTCGAGGCGCCGCACTCGCTCCACGGGCGGATGCGGGCTTGGGCCCGCACGAGCTCGCCGGTCGCGCTGTTCGGAGGAGGCGTCTTGATCGGCCTGTGCACCGTTCCATGCAGCGGCGCCGTCTACCTCGGGATCGTGGCCCTGCTGGGCGCGAGCGGAACGGTCACAGCGGGCCTCGGCGGGCTCGCCTTGTACAACCTGGCGTACATCACACCACTCGTCGTGCTGCTGGTTCTCGCCAGCCGACCCGGGCTGATCCGGGTCGTCAACCGTTGGCACCTCGACCACGCCAATGGCACGAAGCTCCTGCTGGCGATCGTCGTGCTGGTGCTCGGCTTCGCGATCCTGCTCACAGTCTGATCGCGGCCACCTTCTCAGCCAGACGCTAGCTGGCGCTCATGAGGCACTCAGGTCGCTGCGTTGAACTGTGAGCATGCGCGACACCGTCGTCACCTTGGTGCTGATCGCAGCGCTCTTCCTCGTCGGCGACGTGCTGCTCGCAGGCGGCGCGATGACCATGGGGGCGATGTCCGCTATGACCGTGGCGGTCGCGAATCCGCTCACGGCGGGGGCGCTCGTCTTGCTCATCGTGGTGCTCGTGCTGATCCTGGGCGGAGCGACCTAGCCGTGCTCGATCAAGCTGTCCAGGCCCGGCTCGAGCCGGGCGGGTACCAGGTCGTTGACGTCACCGTTCATCACGGCTATCAGCCCGCCTCGATCCGAGCCAAGGCACACCTCCCGCTTCGCATCGTCTTCCACCGACAGGATGATGACGCCTGTTCCGAACGCGTCGTTTTCTCGGCACCGAAGGTTGATCGCCATCTCGCCGAGGTGGGCACGACGACGATCGATCTCCCGGCGCAACCGCCCGGCGAGGTGCGCTTCACCTGCGGTATGGGCCGCTATCGCGGCCTCATCGAGCTCGTCGCCGAAGACGGCCCGTCCGCTCTGACGCGGCTGCGAGCCGTGGTGGCCGGCCGCTTCTCGGGCTTCGGACGCTCGACGCATTCCACCTAGAGGAGCTGGCATGCCATTCGTCGTCGACGTCGATCCGGTCGCGGTCACCCTGTTCGGGATCCTTCCGATCCGTTGGTACGGGCTTGTCCTCATCGTGGCGGTGGCGGTGGTCGTCTGGATCGTCAGGCATGAGGCCCATCGACGCAGGCTCAAGGACGCGGCCGTCATCGACGGGATCTGGTGGGTGGGGATCGCTGCGCTGGTCGGCGGGCGGGCGTTGTATGTCGTCCAGAACGAGCTCGGCACGCTGGCCGAACACCCGACCCACGTCCTGATGGTCTGGATGGGCGGACTCTCGTTCTACGGCGGGCTCATCGGTGGGCTCATTGCTCTCGTCGTCTTCTCGTGGCGGCGTGGACTGCCGTTGCTTATCGCGCTCGATGTGGCTGCGCTCGGCGCCGCGATCGGCCAGGCGATCGGGCACGTAGGTTGCCTTATCGGGGGAGATTCTTACGGGATCCCGACCAGCCTGCCGTGGGCCGTGATCTATCCCAACTCGAACTCGATGGCACCCCTCGGCGTCCCGCTCCACCCCACCCAGGCATACGAGGCGATCCTCCTGCTGGCCCTCTTCGCCGGACTATGGGTCGGGCGTGAGGCACTGGGGCGATTCGGCGACGGTGTCGTCGCGGCCGCCTACCTGCTGGGGTTGGCGGCCATCCGATTCGGGCTGTTCTTCCTGCGAGATGAGCCGAGCGTGGCTTTCGGGCTCAAGACAGCTCAGCTGCTTGGGCTCGGGATCGCAGGCCTTGCGGTCGTTCTCTTCCTCGTTGCGCGTCGCCAGGCGCGCCCGATCTCGACACGCTCGATCCAGTTGGAGGTCAGTCGATCATGACAGTTCACGTTCACAGCCCCTCCGCCCAGGGTGAGAGTGGGCCACCGGATCCCAGAACCAGAAGCGGTGGAGCCACGAGAGCCACTCGTCCCGGCTGGCTCCTGCCCGGTCTTGCGGTCGGGATCATCGCTTCGGCGTTGGTCGCTGCGGGAGTTCTTTCCCTCTCGACGGTGCTGTACGCCGGATTGCTCGGCGGCATGATCCTCATGCATGCGGGCGGTCACGGGGGTCACGGCAATCACGGGAGTCACGGCAGCGCTCGCGATGCCGGTCGAGACACAACGGCAATCGACGCCGAGGATCTCAGGGAGCGCTCATCGGGCTCTCAGCCCCGCGGATCAGCCTCTGATGGGGAGGGCTCGACGATCGAGCCGCGACCGACGGCACTAGAAGCGAGACGGACGACCATGACCAGCACAACTCACACGGCTGCCACTGACAGGGGCAGGCGCCAGCCCGCCGCTACAGCCACGGACACGGGTCACGGCCACCCACCTGCAAGCCGAATCCCAGGCCCCTCATGCGCGCATGTCGTCCTGGCCGACTTCGGCAAATCGGCGCCTGTGCCGACCGGGGCCGTAGTCCCGATCGAGTTCATGCCCGACAACCCCGGCGAGCATGCGTTCACGTGCCAGGTGGGCATGCTTCCGGTTCGGATCATCGTGGAGGCTGCGTGATGGCAATAGCCGGTGAGCTCATCGTTCTTGACTCGCTCGATCAACCCGCCGCGACGTGCGTCGTGTGCGGTAATGCCATCCCGGCCGGCGAGGGCGTAACCGCCATCTATCTGGGCCGGACGCTTCGCTTCAAGTGCCCAGGCTGCTACGCCCGGTTTGAGGCCGATCCCGAGCCTTATCTCGCGGGTCAGGAGGCGGGGTGCTGCGACGGCGAGCATGTCCATTCGCCTGCGAGCGAGTGGACATGAACCGAGTCGAGCGTCCAGGCGGAATCGTCTAGCGGTCGCGCGAGACGAATCTCGACCGGGGAATCGGACGGTCCCCGTCGGGCACGACGCGCCAGGCATGATGGCCACGATCTCGGTCAACGAGTAGGATCGCCGATGGACCTCCGGGCGGTCATTTCACTGCTCCGCGCAGCTCCGTGCTCGCGTCCCACGATCGGTGGACACGCGCGGAGGTCCTTGCGCACCAGGCGTCCGGCCTCGCCGAACTCCGGGCGTTCGCCCTCGCGCGCTCGCCCTTCTATCGCGAGTTCCACCGCGGTCTCGGCGACGCGCCCCTCGAGGAGCTGCCTGTGCTCTCGAAGGCGATGCTCATGGAGCGCTTCGACGAACTCGTGACCGACCAGGCGGGACGCCTGGAGGATGTCGAATCCCATCTGCGTTCTACTGGCCCGACGGGTCTGTTTCGCGGTCGTTACCGCGTGGCGGCCACCGGCGGGGCGACCGGGGTCGAGGCGTCTTCCTGTCCGATCGATCGGAGTGGACGCAGGTCCTTGCCTCCTACGCGCGGGCCAACGACTGGGCCGGCGTGCCCGCAGGAGTCCGGCACCGACTGAGAGTCGCGGTGGTCTCCTCGAGGAACCCGGCTCATCAGTCGTCGATCGTCGGGGCGACGCTCGCCAGCCCGCTCGTCCCGACACTTCGGCTCGATGCCTCGGATCCGCTCGAGCGAACCACGGCGGCGCTGACCACGTTTCAGCCCGACTCCTTGGTCGGATACGCCTCGATCCTGCGGGCCCTCGCCGACGAGCAACTTGCCGGTCGCCACGCCATCTCGCCACAGGCCGTCATGAGCGCGTCGGAGGTTCTGACCGACGAAACGCGTGCCCGGATCCGAGCGGCGTTCGGGGTCGGGCTGTTCAACGTCTACGCCGCGACCGAGACGGCCGGCATCGCCTCCGAGTGTGGATACCATCGACTCCACCGCTATGAAGATCTCGTCATCGCAGAGATCGTCGACGAGAAGAACCGACCCGCCGCTCCAGGGGAGTTCGGCGCGAAGCTCCTCGTGACGGTGCTGTTCTCGAGGACGCAGCCGCTCATCCGCTACGAGCTGACCGACCGGGTGCGTGTGTCGGCTGATGTCTGCCCAGACGGCCGACCGTTCATGCTGCTCGACGCGATCGAAGGGCGCGAGGAGGACCTCCTCCGTATCCATGGCGTTGCCATCCATCCCAACGTTTTCCACAACGTCCTCGAAGCGGTCCCAGTGACAGCTTGGCAAGTGGTCGAGGAGCTCGATTGCCTCCGGATCCTGCTGGCCGGTCCGAGCGCTGATGCGTGGACGCCGACGTGGCGAACGACGTGAAGCGTGCGGTCGAGCGGGCCGGTGTCGGCGGCATTCGGGTTCGCGTCGAGTGTGTCGATGCGATCCCCCGAACGGCTCTCGGAAAGGCTCCCCTCATTCGCGCCCTGCCGCACGCCCGCACTGACGCGCCCGGCTGACCTGCGTGGGTCCCGACGTCGGCTTCATGCACTACGTGCCCTCCGGGCCCTGAAGTCGGCGCGTCGACCTCTGACCGTGCTACTACACTTCAAGTGGTGTGAAGGACTGCGGCATTCCGACCCCGCCGCGATCGGCCTTCACGCCGCGGCCGCAGTCCATGATCCCTATCACAGACCACCGAAGCGTCAGCAGGTCGGCGTGATCGTCACGCTATGAGGAGACGACGCCAGATCGGTCACGCCGTGACGCTGGTCCTCACCAGCGTCGTCGTCCTTGGGTGCGGCGTCGGGGAGCCGGTCGGCATCGCCAGCGGTTCCCCGACCGCCACGTTCGCAGTAGCGGCCGAGAACCTCGGGTTCGACCGATCTGCTTTGCGGTTCCCCGCCGGCTCGCTCGTGGCGCTCACGTTCGAGAACCGCGATCCAGGCATCCTGCACAACGTGGCGATCTATCCGGTCGCCGGAGGCGACCCTCTCTTTCGAGGTGACACGTTCGCCGGGATCCAGACGAAGACCTTTCTGCTGGGCCCTCTAGATGCGGGGTCGTATCGGTTCGCGTGCGACGTCCATCCGACGATGACCGGGACCATCACGGTGTTCGCCCCCTGAGATCAGCTGCTTGGTGCCGGCGATGCCGTGTCGAGAAGCCGTTCGGCGATGGCGCGACGGGGATCATTACCTGCCACCGCGAGGAATCGAAGCGCATCGACTCGAACAAGTCCTGCAGGTGCGCCAAGCTGGTAGCGGGTCAGGGCGCGGTAGAGCAACGCGTCAGGTTGGTCGGGCGTGCTGCCGAGGACGCGGTCGAACAGCGCCTGCGCTTGGTCGGGCCTACCGGCGGTGAGGAGGATCTCGCCGAGGGCGATCGACGCGGGGACATTACCTGGTTCAGCCTTCAGCGCCCGCTCGTAGACGGCGATCGCATCGCCGGAGCGGTTGGTGGCCAGATACCCATCGCCGAGCGCGACCAGTGCGGCCGCATCGCTCGGATCCCGAGCGACCGCCGCCTCGAGGTCGACAAGGGACGGCGCGGCCTGGATGCCGCCAGCGCTGCCGCCCGTGATCTCGGCGCCCAACCCCCGAGGCCCGACGACGAGCGCGATCGGCAGGGCGAG
>JBBQMH010000101.1:0-6167 GCA_038328755.1 Candidatus Limnocylindrales bacterium
GGCCGGTGCGGACGAGGCGATCCGGGACGACCACGAGGCCTACTGGTCCGGCTACCTCGACGACCTCGAGGACGTACTCGAGGACGCCATTCACCCGTGAGCCGTCCCGGTCCCGACGCTCGTCGGGTGGCCAGGCTTACCGGGCGATACCGGGGGTTCGAGCCCGACGCCCGGCGCTTCCTGCTCGTCACCCTCATCGGCGGGGCGGCAACGAGCCTGTGGTGGATCGACTTCAACCTGTACCTGGCGTCGCTCGGGTTCGATGCATCGCGGATCGGGATCATCGCGACGGTCGGTTCGATCGCCGCGGCATTGGCCGCATTCCCGGCCTCGTCCTGGTCGGACAGGATCGGCCGGAGGCTCGTGATGGTAGCCGGCGTCGGCGCCAGCCTCGTCGCCGTGGCCGGGCTGGTCGCTACGGCGAACCCGGTCGCAATCCTCATCCTCGTGGCCGTATATGGCGCCGGAACGCAGACGGTCCAGGTCGTTTCCGTGCCGTACATGTCCGAGCACTCCAGCCCCTCGAACCGCAACGAGCTGTTCGCCCTGCAGTTCGCGATCACCAGCGCCACCAGTGTAATTGCGGCTGTTCTCGGGGGCCTCATCGCTCGGTCACTGGCCGACGGCCTCGGGTATGTGCCGGATGGGCCTGACACGTACCGGATCATCCTCGTCTTCATGGTCGGGCTCCTGGTCGCGGGCCTCCTCGTGGTCCTCAGGCTTCGCGATGACCGGCCCTCGGTAGTCCGCAAGCGACAGTTACTGGCGACCGGGGAACCGGCAGCCTTCCCGCGGCCCCGACATCGCGGTTGGTCGCTCGGCCGACTGGG
Source organism: Candidatus Limnocylindrales bacterium (assembly GCA_038328755.1). Taxonomy (GTDB): domain Bacteria; phylum Chloroflexota; class Limnocylindria; order Limnocylindrales; family CSP1-4; genus UBA5189. The sequence goes on from JBBQMH010000101.1 coordinate 831, forward strand.
CCTGACGATCATCGATTGGCGGACCTTCTTCCGCCTGTTGCTGCCCGGCCTCCTCATCCCGATCGGCGCCGGTCAGGTGATCCCGTTCCTCAACCTGTTCGTCCAGCAGAAGTTCGGCCTGGACCTCGCCGCTCTGAACGGCGTCTTCGCCATTACAAGCCTCGGGACGATGGTGGCCATCCTGTTCCAGCCGACGCTCGCCCGGCGCGTGGGGCGCGTGCGGTCGATCGTCCTCGTCCAGGGGGCGAGCATCCCGTTCCTGATCGTGCTCGGATTCAGCCCGGTGCTCTGGACGGTCATCGCCGCGATGGCGGTCCGGAATTCGCTGATGAACGCCGGCAACCCCATCTTCAGTGCCTTCGCGATGGACCGGGTCAGCCCGCAGGAGCGCGCAACGCTCGCGGCGGCGATGTCGCTGATGTGGTCGATCGGCTGGGTCATCGCGGGGTTCTACTACTCGGTCGTTCATGCCGCGCTCGGTTTCGATGCCGGGTACACCGTCAACTTCGCGACGATCATCGTTCTGTACTCCGTCGCGACATGGCTGTACTGGCGCTGGTTCAAGGATGCTGAGCCGCTCGACACGACGATCGTCGAGCGATCGGCGCCCCTCACCCCGACGGACTAGACTCCGCCCATGACTCCTGACGCGTCTCCCCGGGAGAAAACGGGCATCCCGAAGAACCCCGGCCGGACCGATCTCGGGATGAAGGCGACGCTGCTTTTCCCTGACCGCGAGATCGTGGAGCGGTACTACGTCCCGCTCATCTACACGGCCTGCCGGACGTGCTACTCCGAGCTCCCGCCCGAGGAGATCTTCCGGCGCGCGACCGAGGGCGAGGTCGAGACCGCCAAGATGCAGCGCCTCATCAACGGCGTGATCGAGTCGGGCCACGGCAGCACGATCGAGCACATCGTCTTCACCTTCGGGATCACCGGCGTGTCCCGGACGTTGTCGCACCAGCTGGTGCGCCATCGAGCAGGCGTTGCCTTTGACCAGCAGAGCCAGCGCTACGTGACCTACAAGGACGCCGCCGCCATGCTCCCCCACTCCATCGCCGGCACCGCGCCCGAACTCCGGGAACGGTACGAGGACCAGGTCGAGACGTCGATGGAGCTGTATGGGCAACTGGTCGCGGCGGGGATCCCCGGGGAGGACGCCCGGTTTATATTCCCCAATGGCACGCGCACAAACCTCGTCATGACGACGAACCTGCGAGCACTGATCCACATGTCCGGGCTTCGCCTGTGCACAATGGCCCAGTGGGAGATCCGTCGCCTCTTCCAGCTGATTCGCCACGAGATCTTCAGCGTCAGCCCGTTCCTCGGATCGTTCCTCGCCCCCAAGTGCGTACCCCTCGGCTACTGCGACGAGATGGGCAACCGGGACGGGCACTGCCCCATCCGGCCACACAAGGATCGCGTGCTCGAAGCCTGGGCAGACAAGGCCAAAGCCGCGCGAGCGGCGGGGCGCGAGCTGCCAGTCCAGTCGTGAGGATCCGGCTCCAGTTCGACCGGATCGGCCCCGGTGTCGAGATCGGACCCCATCGCCACGGCGTGGAGACCATCGTCTTCGTGGCCGGCGGCGAACTCGTCTTCGAGCATGGGGAGGCCCTCGAGCGCCGCACCCTGGTTGGGATCGGCGATGTTCTCTACGAGGCGCCGGCCGAGTATCACCGAATCCGCAACGAGTCCGGGATCGACGCCCTGGCCCTGCTGGCATCGACCGATCCCGATCCTCGTCGCGTCAGCACGATGTTGCGTCGCTGGGACTCGCCGGACGAACCGGTCCGGCGCGCCGCCGATGCCACGGTCGTCGAGAGCCCGGGGTTCCGTCGGCGCCTCATCGCCCGCCCTGGCGACTTCGGTTCAGCCGCGTTCACGGTCAGCGAGATCGAGGTCGCGCCCGGTGCCATCGACGCCTGGCATCGACATCCGGGCGCCGAGCACGCGATCGTCGTCTTCGAGGGGCGAGGCGTCGTGACGGTCGGGTCTGAGACCGAGACCCTCGAGCCACTCAAGGGCATCCGGGTCGAGGAGGGCCAGCCCCACCGCGTCGAGAACACGGGCCGAACGCCGCTCCGCTACTACGTCTGTGCGTCGCCCGGGCTGGATCCTGCCGAGGATCGCGCCCTTGCCGAGGCTCCCCGCCGCAGGACCGACGCCTGACTGAGCTGGGGCGGCCGACGGGGCAGTGGGCGGGGCCTGCTTCTTGGCCACGAACGAGGCCGGCTGGACGAGCGGGGCTGGCATCTTGGCCACGAGCGGGGCCGACCGTCCGCGAGCGGAGCCGGCCACACGGCCACGAGCGGGGCCGGCCGCACGGAACGGTCTGCCAGTCCGTTTTACGGCAGCGAAATGCCAGATCAGGACTGTGGGTCCGGATTCCGTCGTTTTCAGGTCGGCTGGCGGCACGATCCAGCACAGAATCGGACCCACAGTCCCGATCGTGACATCTCGTGTCCGAAATCCGGACTGTCAGACCATTTGACGCCCGGCGCCAACCCGCACTGGCGGGGCGTGCGCGGCGGACTACTCGAGCTCGGTGACGAACCGCCTGATCACGCGGGCCAGGCGAGGTCCGGCTTCCAGGCCCGCCGCGAGGACCTCCTCGTGCGTGAGCGGCTGGCCGCTATAGCCCGCGCCGGCATTCGTGACGAGGGACACGCCGACCACGTCCAGGCCGGCCCATCGGGCGGCGATGCACTCGAGAACCGTGGACATGCCGACCGCGTGGCCCCCGAGCGCCGCGAGCATTCGGACCTCGGCCGGGGTTTCGTAGTTCGGGCCGGTCAGGCCGACGTAGATGCCGTCCGCCAGGTCCACGTTCTCGGCCCGCGCGGCTGCGTGTAAGCGCTTCCGCAACATCGGGCTCCAGGCGTCGGTCAGGTCCTGAAACCGCGGTCCGATCGCCTCGGCGTTCGGACCGATCAGCGGGTTCAGGCCGGTCAGGTTGATGTGATCCGAGATGGCCATCAGCGTGCCGGGGCCGAACGTCGGATCCAGACCCCCGGCCGCGTTCGTGAGGATGACCGATCGGGCCCCCAGACGGCCGAACAGCAGGACCGGCTCGATCACGAGTCCCGGGTGGTTGCCTTCGTACAGGTGGAATCGGCCCTGCAGCATCACCACTGGCCTGCCGCCGAGGTTACCCAGGAGCAGTCGCCCGGCATGACCGGGCGCCGTCGCCGCCGGCCAGCCCGGTAGCTCCGCGAACGGAATCGCAACGGCGTCCTGGAGATCGTCCGCCAGGCTGCCGAGGCCGGACCCCAGGACGATCCCGGCGATGGGCACAATCGACGAGTGGGCACGGACAGCCGCCTCGAGCGCGTCGAGGCGGGCTGGCTGGTCGGCTGGGGTGATGACGGCCGTGGTATCGATCATTCCGCTCCGGGCCCGCGCGGGCCTCCAGGTATTCGTCCAGGGGCGACGGTGGGGACCCGCGAGCCTCCACCGCTCGACGGAAGTACGGACACCGGGATGCCTCGCGTCCCGTCGAGCAACCACCACGGGCCGGACACCCAGGTCCGTACCCACGGGCCGGACACCCAGGTCCGTGCCCACGGGCCGGACACGAAGGTCCGGCGGCCGGGTACAGAAGTGCCCGAAGCGACCGGTCCGGAACAGGGTCCCCTTGATGTGATCTCGGTTTCCTCGTCCCCTGACGGCCCCTTCGGGCAAGACCGACTCTACGAGAGCGGTGATCCCGCGGCAACGCGGTTATCCACCAATTCAGGCGACCGCCCGCGATTCGTGTCCACGAGAATCGCGGGCGATGTGGACCGGCGGTGGATAACCGCACGCGGCCGACGCGCGCCGGGTGCGCGGCCGACGCGCGCCGGGTTCGCGGCCGACGATGAGCCGGGTGCGCAGCCAGTGCGCATCGATCGCGACGACCTCGCCGGCTGGGCGGCGCCTCAGCCCCCGACGGCGAACATCTCGATTCGCGGAAGTCGGCTGGTCGCGCTGGTCCGGAGCTCCGAGTAGCGATCCGTTCGAGCGGCCCACACCGCCTCCAGGACGCCTCGCAGGTCGCTGTCGGTTGCCCCGCTTCGAAGCGGTCCGCGCAGGTCCGTGCCGTGGGCACTGAAGAGGCACGTGTAGAGCTTCCCTTCGGCCGATAGACGAGCGCGCGTGCAGTCGCCGCAGAACGGCTGCGTCACCGAGGCGATGACGCCGATCTCGCCGGAGCCATCGCGATACGCCCACCGGCCGGCGACTTCGCCGCGATATCCGGCCGGAGCCGGTTCGAGCGGCAGCGCGGCATCGATACGGGCCACGATCTCGGCCGCCGAGACGACGTCATCGAGGCGCCAGCCGTTGGTGGTCCCGACATCCATGAACTCGATGAAGCGGAGGATCAGCCCCTCGTCCCTGGCCCATCGAGACATTGGCACGATGCTGTCCTCGTTCTCACCACGCTTGACGACCATGTTGATCTTGATCGGGTCGAGCCCCGCGGCCCGGGCCGCGTCGATTCCGTCCAGTACCCGCTGAACGGGAAAGTCGACGCCGTTCATCCGTCGGAATGTGGCGTCGTCGAGGGAGTCCAGGGAAATCGTGATGCGCTGCAGGCCGGCTGCGGCGAGGGCGGCGGCCAGGGCTCGAAGCGCGGAGCCATTCGTCGTCAGGGTCAGATCGACCGGCTCGCCGTCAGGCGTTCGCAGCTCTGCCAGCATGCCGATCAGGTCCGGCAGGGCGCGCCGGATCAGCGGCTCGCCACCCGTGATCCGGAGCTTCTGGACGCCCAGTCCGACCGCCAGACCGGCGAGGCGCCAAATCTCCTCGTATGTCAGGACTTCAGAATGCGGCAGGAACGCGTAATCCCGGCCGAAGACCTCCGCCGGCATGCAGTACGTGCACCGAAAGTTACACCGGTCAGTAACCGAAATCCGGAGATCGCGGAGCGCGCGGCCGCGCGTGTCGAGCAGGCCAGGACGGCCATCGAAGGTCGCGGCTGGAACGGCTGGGGCCCGGGTCGTCTCGTCCTGCACGGCGCGATCGTACGACGGAGCGTCGATCCGCGACTTCGTGGCTTCCGCCTCCATCGGCGACTAGTACGACAGGATCGGTCGACCGGTACGACCGGCCGACTGCCAGGACGCACCACGGACAACCACTATGCGACCAGCACCCGTTCCATCGAACCCCACGTAACCACAACGCAAGAACGAACCGCCGTAGCCACCACCGAGCAGCGGTCAGCGCTCCGGCACCCCAGGCCCGTGGCCCAGGGACGGGCGCGACCGGTGCGGCCGACAAGCGGATATCGCCTCCCGGGTGGGGCCAATCGACGGAAACCGAACCCAGCAGCGGCGAGGACGGACGAACCATGGC
>JBBQMH010000102.1:0-6118 GCA_038328755.1 Candidatus Limnocylindrales bacterium
GCAGGCTTTCCACCAGGCGCGACATGCGCTCGGCCTCCTCGTGGATCACCTGCCCGGCCTCGGCATACTCCGCGGGCGTGCGCAGCGCGCCGTCGGTCATCGCCTGCGAGAACCCGCGGATCGACGTGAGGGGCGTGCGCAGCTCGTGCGACACGTCGGCCAGGAAGTCCCGGCTGCGGTCGCGGTCGCGGCGGCTGATCTCGAAGCTCTCCTGGACCTGATCGGCCATCGTGTTGAACTGGACGGCCAGGTCCATCAGCTCCCGGGATGCCCACTGCTCAGGGTCGTCGGGAACGCGCCGGGCGAGGTCGCCCTCGGCGAGGCCCCGACTCGCATCGGTCAGACGGCGCAGGGGCACCGTGATCCGGCGCGAGATGGCGGCCCCGAGCGAGATCGAGACCACCAGTGCGAGCAGCGCGATGACGGCCAGCAGACCGGTCATCGTGGCCAGCGCAGTTGCACGGTAGGTATACGGGTTCGAGAGTGTGACCTCGACGACATACGGGATGAACGTGCCGCTCACGGTGTAGTAGATCGTGTCGCTCGTGATCGGCTCGCGGGTCTGGCCGACGGGGGCTCCAGCCTCGAGAAGCGCGGCGAATTCGCCATTCGATGCCGGCGTGAAGGCCTGGTCGACGATGGTGCCGAGGCGGACCCTGACGTCGGCCTTGGCCAGTCGGTCGGCCAGGATCCGTTGCTGTGAGCTCCGACTCAGCTGCACGATGACGCCAGGGTCAACCACGTGGTCCGCTCCGATGACCGGTCGAACGCTGCTCGCCGTCTCGGCGATCAGGGCGACGTACTGGGCAACGCCCAGCGACCGAGCCGTGAGGTCTTCTCGCTGCTGCTGCTCGAAGTAGTCGCCCAGGCGGTTCACGACGCCGACCGTCACCAGGCTGAGGGTCAGCGCCAGGATCGCGACGAAGGCGAGAGTCAGGCGCCCCTGGAAGGTCTTCGGCTCCAGGCGGCGGAGCAGCCGTCGTGCCGCATTTGGTGTGGCCGCGGTCCGAGCCGCCGTCGGCATGTCAGCGCTCGGCAAAGGCGTAGCCGACGCCGCGGATGGTCTGGACGAAGACTGGATGAGCGGGATCGTCCTCGATCTTTTCCCGCAGGTGGCTGATATGGACGTTGATCGTCTTCTCGTCCTGGTCCAGGGCCTCGTAGTCGCGAAGCAGCTCCAGGAGCTCGCCCCGGGTGTAGACGCGGCCCGGCCGGCTGGCGAGGTGGCGGAGGATCTCGAATTCGGTCGGGGTCAGGCTGATCCGTCGATCGCCGCGTGAGACCCGTCGTCGCTCGAGATCGATGATCAGGTCCTCGTGCCGGATGACCCGGCCGCCGACCGCGTCCGCGAGATCTCCATAGGCCCGACGGAGGAGCGCCCGGACCCGACTCAGGAGTTCGCGGAGCCCGAATGGCTTGGTCATGTAGTCGTCCGCACCGAGTTCCAACCCGATGACCTTGTCCACCTCATCGTCGCGAGCCGTGAGCATGAGCACCGGGGCACGCGAACCGGCCGAACGCAGCCGTCGCAGAACCTCGAATCCGTCAATTCCCGGCAGCCGAACATCCAGGATCACGAGGTCGGGCGCCTGGTTGACGGCCACCTCCAGGCCCTCCTCGCCGGAGCGGGCGAGGATCACCGTGTAGCCGTCCTGCTGTAGGGCGTACTCGATGCCCCGCGCGACGGCGTGCTCGTCTTCAACGATCAGGATGGTTCCAGACATGGCCGCGATCCTACACCGGCTCCCGTTTCAGCCCTCGATACGCGGCTCGTGGTACCTTTTCGCATCCACCACCTGAGGTATCGCCCTTCCATGTCCACAACTCGACCAACGCTCGCGGCGACGCACCGCGAAGTCACCGGCAAGGCCGTCAGCCAACTCCGCAGCAGCGGCCAGCTGCCAGCGGTCGTATTTGGCAACGGCGTCGACTCGACGAACGTCAGCCTTGACGCCCACGCCTTCGAGCTCCTGCGGCGCAGGACGAGCGCGAACACCCTGGTGAACCTGTCGATCGACGGCAAGAAGCCGAGCCCGGTCCTGGTTCACGGTGTACAGGTCAGCGTCCGGACCCAGAAGCCGATTCACGCCGATCTCTTCCTCGTCCGCATGACCGAGGAGATGACCGTGGACGTACCCCTGGTCGCGACGGGCGACTCCGAGGCGGTCAGGCTCCACGGCGGGACGCTGCTGCATCCGATTTCGCATGTCCGCGTGAAGGCGTTGCCGGATCACCTGCCCCAGTCCCTGCCGTACGACATCACCGGGCTCACCAGCTTCGACGACGTCGTCCACCTTCGCGACGTGACGATCCCAGCCGATATCACGCTCCTCACGGATCTGGACGAGATCGTCGCGCGGGTCGCCCCGCCACGGGTCGAGGAAGTCGTCGAGACCGTCAGCGAGGTGCTCGAGGGCGAAGCCGAAGCGGCCGCGGATGCCGCCGCTTCTGCGAGCGACTCAGGCGACTCGGGCGGCGCGTCAACGGACGACTGACCCGCCGTCCCTTCGGGGCTGGATCGTCAGGATCAGCGCTCAGCCGGCTGCGCGGCCCGTCACGTAGACGACGGGCAGCCGCATCCGGAGTTCGTCCGGTCGCAGTTCGCCCAATCGGGCGACGAGGCGTCGGCGGAGTGCCCGCCGCTCTCGTTCGACGAGGTCGTCGAACAGCGATTCCTCCGAGAAGTGCTCGATGAAGTCGGCGTAGCCGCGGACGCTCCACTGATGCGCCAGGACGTCGCCCCGTGCGGTCACGCCGTGGAACCCGGCCCGCCGCAGCCCGTCGGCCGCAGCTCGAACGCTGGCCGGGTCCCCTGATCGGCCGTCATCGTCAGGCGGATCGAACCCGAACTCGTCGAGGACCTCGTCGAGAATGCGGTCGGGCGGATCGACGGCGCCATCTCCGCGCAGCCAGGTCACGAACCCGAACGGCGCGCCCGCCCGAAGGACTCGCCGAATCTCCCGCAGTGCCGCCGCCCGGTTCGGCACGAGTTGCAGGACGAAGGACGACATGCCCAGGTCGAACACGCCATCGTCGAAGGGCAGACGATCGGCGAATGCGGTCGCCGTCGCGAACTGACCGCGCGTCGTGGCGGGCAGTTGGCTCGATGCCTCCCGGCCGGCCCACTGGGTCATCTCGGACGATGCGTCGATCCCGGTCACGCGGATATCGGGCCAGCGGGTGAGTGCGCCGAGGGCCAGTGTCCCGGTTCCGGTCCCGACATCGAGGACGTGGGGGGTCGCTTCCGGCAGCATCGGCTGGAGCACATCGAGCAGGTGCAGGGCAGCCGGCCGGATGACCGGCGCCCAGTGGTGTGCGTAGCTCTCGGCGATGCGGTCGTACCGGGCGCCCTGATCCTCTGCCATCTGGCCGCATGGTACGCGCCCGGTTGGGGCGATTCGGCCCATCAGGTCGGTTCACACGGCCGCTGTAGCCCAAACACCGTCACCGCACGCTTGGCGAGTTGGAAAGGAGTTCCGTCATGAAGAAGATCCTTGTTGCCTACGATGGGGGCGAGCCCGCGATGCACGCTCTCGAAACCGCTGCTCAGCTTGCGAATCTGACCGCCGCCACGATCGCCGTGGTGAGCGTGGTCCCGGTCCATCCGGGCCGCGCTCCGATCGATCCGTGGGACGACGTCAGCGTCCATGCCCAGGAACTGCTCGAAGCCCGGGACTTCCTCCGGGGAAAGGGCATCGAAGCCGAGTTGATTGAACCGACCGGCGAGCCGGCTGCCACGATCGAGCGCATCGCCGACGAAGGTTCGTTCGATACGGTGGTGATTGGCTCGCGCGGGCTCAACGTGATGGGCCGCATGCTCCAGGGGAGCGTGTCGGAGCATGTCGTGACGCATTCAAAGGCGACGGTCGTCGTCGCCCGCTGAACTGGATAGCCGACCGGGGCACGGGATCCTGCGCCCGCGCCCCAGTTCCCCGCGTCCTACACTCGGATCGTGCCCCTCGACCGACTTCCCGTTCCGCCGCCCGTGGAGCCGATGCTCGCCAAGGCCTCCGATGGCCTGCCCGATGGTGACGGCTGGCTGTTCGAGCCGAAGTGGGACGGGTTTCGCGCAATGGTCTTCCGCGATGGCGACGATGTCCTGATCCAGTCGCGCGATCTCAAGCCACTCGACCGCTATTTTCCCGAACTCGCGGCGCCCCTCCGAGCCGCGCTGCCTGAGCGCTGCGTGGTCGACGGTGAGGTCGTGATCTCGCGCGGCGGGTCGCTCGACTTCGAGGCGCTCCTGCTCCGGATCCATCCAGCCGCGTCCCGCGTGAAGATGCTGGCCGAGGAGTCACCCGCCTCGTTCGTGGCCTGGGACCTGCTGGCTCTCGGGGACGAGAATCTGCTGGCCGTGCCGCAGGGCGAGCGCCGCGAGCGGCTCGAGAAGGTCCTTCGGTCCGCGACACCACCGGTCCATCTGACCCCGGCGACGCGTGACCGGGCGCTCGCCGCCGACTGGTTCACCCGATTCGAGGGCGCGGGGCTCGACGGCGTCGTGGCCAAGCGCCTTGACGCGCCGTACCAGCCGGGCAAGCGCGCGATGCTCAAGATCAAGCACCAGCGAACGGCCGATTGCGTGGTCGCTGGCTTCCGCTGGCACAAGAACGGCCCCGGAACGCACGTCGGGTCCCTGCTGCTCGGGTTGTTCGATGACGACGGCACCCTCCATCACGTCGGGATCACGAGCTCGTTCACCTGGGATCGGCGGGCCGCGCTGGTCGAGGAGCTGGCCCCGCTCCGTGAGCGCGCACTCGAGGGTCATCCTTGGCGCGAGTGGGCCCAATGGGCGGTTGCCGGCGACGCCGATGCCTCGGGCCAGCGGCTGCCCGGTGCCACCTCGCGCTGGAATCGGGGCAAGGACCTGTCCTGGGAGCCACTTCGCACCGAGCGCGTCGTGGAGGTGGGCTACGACCATCTCCAGGGATCGCGCTTCCGCCACGCGACGACCTTCAAGCGCTGGCGCCCGGACAAACCCCCCGCCGAGTGCCGCTACGACCAGCTCGAGGAAACCGCCGACTACGAGATCGCCCGCATCTTCGGCGCCGATCAGGAGTAGCGTTAGGGCACTTTTTCGGGTGGCTGGCCCACAGAGGCCACGCGTCCTCCGCCCACGACTCGCGTGTCCGCGTATCCCCGCGGTGACGCTCCGTGACCGGAGGAACCATGAACGACGAATCGCTCCACACGATGGGGCAGCAGCACGGCCGGCGCAGCTGGGCTGAACCCTGGAAGATCAAGATGGTCGAACCGCTCCGCGTGACCACTCGCGAGGAGCGCCAGGCGGCACTCCTCGAAGCGGGCTACAACACGTTCCTGCTCAAGTCGGACGACGTCTACATCGATCTGCTCACGGACTCGGGCACCTCGGCCATGAGCGATCGGCAATGGGCCGGGATGATGCTCGGCGACGAGGCCTATGCCGGGAGCCGCAACTTCTACCACCTCGAAGAGGCGGTCCAGCGCTACTACGGCTACCGGCACATGGTGCCCACGCACCAGGGCCGCGGCGCCGAGCACCTCATCAGCCAGACGCTCATCAAGGCCGGTGACCACATCCCCGGCAACATGTACTTCACGACGACGCGGCTCCACCAGGAGCTGGCCGGCGCCACGTTCCACGATGTGATCGTCGACATCGCCCACGACGCGGCTGCGCTGCACCCGTTCAAGGGCGACATCGACCTGGCCAAGCTCCAGGCGCTCATTGACGAGGTCGGCGCCGAGCGGATCCCGTATGTCAGCCTCGCCGGCACGGTCAACATGGCCGGCGGCCAGCCGGTCTCGATGGCGAACGTCCGGGCGCTGCGTGAACTGTGCGATCGCCACGGGATCAAGCTCCTGCTCGATGCCACGCGGATGGTCGAGAACGCCCTGTTCATCCAGGAGCGCGAGGCTGGCTACGCGGACCGATCCATCGCCGAGATCCTGCTCGAGTTCTGCAGCTTCACCGACGGTGCATGGATGTCGGCCAAGAAGGACAACCTCGTCAATATCGGCGGCTGGCTGGCCGTCAACGATGACGCCCTCTTCGAGGAGTTGCGCAACCTGGTCGTGGTCTACGAGGGGCTCCATACGTACGGCGGACTCGCCGGCCGCGATATGGAGGCGCTCGCGA
>JBBQMH010000103.1:0-6112 GCA_038328755.1 Candidatus Limnocylindrales bacterium
CCGCACTGGGAGATCGCCGAACGTCTCGGAATGATCGACCTGGCCCGTGGCGCCAAGATCGCCGGCTCCGGGTTTCCCGTCTACAAGGGCGCCGGCTCGGCGCTCCAGCGCGCCCTGATCATGTGGTTCCTGGACGTTCACACTCGCGAGAATGGGTTCACCGAGATCTGGCCGCCGGCGGTGGTCAACCAGGCGTCAGTTCGCGGCACGGGCCAGATCCCGGACAAGGAGGACCAGATGTACGTCGTCACGCGTGACGACCTGTACCTGGTCCCGACGGCCGAGGTCCCGGTGACGAACCTCCATCGGGACGAGATCTTCGAGGCATCGGAGCTGCCGATTCGGTACGCCGCCTATTCACCCTGTTTCCGGCGCGAGGCTGGGGCCGCGGGCAAGGACACCCGCGGCATCCTGCGGGTCCACCAGTTCGACAAGGTCGAGATGGTCCTGTTCGAGAAGCCCGAGGCGTCCGCCGAGGCCCTCGAGTGGATGACCGGTCTTGCCGAGGACCTGCTCAAGCGCCTTGGGCTGGCCTACCGCGTCCTCCTCATGGCGACCGGCGACATGGGTTTCACCCAGGCTCGCAAGTACGACGTGGAGGTCTGGTCACCCGGCGTCGAGCGCTGGCTCGAGGTCAGCTCATGCTCCAACTTCAAGGATTTCCAGGCTCGCCGCATGGCCGTTCGCTACCGACCGGAGCCGGGCGCGAAGCCCGAGCTCGTCCACACGCTGAACGGGTCAGGTCTGGCCCTGGCCCGGATCGTGGCCGCCGTCATCGAGACCTACCAGCACGCCGATGGCTCGATGGACGTTCCGGCGCCGCTCCGGCCGTACATGGGTATCGAACGGGTCGCGGCGCCCGAGGCCGACCCCCGCCCCGCGTGAGGCTCCCGCTCCGCCCGATCGCGGTCCACGCTATCCTCGGCGGCGGAGAGGTGCCGGAGTGGTCTAACGGTCCTGTCTTGAAAACAGGCGGGTGAAAGCCCCGTGGGTTCGAATCCCACCCTCTCCGCCAGCGCCATCCGCATGTTTCCCTGCATCCACGAGTCCCGGAGGCACAACCCGATGATCCAGCCCTGCGAGGACTTCACGGCGACCACCGAGGTCGGTCCACCAAGGGACGTCTGTCAGACCTGTGTGGACATGGGTTCGACCTGGGTCCATCTCCGCCAGTGCCTCAATTGCGGTGGCACGCTCTGCTGTGACAACAGCCCCAACCAGCACGCCACGGCGCATTTCCGGGCCGACGGACACCCCATGATCCAGTCGGCCGTCCCGGGCGAGGACTGGCGCTGGTGCTTTACACACGAGTACTTCTACATCCCGTCCGCGGTCGGCTACGAGGTCGTCGAGGACTGACCCGGCCCTACGGCCGGAGGAACTTGCCGATGATGCCGGCCGCCTCCTCCACACGTGGGAATGAGGCCTGCGTGCCCGGAAGGGTAACGCTCGCCGATGCGCAGCCCATCCCCAGCCGGACGGCATCGAGATCCGTGAGTCCGAGTCCCAGGCCGACCGAGAATCCCCCCACGAAGGCATCACCCGCCCCGGTGGTGTCGACCACCGCGACCGTATAGGCCGGGATCCGGGTGACCGAACCGTCGCTGCTGACGAGCGCCGCGCCCTGTGCCCCGAGCGTGACGACGAGCCGCGTCCCGGTCCTGGCCGCAAAGGCAACCAACCCGGCATCGGTCACCCCACCGGCGTCCTCGCCCAGGAATTCGAACTCGATCTCGTTGGGGACGAGCCAGTCCGTTTCCGCCAGCAGGTCCGGCTCGATCGGTGCCGCCGGTGCCGGGTTCAGGACCGTCGTGGCGCCACGGTCCCGGGCTGCGCGGAACGCCGCTGCCGTCACCGCCTGAGGAATCTCGAGCTGGCCGATGCAGGCGTCGATGCGATCGAGCGCCACGACGGCCGCGAGGGCATGCTCCATCGTGATGAGACTGTTCGCCCCTGGTACGACGATGATCCGGTTCGTCCCGTCAGCCTCGACCCAGATCGGGGCCACACCACTCGGTCCGCCCACCCGCATGACACCCGACGCGTCGATGCCGAAGCGAGCGAAGTTTTCGAGGGTCTGCGCCGCGTAGGGGTCCGCTCCAAGCGCACCAATGAAGGCCACATCCGCCCCGAGGAGCCGCGCCATGACGGCCTGATTGGCGCCCTTTCCACCGAACCCGGATCGGAACCCGGTGCCGATGACGGTTTCGCCGGGACCCGGAGCACGGTCCACGTAGGTGACGAGGTCCGTGTTCATGCTTCCGACCACGACGATGGCCGGGGCGTTGTCGGGAGAGTTGCGCGCCCGATTCTCGGTCACCGGATCCTCCTGCTCAACCTGAACTCGGACACGATACCGTGACGCCATGCACCTTCGACGATCTGCGCGATCTGACGATCCGCGCTGCAGCCGGTAAGGTGAAGGACGATCGTTCCGAAACTACGCGTGAGGTTCAAGATGTCCGACTACCCCGATCTGTACGCCGACGGCTTCTCGCTGACGGCCGGTCCCTTTGGCGTGACGGTCACGCTCCAGCGCAGCGATCCGACCGGGGAGGCTGGCCCGCACCAGGACCCCAACGTCGTGGTTGGTCGGATCCGGATCAGTCGGGAACTGTCGCGGGTCCTGGCCGAGCAGCTCAACCAGATGCTCGCTGCGTCGGCCCAATCGCAGGCATCGGCCTCCGTCAAGCACTAGTCCAGGTCCAGGTGGCCTTCCTGGGCGGGAGCCCCTTGACGCTCGCGCCGGGCTCCGCCTAGACTCCGCGCCTAATCGAATACGGGCAGAGATCGGGACGAGTACCCGTCGAGTGTCGGCAGAGAGATCCGGTGGCTGGTGCAAACCGGAGCGACATCGACAGGGAATGGACCCGGGAGCCTCCGGACCGAACGGCGAAATCGGCGGCCAGGCCGCCCTTGACCCAAGTAGGCTCCGGCGCACAGCGCCAGCGATACAGGGCAGCGCCGATCGGCATCTCGAATGGAGCCCGTCGGTCACGCAAAGTGCGGCAATCGCCGAATGAGGGTGGCACCGCGGAAGGCACGACCTTTCGTCCCGGGAGGACGAAGGTCGTTTCTTGATTTCCGGGCCCGAGGGCACGGATCGAGCGGGCGGAAGCCCGATACCGGACACCAGAGGCAGTGCCGACGATGAACAGCAGCACGGATCCGCTCAGCCTGGCCGAGGCCAAGCGCCACTCGGCAACGGCCGACACGGTGCTCCTGCGCGCCACGCGATCCGCTGACCTCGAAACGCCGATCGGTGCGTTCCTGCGCCTCGACGACGGGATCACTCCGGCGTATCTCCTCGAGTCCGTCGAGGGGGGTGAGCGGCTCGGGCGGTACTCGTTCCTCGGCATCGGTCCGAGGCGCCTGCTCGAGGTTCGGGACGGCCGAGCCCGGATCCAGGACCGACCGGTCGGGGTCGTCGCCTATGCCCCGGATCTGCCGATCCGCGAGTTCGATGCGCCGGATCCGCTCCAGGCGCTCCGCGACTTCATCCCGCGTCGTCGTGTCGCACCACGGGAGGGCATGCCCCGCTTCACCGGCGGCGCGGTCGGCGCGCTCGCGTATGACGCGATCTCGGCATTCGAGCCGTCCGTCCCCCTGCCCGAGGCCGACCCGGTCGGCGTCCCAGCGGCGGCATTCATCGAGACGGACCTGGTCATCGTCTTCGACCACCTCACCCACACGCTGTCCGCGATCGCCTCGCTCCACACCGAAACGCCGGACTTCGAGGGTCGCTACCGGATTGCCGAGGCGGCCATCTTCGAGGCCCTCGAGCAGACATCCAGACCATCGGCCGCGGAGTTGGCCGGTGCATCCGCCCGCAGCGCGAGGGCCACGGACCGCGACGGAGACGAGGCCACGTCTGCATCCGGCGACGCCTCAGCATCCGGTGCCGTGCCGGAGTCCGCCATCGAGTCGAGCCTTGGCCGCGACCAGTACATCCGCGCGGTCGAGGTCGCGAAGGATGCCATTGCGGCCGGGGAGGCGATCCAGGTGGTGCTCGCCCGGCGCCAGTCGTTCGACCTGCCGATCGATCCTGCGACGGGCAGGCAGCTCGACGGCATCGGCCTGTACCGGAGCCTGCGACGCGTCAACCCCTCGCCCTACCTGTTCTTCACCCGGGTCCCGGGATTCGAGGTCGTCGGTGCAAGCCCCGAACTCCTGGTTCAGCTCGATAACGACAAGCTGACCACGCACCCGATCGCCGGCACGCGACCGAGGGGCGCCGATGCCCGGGAGGACGCGATCCTCGCCGAGCAGCTGCAACGGGATCCCAAGGAGCGAGCCGAGCACGTGATGCTGGTGGATCTCGGGCGCAACGACCTTGGGCGGGTGGCCCGCGCTGGCACGGTGACCGTCAGCAAGTACATGGAGGTCGAGCGCTACAGCCACGTCCTCCACCTCGTGTCCCACGTCGAGGCGCGCCTCAAGCCGGACCTCGACGCGCTCGACGCACTGCGAGCCGTCTTCCCGGCCGGGACCCTGTCCGGGGCTCCCAAGATCCGGGCGATGCAGCTGATCGCAGCCGCGGAGAAGGAGCGCCGCGGCCTGTACGGCGGGGCCGTCGGCTACCTCGGCTATGACGGGAATCTGGACACGGCGATCACCATCCGAAGCGCCGTCCTCAAGGAGGGGCGCGCCCACATCCACACCGGCGCCGGCATCGTCGCCGGGTCGGTTCCTGAGAAGGAATTCGAGGAAACGGAGCACAAGGCGGGTGCCCTGAGACGCGCCATCGAGCTGGCTGCCGGGCCCGGCCCACAATCGCGCGGGTCGGCCCGAGCGAGCTCGGACGCGCCACCCAGCTCGGTCGCGCCACCCAGCTCGGTCGCGCCAGCTGGCGAGATGCCGGCATGATCCTCGTGGTCGACAACTACGACAGCTTTACCTTCAACCTCGTCCAGGCGCTCGAGGCGACCGGGGCGCGGATCGTGGTGCTGCGCAACGATGCCATCGACCGGACCGGTGTTGAAGCCCTGGCGGGCGACCCCAAGGCCGATCTTCGCGGCATCGTCATCTCGCCCGGACCGGGGAATCCGAACGACGCCGGCGTGTCCATGGACGCGATCCGGGTGGCCGCCGATCGCGAGATCCCGCTCCTCGGCGTCTGTCTCGGGATGCAGTCGATGGCCGCGGCGTTCGGCGGCGCCATCGTGCGTGCGCCGACACTCGTCCACGGCGAGGCGTCGGAGGTATCCCACGACGGAACCGGTCTGCTGGCGGGCATGCCCCCGAGCTTCATGGCGGCCCGCTACCACTCGCTCGCGATCGATCCGGAGACGCTCCCCACGGAATTCCGGGTGACGGCCATTTCAGAGGTGGATCGCGTGATCATGGGCATCCGCCACGTCACCCTGCCGATGGAAGGGGTGCAGTTCCATCCGGAGAGTGTCCTGACGCCACAGGGTCCGCACCTTCTGGCCAACTTTCTGCGTCTGGCAGGGGAGGGCGAGGCCTCCCTCCTGGATGACGCGACGGGATCCTTTGCGACGGCCGGGCTGGCGGAGCGCCATCGGAGTCCGGAGGAGAACCGATGAGCGATGCCGTTCGCGCCGCCCTCGCGTCGGTCATCGAAGGCCGGACCCTCGACCTCGAGGAGGCGCGAGCCGCGATGGGCTCGGTCATGGACGGGGAGGCGACACCGGCCCAGCTGGCGGCCTTCCTCGTGGCCCTCAGGATGCGCGGCGAGACGATCGACGAACTGGCCGGGTTCGCGTCGGCGATGCGTGACCGGGTCCTGCGGGTCGATGCGCCGGTCGGCACGATCGACGTGGTCGGGACCGGTGGCGACGGCTCGGGCACCTTCAACATCTCGACGACCTCGGCCCTCGTGGTCGCGGCGGCCGGCGTGCCGGTGGCCAAGCACGGCAACCGGGCCATCACGTCCCGTTCGGGCGCGGCGGACGTCCTCGATGCCCTGGGCGTTCGCGTGGAGCACACGGCCGAGTCCGCCGCCACGGATCTGGTCGAGTTCGGGTTTGCGTTCCTCTTCGCACCGAGTTTCCACCCGGCGATGCGCCATGCCGGACCGACCCGCCGCGAGATCGGCGTCCGGACGGCCTTCAACCTGCTTGGGCCGCTCACCAATCCCGCCGGGACGACG
>JBBQMH010000104.1:0-5995 GCA_038328755.1 Candidatus Limnocylindrales bacterium
GTTGGTGTCCCTAGAGTTGGTGTAACAGCGGATCGGCCGACGAAGCAGTCGGCCACCGAGTCATTCTCACGACGTTGGAGTTAGGAGCCGACGTCGAAAGAGGTGAACCCGATGGCCGATGACAGGATGGCCGCCCTGGAACTGCTGCGCAAGGCCGCCGGCCATGGTGACCTCGACTTCAACGCGCGAGCGGCGAGCGGCGAGCGGCCGATCGCGTCCCCCCGAGCCGTCAGGGCCGGGCGCCCGCCGCGCCCCGGCGCGCCCCGGCGCGCCGATCGCGTCCCCCCGAGCCGTCAGGGGCGAATGTCGATGAAGATGTTCTTCGTCTCGGTGTAGAGCTCCATGGCCGACATCCCGAGCTCGCGCCCGATTCCCGACATCTTGTAGCCGCCGAAGGGCGCCTCGGTGTGGACGCTGCTGTTCGAGTTGATCGACAGGACGCCGGCCTGGATGCCCTTGGCGGTCCGGAGCGCCTTGCCGATGTCGCGGCTCCAGACGGAACCCGACAACCCGTACGGCGTCGCGTTGGCGAGGCGGATCGCCTCCTCCTCGGTATCGAACGGGATGATCGAAACGACCGGGCCGAAGATCTCCTCGCGGGCAATTCGCATGTCGTTGTTCACGCCGTCGAACACCGCCGGCATGAGGTACGCACCCTCGGTCAGGGAGTCGTCGTCCGGCGCATCGCCCCCAACGACGAGGCGGGCGCCCTCACCGAGACCGATCTCGATGTAATCGCGGACCCGGTCGCGCTGCTTGAAGCTGACGAGCGTCCCGACCTCGGTTGCCTCGTTTTCGGGGTTGCCGACCACCACCTTGCGGGTGGCCTCGGCGAACAGCTCGACCACGCGCTCATGGACCGATCGCTCGACGAGGATCCGGCTGCGAGCGCAGCAGTCCTGCCCGCAGTTGTCGAAGACCGAGTACGGCGACTCGGCCGCAAACCGCTCGAGGTCCGCATCGGCGTAGATCACGTTGGGACTCTTGCCGCCGAGCTCGAGGCTGATCTTCTTGATGTTGTTGCTGGCCAGCCGCATGATCTCCTGGCCGGTCGTGGTCTCGCCGGTGAAGGCGACCTTCCCGATCCCTGGATGTCCGGCGATCGCCGCGCCGGCTGATCCACCGGGACCCGTCACGACGTTCAGCACGCCGGCTGGAATGCCGGCCTCCAGCGCCAGTTCACCGATCCGGAGCGCCGTCATCGGCGACAGGCTGGCCGGCTTGAGGATGCAGGTATTGCCCGCTGCGAGCGCTGGTCCGAGCTTCCAGCTGGCCATCAGAAGCGGGAAGTTCCAGGGCACGATGAGCCCAACGACGCCGATCGGCTCGCGCAGGGTGAGGTCGAGACCGGGCTTGGAGACCGGGATGGTCTGGCCGAAGACCTTGTTCGCGGCGCCGGCGTAGTAGTCGAAGACGAGGCTCGAGCCGATGATCTCGCCGCGCGACGAGCCGATCGGCTTGCCGATGTTGCGGGTCTCCAGCCAGGACAGCTCCTCGCTGTGGTCCTTGATGATCGCCGCGAACTTGGCGAGGGTCCGGCCGCGCTTCCCGGCAGCCCAGTTGGCCCAGCCCTTCGGATCTTCGAACGCCTTCTGGGCGGCCGCGACGGCGATGTCAACGTCATGCTTGCCACCGAGCGGCGCCGTCGCGATGACGGCCCCGGTCGCGGGATTGACGATCTCGAATGTCTGCCCGTCGGCGGCGTCGACGGACTGGCCGCCGATCATCATCTTCAGGGCGCTGATGCCGGACGTGGTCTGCTCGACTGTCATCGGAAGGAACCTCGGTGGGGGCGCCGCACGATCACGGTCGAGCGGCGCGGAAGGCGCTGCTGAATGTGCCGCGATGATACCTCCGGCAGGGGTGCCGCCCGTCTCACCGGTAGGCGTCGCGACGCATCCCGACCGCGATCGCATTCAGCTCGGGACCCGAGACTCCGATGCGCTGCAGGGCGTGGCGCGCCAATTCGATGGCGGCCTCCACCTCCGGATCGGCGATCCGCCCCACGCCGGCCTCACGCAAGTCGCGGGACTGCCGCCGGCCCCTGGCGCGCGAGGCGATCATCAGGGTGGGGTTCTGGAGTCGGGCGCGCTCGGCAATGAGATGGGCCGTCAGCGGGTCACCCATCGCGATCACGAGAACGGCGGCGTGCTCGAGGCCAGCGCGCGCCAGGATCTCGGGCCGCGCCGCGTCGCCATACAGGATCTCGGCGCCGAGGGCCGCCGCTTCGTCAAGGCGGACCCGATCCCGATCGATCACCAGGCACGTGAACGATCGAGCGCCCACGGCCCGGATGACGATCCGGCCGACCCGACCCGCTCCGGCGACCACGACGCGACGTCGGGCTGAGCCTGGTGGCGCGTCAGCGACCGCCGACCCAGGCTCTTCTGAATCCACCGCTTCGCCAGCGGCTCGCCTCGCCTCCCAGCGAGCCGTGCGGCGGTGTTCGGTCCATGACGTCACTCCGTCGGCGAGTCGCCGAACCGGCTCTCCCGCCACGATGCTCAGGATCATCGCGGCCAGGATCGCGTTGTACAGCCCGTCATCGATGAGGTCGAGCCGAAGGGCGTCCGCAGCCAGGATCAGGCTGAACTCACCGACCTGGGCGATGGTCGCACCCAGCAGGATCGCCGACCGGATGGGCAGCCCGAAGGCGCGGGAGAGTCCGATGGATAGGAGCCCCTTTCCGGCGACCGCCACGATCGTGAGCAGGGCGATCAGCGGAAGCTGCGTGACGACGATGCTCGGATCCACGAGCATCCCGACCGCCACGAAGAAGAGGACCGCGAAGAGATCCCGGAACGGGATCACCTCGGCCGCCGCCTGGTACGACAGGTCCGACTCCGAGACGAGTACGCCCGCGACGAAGGCACCGAGCGCCAGCGAGAGACCGAAGACGAAGCTCGAGACGAAGGCTGTCAGGAGGGCGGTCGAGACGACGGCCAGGAGGAATAGCTCCGGCGATCCGATCCGCGCGACGGCGGCAAACAGCGCCGGCAGGACTCGTGTTCCGACGACGAAGGCGATCGCCAGGAAGATTGCACCCTTGCCGAGGGCCAGGAGCACGGGCGCCGCACTCAGCTCGTCGGCGGCCAGCGGCGGCAGCGCGACGATGAAGACGATGGTGGCGAGGTCCTGAACGATCATCCAGCCGATGGCATTGCGACCGTGGGTGCTATCCAGCTCGCCTCGTCGGGCCAGCGATTTGGCGACCACCAGCGTCGACGACACGGCCAGGACGGCACCCACCACCAAGGCAGCACGCGGCGGTATGCCGACGGCCACGGCGAGGGCCGCGCCCGCGCTCAGGGTGATGGCGATCTGGGCGAGCGCCGCGCCGAGCGCCACTCGTCGAACGGCGTTGAGCTCGCGCAACGAGAACTCCACGCCGAGCGCGAAGACGAGCAGTACGACGCCAACCTCGGCGAGGACCGAAATCCGGTCGACGTCACCGACGAAGCCGGGGGTGAAAGGCCCGATGGCAATGCCTGCCAGCAGGTAGCCGACCAGCGGCGGCTGCCCGAAACGTCGCACGACCACGCCACCCAGGAGCGCCGCCGCGGTCGCGACCCCCACGTCGAGGATGAAGGCGAGGGTCTCGTTCACGGTGACTCGCTGTTCGGTGATCGCATCGCCCGGCCATTATCCGGCCTGCACCCGAGGCGCCGGGGCCGGCCAGCTTTCGGTCGCAGCGACCGACGCCCAGGATCCCCGGACGCTAGAGTCACGACATGGCCACGCAATCTGGCGCAGGAGCGCGATCGACCCGCAGGTCAGGCCCGAATGCGGCACGCTGGGCGACGTCGGTCCGCAGGCACGTTCGGCTGTGGGTCGCCGTCGTTCTGGCCGCGATCATCATCGGATCACTCGGCTATGTCGTTCTGGTCGGCTGGTCGTTCGAGGACGGTCTGTACATGACCGTGACGACCATGACGACCGTTGGCTACAACGAGGTCCGGCCGCTCGACACGGTCGGTCGCATCTGGACGATGATCGTGTCCATCGGCGGGGTCGTCGTCATCTTCGGGTCGATCGGGATCGTGGCCGAGTCAGTCCTCAGCGAGGTCGCCAGCGGCAGGAGGGAGCAACGACGGATGCGCGACGCGGTCGGCGCACTGAACAATCACTTCATCCTGTGCGGCTACGGCCGAGTCGGCGCGACAGTGGCCCGGGAGTTCGAGCACGCGGACATTCCGTTCGTGATCGTCGACATCAACCCGTCCTCGCTTGAGACCGCCATGACCGATGGCTACCTCGTCGTCGAGGGTGACGCCACACGGGACGAGGTCCTGCACCTGGCCGGGATCGGTCGGGCGCGCGGCCTGATCACCACGATCGACTCGGATGCCAACAACGTCTACGTGACCCTCTCCGCGCGAGCCATCAACCCGGAGCTGTTCATCGTGGCTCGCGCGAACTACGTCGGCGCCGAATCCAAGGTGCTGCAGGCTGGCGCCGATCGCGTCGTATCGCCATACACCCGGGCCGGGCGCCAGATCGCGGAACTGGCCACTCGACCCCGGGTGGCGGATTTCATCGACTATGCCCTCTCGCACGGCCAGCTGGCTTTTTCGATGGAAGAGGTCGAGGTTGCTGCCGACGGCCCACTCGCCGGTCGAACGGTGGCGTCCCTGGTCGAGGAGGGGATCCATCTGCTCGCCATCGTGCAGGGTCCCGGCGACTACGAGCCGAACCCTCCGGCTGATCGGGTTCTCGCGGTCGGTGACGGCTTAATCGTCTCGGGGGCGTCTGACACGCTCCGCCGCCTGCGCGAACGGGCATGATCCGGGTCCGCGGGCGCGGCTGACGAGGGTCCGCGGGCGCGGGCGCTGGTCGGTCCCGCCAGATACTCGCGGAGTGAGTATTGGGCGAGGAATCGACGGGTAACGGGCGCGCTCGTGCGTGAGTCCGTGCGTGGACCCGGGCGGGCGCAGGGCCGTCGACCGCGAAACGGCCGCCAAAACGCGCCCACCACTCTCCCCACGAGTATTTGGCAGGTTTAACCCGCTAGTTCGAGCCGCCGCCGTGCTCCGCCCGCCGCCGCCGTGCTCCGCCCGCCGCGCTGGGCCGCCGCCGCGCTGGGCCGCCGCTGCGTCCCGCGGTCCCGTCCCTAGAAGTAGTTGACCGTGATCCCGCCGTCCACGACCATCTGCGCGCCATTCGTCCAGCGGGACTCGTCACTCGCCAGGTAGATCCCCATCGCAACGATCTCCTCGGGCTTGCCGAATCGGCCAGTCGGGTTGCGGGCCAGCCGGATTCGCTTGGCCTCCTCGTCCTTGACGAGCCAGTCCATCAGGAGTGGCGTCTCGACTGGGCCGGGGCAGATCGCGTTGGTCCGGACTCCGCTCGGGGCGAACTGGACGGCGAGGGACTTCGTCAGGGCCAGGACCGCGCCCTTCGACGCGGTGTAGGCGTCCTGCGGGTTGGAGCAGCCCATCAGCGCGACAAAGCTCGCGATATTGATGATCGAGCCGGAACCCTGCTTGACCATCTGCGGGATGGCGTACTTGCAGCCGAGGAAGACGCCACGGACGTTGACGGCCATGACCCGATCCCAGGCCTCGACCGACGTGTCGATGACCGAATGGTCCTCCTCGGGCATGATCCCGGCGTTGTTGTAGAGCACGTCGACACGACCGTACGTGGCAATCGCGTGGTCGACCATGCCCTTCGCGCTGGCTTCGTCGGCGACATTGGCCTTGACGAAGGTCGCCTCGCCCCCGGCTTCGCGCACCAGACGAACGGTCTCCTGGCCGGCGGCCTCGCTGAACTCCGCGACGACGACCTTGGAGCCCTCGGCCGCGAACATCAAGGCCGCAACGCGACCCATACCGCCTCCGCCGCCGGTGATGATGGATACCTTGCCCTCGAGTCGCATGGTGTCTCTCCTGATGGGTGCCGAGAAGATGGGTATCCGGTTTGCCCGGGGATCCGGGGTCGGGGAGTGAGGTAATCCTAGCGATGCCGGGCGTCGTCGTGCCGCGCACAGCCGCGC
>JBBQMH010000105.1:0-5932 GCA_038328755.1 Candidatus Limnocylindrales bacterium
CATGCCACCCCCGGATTTCCACCTGATCAAGGCGGGCCGGGACGTGCAGTCAGAAGGCACGACGCAGCTCCTGAAGGAAGCGCGCAAGGCGCTCTCGGTCTACGGCGATGCCCTGGCCGGAGCCGAGGGCGCCCCGACCCCGGCTGACGCGTTCCTCGAGCTCCTGGACTGGTCGTACTTCGCCGTTCACAACGGGGACCTCGATTCGCGGGACAACGTCGGGCTCCGGGCGATCTACGACTGGACCCGGGACGATGTGGCATTCCCCGCGCTCCAGCGCTGGGTCGAGGCGGGTCGGGACGCCGACCTCCTCAAGTTCATGGGCCACGATCCGGAGGTTCCCCTCAGCACGAAACTGGCCCATCGCAAGGGCGAGCTCGTCCGGATCGGGCGCGATGCGCGTGAGCAGCTGACGTCCGCCAACCTGCGGCTCGTCGTCTCGATCGCCAAGAAGTACATCGGGCGCGGGATGAGCTTCCTGGACCTGATCCAGGAAGGCAACATCGGCCTCATTCGCGCGGTCGAGAAGTTCGACTTCGAGAAGGGCTTCAAGTTCTCGACGTACGCCACCTGGTGGATCCGCCAGGCGATCACCCGCGCGATCGCCGATCAGGCGCGCACGATCCGCATCCCGGTCCACATGGTCGAGACGATCAACCGGCTCATCCGCGTCTCGCGCCAGCTCCTCCAGGAACTGGGTCGCGAGCCGACAGTCGAGGAGATCGCCGAGGCGATGTCCAAGGGCCAGGAGGTCCAGGTCACGCCCGAAAAGGTTCGCGAGATCATCAAGGTCAGCCAGGAACCCGTCTCGCTCGAGACCCCGATCGGCGAGGAGGAGGACTCCCACCTCGGCGACTTCATCGAGGATCGCGGGGCCCTGGCCCCGGCCGAAGCGGCCTCGCACCAGCTCCTCAAGGAACAGGTGGAAGCGGTGCTCGATTCATTGACCGGGCGCGAGCGGCGCGTCCTCCAGCTCCGCTTCGGACTCGAGGACGGCCGCGCTCGAACCCTCGAGGAGGTCGGCAAGGAGTTCAACGTCACCCGCGAGCGGATCCGCCAGATCGAGGCGAAGGCGTTGCGCAAGTTGCGTCACCCGTCCCGGAGCCGAAAGCTCAAGGACTACCTCGAGTAGAGGGGCGCGGCGCCTCAGCCCTCCGTGCGGATCAACGCCCGAGTTCAAGCCTCGCGACCACTCGCTGGGCGGACGCGGACGGATCCGACGCCCGATCGGCCACGATCTTGAACCCGGCGTCGGCGAACATCGGCCAGGTGCCGGTGAATGCCGCGCTCGGTGAGACTGACCCACCCGACGGCGTGAGCACGGGGTAGGCCTCGACCGCTACTGCGCCCTGTGCCCGGGCGTAGTCAACCGCCGCATCCAGCAGTGCCCGTCCAACGCCCTTGCCGCGCGCTGGAGCTGAGACTGCAAAGCAGGTGATCGACCAGACGGGGCGGTCGTCGATCTTCGGGATGACCCGTGACCGGACGATTCGCTCGAAGTCCGACCGCGGCCCGAGCCCCACCCAGCCGATGGCGCGCGTTTCGGCGCCCTCGCCCTCGAGCGCCACGAGTCCCGGCGGGCGGTCACCCGCGGCCTGACTTTGCAGCCGCTCGCGGAGCTCCGGAACCTTCAGCGCGCTGAAGTCCTTGGATCGCAGGCGCCACCACTGGCACCAGCACCAGCGCGGATCGCCGCCCTCGCGGAAGAGGGTCTCGAGGGCAGGCCAGTACTCGGCGTTCAGCGGTTTGATCCTCACGGCCGACATCCTACGGCCCGGTCGCAGTTCGGCTCGGCCTTCGAGCGTCGGTTCAGCCGATGATGCCCGCCTGGACCGCGATGTCGTACCACATCCGGATCGCGACGGCCAGGATCACGAAGCCCAGGACGAGGCCGAGCCGATAGGGGGACACGCGCCGCGAGACGGACGCCCCGACTCGGCCCCCGGGGAGGGCGCCGATCACGAGTGCCGCGGCGAGCAGCCAGTCCACCTGGCCGGTCAGGGCCTTGCCAAGCAACCCGGCGCCGGATGACACGGCCACGATGCCAACCGACGAACCGACGACGTAGCGCATCGGGATTCGCAGCCCGTACAGCAGGACCGGGGCGAGGAAGAACGCCCCGCCGGCGCCAATGAACCCGGCCAGCACGCCGACCACGATCCCGATTCCGATCGCGAGTCGCGTGTCGAAGGCCGGCGGTCCGTCCGTGTGTGCCGGCGCGCGGTTGCGGAGGCCCAGCATCAGGGCCGAGGCGAAGACCGCCAGGCTCGCGAAGACGGCCTCGAGGACGATCGGAGCGAACAGCGCCGAGCCGAGGGCACCGATGAACGATGACGCGATCATCGTTGGGCCAAGAACCGACACCAGTCGCCGGTCGACATGACCACCGCTGCGATGCCCGGATGCGGCCGAGAGCGCGGCCGCGGTCACCTGGACGATCGTGATGCCCGCAATCGTCTTGATCCCGAGTTCCGGCAGGCCGAGAAGCGGTGGGACGTACAGGAGTAGCGGGATCAGGATGACCGCTCCGCCGACACCCACCAGTCCGGACAGGAACGCCGCACCGAAACCGACACTGATCAGGAGGAGGACGATCAGCGACGTCTGGCTGACCACGAGCGTCCCGATGGCGAGTACGAGCCATGCGCCGACGAGCGCCAGGCGGAGCGGCGTGATGCGGTTGAGGACCGCTGCTGCTTTCACCCGCCGGTCTGGAACAGTCGGAGGACGAGGATCAGGAGGACGATCGAGGCCGTAGCGAGAATCAGGACCGAGCGACGCGGGTCAGGCCTCGATCGGGCGATGGTCAACGCTCCCGGCAGGACCGCCAGCGCCAGCAAGCCGTACACGATATGGAGCAGGTCCTTCGGGGGCTCCGCGGCCAGGGCCTGGACTGCACCGACCATGCCAGTCGCTGCGAGCAGCACGACGACCCAGACGAGGCCGCCGCCCAGTACCGACGGGATCGTCCGTCGAGTCGCCGCCAGGATCAGCGCCCACCCAGCGATGAGGACCACGAGGACCAGCGTGATCTGGGCCGCCAGGCCGTGGATCTCGGCCACGCGGCAGTCAGGCGCCGGGTGTCAGGTCGAGCGCCGGGCCCGCGGAGTCGTTCGAAAGGTCCGGGAGATCGCAGTCGCGGATGCAGGCCAGGATGCGGTGGACCTTTGGCTCGGTGATCCGGTAGAAGACGCGCAGCCCATCACGGCGAGCCCCGACGACGTCCTCGGAACGGAGGATCGCCAGGTGCTGGCTGACCAGTGCCTGTGGAGCGCCACTGGCGGCGACCAGGTCATTGACGTGCGTCTCCCCCGTCTCGAGGACCTCGAGCAGGCGCAGTCGCAGCGGGTGGCCGAGGACGCGAATGACGCGTGCCGCACGCTCGAGGATCTCCGCACCAATCACCGGTGCTTCGGTCGTCAGGCCGCCGGTGCGGTCTCCATCCAGGACGAGGGCCGTACTGCGAATGACCCGGCGCATCGCCAGGGTTGGTCGGGGTCGTTGGGCAATTCGAGTCGTCATAGCGGTCCCTACTCTAGGACTCCTTGGCAAGAGCGGCGGGCGTAGCCGCCTCCGCGATGATCGCGGGGGCGACTACGCGGTAGGCTGCGGCCGTGGGCCGGAGGGGTCGGAGGAGCCATTCCGGGCGCCGAAGACCGCCCGGCCCCGGGCCCGGGCGGGCCAGCTTCAGCCACTCTCGGTAGAGCTCGCGAGACCGCCCGGTATCCACGCTGATGTCCCCTTCCTGGTCAGCCGGTAACGCGCGGATCACGCTCACCTTCTGGTGCCAGGCATGGGCTCCCGACACCGGGTCCGGGTGAACCGGGAAGGTCAGGTTCTGATGGACGCCTGCGTCGCGCCACCAGACACGGGACGAATCGGGGTCGGAAGAGGGGAATGGTGCGACGCCCTCGAGTCGACGCATCCTCCAGCGAGAGCCTGCCTGCCCTTCGCCACCCGCCTCGGGCGACGGATTCTCGATCAGATCGACCCGGGCGCTCGCCCAGCGGTCCGTGCCGGCGTCATCGCCGAGGCGCCAGCGACCCATGTGATGCGAGCAGGCCACGACCCCTGGCCGGATCCCTTCCGTGACCCAGGCACGGTTGACGTAGTACCCGATATCCGTCACGACGCGGATGAGGTCGCCGGTCACGACGCCTACCCGTTCCGCGTCCGTCGGGTGGATCCAGACCGGATTGCCGTGGGCGATCTCCGCCAGCCACTTCGCGTTGCCTGACCGGGTGTGGATCAGGACCGGCAGCCGGAAGGTCGGGACGAGCGCGAAGTCGTTAGGCCCGGTCATCAGCTCGCGGCCAACCTGCGACGAGACGTAGGACGGGATCGCAAGGTCGGCCCAGCCCCACTCGGCGAGGGTGGGGGAGTAGAACTCCAGCAGACCGGATGGCGTGGGGAAGCCGCGCCGGCCCTGGCCATCGACCATCGTCCCTTGCCGGACGCGCCCTTCAGCGTCCTTGGCAATCGCCGGCGTCGGCACGATGTTGTGCGGAGCGACGGTCGGCGCAGGCCCATGAATCGCGCCATCCGCGTTGACGACAACGCCCGAGCCGGAGGTCTCGACCGGGTCGTCGTGCCGTCCGTAGACATCGTGCTCGATTTCGAATGCCCCGTACTTCCGCATGTACGCGAGCGGCGTCAGGCCCTCGGCGCTCGCCGCCTCCGGGAGCCCGGGCACGGAGTGCTCGAAGATCCAGCCGTAGTAGTCGTCGACGGTCATCTTCTCGCCCGGCCGGTCCGGCGCCTCGAACCACTGGCGAATTCCCAGCGTACCGTCCGGATCGATCCGCCAGGACAACTCGATCCAGAACTCGTTCTCCTCCCAGACCTCGCCGGGGTTGGTTTCGCGGCTGTCGGTGATCGTCCGACCCGCGCGCTCGGCTGCAACCCGCGTGACGGGCTGGCGGAACCCGATCCAGCTGCCGGCATGCGTTTCGTACGAGTGGACATCATGCCGCTCGCCCGCC
Organism: Candidatus Limnocylindrales bacterium; assembly: GCA_038328755.1. Classification (GTDB taxonomy): domain Bacteria; phylum Chloroflexota; class Limnocylindria; order Limnocylindrales; family CSP1-4; genus UBA5189. The sequence continues at coordinate 4,983 of JBBQMH010000105.1, forward strand.
AGGCCGACGGGCAGGACGTAGTCCGCGTACCAGGCGGACTCGCTCCAGACGGGCGTCAGTGCGGCGTGTCGCCCGATCAGATCCTCCCGACGTAAGGCCTCGACCCAGGTCAGCCCATCAGGGTTCGTCCAGACGGGGTTGTAGACGCGGGTGAAGTAGACGTCGAGACTGCCGCGGCCCTCCAGCAGGAAGTGCGGGAGCAGGAACGACATCTCGAAGAACGCCAGCGGGTATTCCTTTGGCCAGGTGAGGTCGTTCCAGACGCCCGGGTGAGGCGGCATGTGCGGCGGCCGCGGGACCCACTTGTCCCAGCCGTTGGGGGAGGTACCGCCGGGCGTCCCAACGGATCCGGTCAGCACGTTCAGGAAGAACATGCAGCGGGCCGTCTGCCAGCCGCCAACCACGCCGGCCGAGCTGGCGCGCCAGTTGTGGGCTGCGAGCGCGGTTCCCGCGTCGGCGACCATCTCGGCAACCCGCTCGATTTGAGCAGCCGGAACGCCGGTCTCTCCTTCCGCGTACTCGAAGGTGTATCCGCCATACAGGCGCTGGAGCTCCACCACGAAATCGTCGAACCCGGCGTTCTCCAGGTCCGGCCGGGCCACCTTCAGGTAGTCGGCCCAGTTCACCCAGCGCTGGACGAACTCGCGGTTGAATCGACCGCTGTCGATGAGGTACCGCGCGATCGACAGGAGGAGGGCTGGCTCACTGCCGGGCCAGGCAGCCACCCATTCGTCGGCCTGGGTCGCGGTATTGGAGAGCCGGGGGTCGACGACGATCATCTTCGCCCCGTTCCGCCGGCCATCCATGATCCGCTGGGCGTGGGGATTGAAGTAGTGCCCGCTCTCGAGGTGGGCGCTGATCAGGAAGATGACCTTCGCATTGGCGTAGTCGGGCGATGGGCGATCGAAGCCCATCCAGAACGCGTAGCCGGTGCGCCCGCCAGCCGAACA
>JBBQMH010000106.1:0-5850 GCA_038328755.1 Candidatus Limnocylindrales bacterium
AGCGCGGCGGCAGCCACTTCCGCATCCGGCCCGAGGAGCGCCGCGTGCACCGTGGTTCCGAGGGTCCCGGCGAGGCGCCCGGCGATCGTGAGCGCTTCCAGGCTCAGACGGTCGGGACGCCCGCCGTCATGCTCGACCAGCGCGAGGATGCCGCTCACAGGACCCCCATCTCGCGCATGATCTCGACCACCCTGGCGGCGGCTTCCGGTCCCGTCCCAAGGATCTCTGCGGTCGCCGTTCGCTCGACCGGGAGGGTCAGCCGGATAAGCTCCGGGCCGAGCGGCCGCCGCTCGGGAGTGACCCGTACGATCTCCTTCCGCTTGGCCCGTAGCCGTCCTGGGACGGATGGATAGCGCGGAAGGTTGATGCCCTCGCGGACAGAGACCACCGCCGGGAGTCCCACGTCGAACTCCTCCCAGCCGCCCGCCGCTTGACGCCGAACGGTCGCCGACCCACCGTCGAGGACGATCCCCTTGGCGCCCGTGACGCACGGTCGGTCGAGCGCCACCGCGACCCGGATCCCGACCTGGAATCCGCCAGAATCCGCGGACTCGTTACCGAACAGGATCAGGTCGAACGGTCCGTCGGACGCCTCGAGATCGCGAATTTCCTCCACGATCGCACCTGCGGTCGCCCCTGGATCCCAGTCGCTGCCGTCGGTCTCGAGCAGGATCGCCTGGTCGATCCCCGTGGCCATCGCATCGCGCAGTTGGTCCGCCGCGCTCTCGGGACCAAGGGTCAGCACGGCCGAGGTCCCGCCTTGGGCCTCGACGATGCGGACGGCCTCCTCGACCGCGCACTCCTCGTGCGGGCTGACCGTGAACCCAAGGAAGCGTGTGTCGATATCGCGTTGGTCGGCGGTCAGGGTGATCTGCCCGCCCGTCGCCGGCACGCGCTTGACGCAGACGAGCACACGCATCCGCGGGGCGCCCTTAACCCCGGATCCGCTCGTTGTCCGGGTCGAACAGCGGCGTGCTGCCAGCGACCGCGACCGTCACCGGATACCGCTCGCCGAAGTACTCGACCAGTAGGCGGGTACCGACCACGGCCTGCTGCGGCGGCAGGTAGGACATGAGGATGTGTCGCCCGATCGAGGGTCCCGATCCGGCGCTGGTCACGTACGAGCGCCGGCCCTTGCTGTCGATGAGGGAGCTTCCGTCCAGGGCCAGGATCGGCTCGCGCCCGAGCATGTAGCGAGCGATCCCGTCCTTCGATCGCGGATCGTCGACGGTCAGGGAGCACAGGATCGCCGCCGGCGAACCGGCGCGCTGCCCAAGATAGGCGGCCTTGCCGACGAAATCGGCCTCCTTCACCTTGGGACGGGCCATGCCGGCCTCCACGAGGTCGAATTCGAGTTCGAGCTCGGCACCGTGCGCGCGGTAGCCCTTCTCCAACCTGCCGGTGGTGCCATAGACGCCGATCCCGACCGGCACGACCCCGAAGGCCTGCCCGGCATCCCAGAGCGTGTCCCACAGGCGCAGGCCCTGTTCCATCGGAGCGTAGATCTCCCAACCAAGCTCGCCGACGTACGAGATACGCGAGGCGAGGGCATTGACACCGCCGATCTCGATGGTCCGGCAGGTCCCGAACGGGAAGCCGGCGTTCGAGACGTCGTCGTTGGTGGCGGCCGCGAGCAGGTCCCGTGCTCGAGGTCCCCAGACGCCGACGGTGTACCAGGCCGACGTGACGTCGAGGAGCACGGCCGAGCCGTCGACGGGCAGATGATCGACGAACCACTTCTTGTCGCGCATCCCCAGCCCGCCGCCGGTGACCACCCGGAACAGGTCGTGTCGAAGCCGCATGATCGTCAGGTCCGCGACGATGCCCCCGGATTCGCTCAGTAGCGGCGTATAGACGACCCGTCCGATCGGTACGTCGACCTGGTTGACGACGAGACCCTGGAGATAGGCCATCGCACCGCGCCCGCTGACGTCGAAGATCACGAATGCGGCCAGGTCCACCATCGCCACCCGGTCGCGCATGGCGAGGTGCTCGGCGTTGATGATCGGCGACCACCAGCGCGACTCCCATTCGGCGGCCCGCGGCATGACCCGATCGCCGTACTCACCGAGCAGGCGCTCATTGGCGCCATACCAGAACGGACGCTCCCAGCCCGCGGCCTCGAAGAACATCGCATCGAGTTCTACCTGGCGGCGGTGGACCGGGCTGAGCCGGACGTCACGATTGCTGGCCCACTGCTCCATCGGGTGGACGATGCCGTACGTCTTGTTGAAGCCTTCGGATGTGCGAGCCGCGATGTGCTGCGCCGTTCGCTGGTGGTCATAGAACCGAGCGATGTCGGAGGCGTGAAGGTCGATCTCGGAGCTGCCGTGGGTCATCCATTCGGCGACGCCCCGGGCGATGCCTGGCGCCTCCTTGATCCAGATCGCCGCGGCCGACCAGAGACCCTTGACCTCGGGCGTCTCACCAAGGATGGGCATGCCATCCGGGGTCAACGACAGCAGGCCGTTGATCGCGTGCCGGATGCCGACCCGCTCGTCGCCCAGGATGTCGGGCACGAGCTCCAGGCCTTGTTCCATCTGGAGCTCGAAGTCCTCTTGCGTGAATGGCAGTTCGGTCGGCGACAGCGCGGATTGTGCGATCGATGGGATGTCGTCGGCGTCCATGAGGATCGGTCGGTGGGCATACGAGCCGACCTCCAGGTCGCCTCCGTGCTGGCGCTCGTACATGTTGGTGTCCATGTCCCGGACGATCGGGAACGAGATCTCGCCAACGGTATCCGCCAGCTGGGGGACCGGCCCCACGCTGATCATCTGATGGACTGCCGGCGTCAACGGGATCGACGCGCCGGCCATCTTCGCGATCCGCGGGCTCCAGACACCGCAGCACACCACCACGGTGTCCGTCGAGATGTCGCCGGCGTCGGTCCGAACGCATGTCACGCGGCCCTCGACGACATCGATCCCGGTCACCTCGGTCGAGGCCGCGACCGTCAAAGCGCCGAGCTCTTGGGCACGCTCCCGCATGATCGTGCCCGCCCGTAGCGAGTCGACGACGCCGACGCTCGGCGTGTGGAATCCGCCGAGGATCACCGTATCGTCGATGTACGGGACGAGGGCCTTGACGCCGGCCGGATCGAGCAATTCCGACTCGATACCCCATGACCGTGACGAGGCCATGCGTCGCTTGAGCTCCTCCATCCGCTCGGGTGTCCGAGCGACCTCGATCCCGCCGCTCCGCGTGTAGACCCCGAGTTCCTTGTACTGCTCGACGCTGTCGAGAGTCAGCGCCGTCATCTCCTTGGAGTGGTCCGTCGGGAAGATGAAGTTGGACGCATGGCCGGTCGAGCCACCAGGGTTCGGCAAGGGGCCCTTGTCAAGCAGCACGATGTCGCGCCAGCCGAGGCGCGCCAGGTGATAGGCCATGCTGTTCCCGACGATGCCGGCGCCGATCACCACGACCTTGGCTCGATCCGGAAGCGCGCTCATGCCGATCCTCGTCCTACGCGATCCGTCACCTGTGACACGGGCACGAGGATACCCGTCCGGGGGTCGTCCGTCGCCGCCGGGGCCGGCCGGCGCCGGCCGTGGCCGCGTACCATCGCGCCATGGCTCCCATCCGCGTAGGCCTGTTCGGCACCGGCCTCATGGCGCGTGAGCACCTGACCCAGATGCTGCGCCGTTCGGACACCGTCGTCGTGGCCGTGTGCGAGCCCTCGCCGGCTGCCTACGAGGCGGCGGCCGTCCTGTTCATCGCCGCCGGCCTGCTCGTCCCGCCGAACGAGCCCGACTGGCGGCGTTTCCTCGAGATCTGGGCCGGTCGCCTGGACGCGCTCGTCATCGTGACGCCGCATGTCCTGCATTTCGAGCAGGCGACGGCGGCGCTCGAGGCCGGCTCCGACGTGCTTCTCGAGAAGCCGATGGTCTTGGACGCCGGCCAGGCCGAGGAGCTCATCGAGACGAGGGATCGGACGGGCCGGCTGCTGGTCGTCGCCTTCCAGGGCAGCCTCTCGCCCAACGTCCGGACGGCGGCCCGGATGGTGCGCTCGGGCGAGGTCGGCGCGCTGCTCAACATCAGCGCCGTGGTGTGGCAGAACTGGCAGACCATCACGCTCGGGACGTGGCGCCAGGACCCCGTCCAGTCGGGCGGCGGCTTCCTGTTCGATACCGGCGCCCACATGCTCAACACCGTGACCGACCTGGCCGGCGAGGACGTGACCGAGGTCGGTGCCTGGATGGAGGATGACGGCAGCCCGGTTGACATCCGGGCGGTGATCATCGCCCGGCTGGCGGGCGGGGCGCTCGTCACGATGAACGCGTCCGGTCGAGGCATCCCGACGTACGGCTCGGACGTCCGGGTCTTCTGCGAGCGGGCGATCCTGCGGACCGGCATCTGGGGCGAACGGCTGGAGATGCAGCGCCACGGAGCGAAACGCCTGACCCGGGTCCGCTCGGTCGAGCCCAAGACGGTGTGGCAGCAATTCCTTGACGTGCGAGCCGGCGTCGAGCCGAACCCGAGCCCGCCCGAGGTGGGCCTGCGGATGGCGCGCCTGTGGGACGCGATCCGGGCGTCCGCCGGTCGGGGCGGGGCGATCGTCCGGCCGGGTCGCACGGAGGACGCCGCGTGACGATCCGCGTCACGGTCTGGAGCGAGTACCGCCAGGAACGTTCCGATCCTGCGGTTGCGGCGGTCTATCCCGACGGCATCCACGCCGCGATCGCGGCCGGTCTGCGCGAGGCAGGCGGCGGCAGCGGCGGCGGCGGCCTCGACGTCCGAACGGCGACGCTCGACGAGCCCGAGCACGGCCTGACCGAGGCCGTCCTGGCGGCGACCGACGTCCTGACCTGGTGGGGCCATGTCGCCCACACCGAGGTGAGCGACGCGGTGGTCGACCGGGTCCACGCCCGGGTCCTCGACGGGATGGGCCTGATCGTCCTCCACTCGGGCCATTTCTCGCGAATCTTCAAGCGGCTCATGGGCACGTCCTGCGACCTGACCTGGCGCGAGGCCGGCGAGCGGGAACGGCTATGGGTCGTGGATCCCGGTCATCCCATCACCGCGGGCCTCGACACCTCCTTCGTCCTGCCCGAGGAGGAGATGTACGGCGAGCCGTTCGATGTGCCGGCCCCCGACCGACTCGTCCTCGTCAGCTGGTTCAGCGGCGGTGAGGTCTTCCGAAGCGGGGCCTGCTACGGCCGTGGACGCGGCCGGATCTTCTACTTCCGGCCCGGGCACGAGACCCACCCGACCTACTTCGACCCGAACGTGCGGCGCGTCATCGCCAACGCGGTCCGCTGGGCCGTCGAGCCGGCGGGGCCTGCCCGGGCCTTCGGCCACCGTCCGGAGGCGCCAGAGCCATCGCGCTGATTCGGCCCGGACGTCCCGGAGATCCGGGCTCACGGGATGCGCCCGCCGGGTCACGACCTTGACGCGACCCGCGGCGCCGCCGACGCTGTGCGCTCACCGAGGGGCCGCGCGAGCTTGAGGGATCCCGTGCCGAGCTTGTTCATCGATGGGCAGTGGGTCGCGTCCGGCGACGGCACCTGCAGCCCGGTCATCAACCCGTCTGACGGCACGGTCGTCACCGAGGTGGACGTCGCCACGGACGCACAGGTCCAAAAGGCCATCGCCGCCGCCCGCCGGGCCTTCGACACCACTGATTGGCCGCGAACCCCGACCGGCGAGCGCGCCGCGCTCCTCGACCGCGTCGCCGCGCTCCTTGACCGCGACCAGGAGGAACTCGCCAAGGCCGAGACCGCGAACACCGGCAAGGCCATGCGCGAGAGCCGCTGGGACATCGCCGACGTCGCGAAGGTCTTCCGTTACTACGCCCAGCTCGCGGACAAGGAAGCGGGCCGCCTCGTCGACGCCTCCAACCCCGACGCGATC
>JBBQMH010000107.1:0-5770 GCA_038328755.1 Candidatus Limnocylindrales bacterium
GCCGAGGGCATCGCCGCGCTGGTCGGCGGATTCGTCGCCTGGCTCGCCCTCGGGGCGCCGTGGCCGGTCTTCTTCGCGCTCCTCCTTGTCCCGGACATCTCGATGGTCGGCTACCTCGCCGATCGTCATCTCGGAGCGATCAGCTACAACATCGGTCACAACTGGGCCGTCGGTGGACTCGTACTGGGACTCGGCCTCGTGCTGGCCATCCCGGCCGTGACGCTGGCCGGCGTGATCCTGGTTGCTCACACGGGAATGGATCGCGCGTTCGGCTACGGCCTCAAATACCCGACCTCGTTCCAGGACACGCACCTCGGGAGAATCGGCCGCCGGCGCTGACCCAGGCCAACCGGGCGAGCCGCGTCACAGCCATCGTCATCGGCGCCTGAGCCGCCGTCATCGCCGCGGCCATCCGCGCCCTTCGGCACTACACTCGGTCCGTGACCGCGCCCCTCGATCAGTCCCTGCCCGCGCGACATCTGACCAGCGCCAAGGTCGTGTCCGTGCGTGGGACCGATCTCGAGGTTCGAGATGATGTCGTGGTCGGCGAGGAGCCGCTCGAGATCCGGGCTGCAGGCCCTCGTCAGACCCCCATCAACATCGCCGTGACGATGCGCACGCCGGGTCATGAGAACGAGCTCGCGATCGGGTTCCTGACCACCGAAGGACTGATCGAGGGCAACCCCGTCCTCGGTGTCGATGTGGGCGATCCGGGCTTCATGGCCGAGCCCGACGACGTGGTCGTCGTCCGGCTGACCCGCAAGCTCGATCCGGCGCTCTCCAAGCAGCGGCACTTCGTGGCGACCGCGTCGTGCGGGATCTGCGGCAAGGCCTCGATCGACGACGTCGCCGTCCGCTGCGAACCCCTTCCAAAGGGCCTGCCAGTGGTCTCGCGAGCCGTCATCCTGTCCCTCCCCGCGGCCCTCAACGCTGCGCAGGCAGCGTTCGAACGCAGCGGAGGCCTGCACGCCGCCGGCCTGTTCGAGACGGATGGTCGGCTGGTGGCCATTCGCGAAGACGTCGGGCGCCACAACGCGCTGGACAAGGTCATCGGATCAAGGGTTCTGGCGCGCGAACTGCCGCTCTGGGACCGGATCCTGCTGGTGTCTGGTCGGGTCAGCTTCGAGATCGTCCAGAAGGCTGCCGTGGCCGGCATTCCAATCGTGTGCGCCGTTTCGGCTCCGTCCGACCTGGCGATCCGCTTGGCCGATCGCCTGGGCGTGACGCTGATCGGCTTCCTCCGTGGCGACGGCTTCAACGTCTACACGCATGACGGCCGGATCGACTTGCACGATTTGATGGGCGGCTAACGCCAACCGGCCGAAGTCGGGGAGACCTAGGGGCGCCGTTTCTCGTTCGTGAATTCGAACCCGAAGCGTCCCTTGATGCAGAGATGGCCCTCGGTGACCGTTGAATCGAGCGGCGATGAGACCTTGACGATCGTGTTGTCCTGGACGTGGAGATCCACCACGCAGCCGACGCCGCAGTACGGGCAGATGGTCGAGGTCACGGTCTGGACGGATTCGTCCCACGTCCCCTCGGCCCGCATGTCGTGCTCGGATTTGAACATGAGCGCGCCCGTCGGGCAGACGCCGATGCAGTTGCCGCAGTAGACACACGCCGAATCGGGGAGTGGCGCGTTCCATTCGGTCGAGATTCGGGCGTCGAAGCCGCGTCCGGCAACGGCGATGGCGAACGTGTTCTGGGCGTCCACACCGCACGCCTCGACGCACTTGTAGCAGAGGATGCACTTCGAGTAGTCACGGATGTACAGATCGTTGTCCACCTTGACCGGCTGGGCAACGGTGGCCCCCTGGGTGGCCTCGGCGCCGGATGGTTCGTGATGGTGGCCGGCCTCGTGCGCATCCCGCTCGCCGGCTGGGGCGGGCGCGGCCGGCGGCCCAAAGCGCGTGGCGTCAGCGCCGTACCGCTCGACCCAGCGAGCCAGGTTGCCGTCCGGCTCGCGCTGTCCCGCAAGCGAAAGATCGACCGATGAACCCAGGAATTCGAGGACGAGCTTCCGAGAGTGCTGGACCCGCTCGGATTCCGTTTGGATCTCCATGTCAGGCTCGACCTTGCGAGAGCAGGCCGGGACGAGAACGCGGGACCCGGTCACCTCGACGACACAGATCCGGCAGACGTTCACCGGGGCGAGGTTCTCGAGATAGCAGAGCGTCGGCAGCTCCAGGCCCTGTGCCCGAGCCGCCTCGAGGATCGTGGAACCCGCCGGAACCGAAACGACAACGCCGTCGATCGTGATGCTGACCGGAGCGGACGCCTCGACCGCTGGGGCCTCTGGAGGGTGCGAAGAACGGGCCGGCGGTGTCGTGAAGATCCGCTCGATCATCGGGCTCATCGGCGGGGCCGGGATCCGGATCGGCCCCTCGCCCGGACGATGCTCAGTGGTCACAGCGTCACCATCCCTGGCTGGCGGAACACCGATTCGATGGCCGAGCTGGCCGTCTGGCCCAGCCCGCAGATGCTCGAATCGCGCATGGCCCGACCGATATCGGCAAGCAGCGCCAGTTCGTCGGCGCGGCTACGTATGCCGGCGGCTCCCTCGCGGTCCGCGAGCCGCGCCAGCAGTTCCTCCTGGCGAACCGTGCCCACGCGGCACGGCACGCACTGGCCACATGACTCATCTCGGAAGAAGGCGGCGATCCGCCGGAGCGTGCCGACGAGGTCCGCTGTCTCGTCGAAGACCATCACGACACCGGAGCCGAGGCTCGCTCCGATTGCCCGTGTGCCCTCGAATGTCAGCGGCACATCCAGGGCGTCCGGTCCAACGAAGACACCGGCCGCTCCACCAAGGAGGATCGCCCGGATTGACCGGTTGCCCGGCACCCCGCCGCCCAGAGCGAGAAGCTCGCGCAGCGTGGTTCCGAACGGGACCTCGTAGACCCCCGGCCGCTCGACATGGCCGGACAGGCAAAAGAGCTTGGGGCCCGTTGAGCCCTCAGTTCCAGTCGTGGCATAGCGAACCCCGCCGCCGGTCCCGTCCCCGTCGCCGAGGATGAGCAACACGTTCACGAGCGTCTCGACGTTGTTGATCGCGGTCGGCTTGCCGAACAGGCCGTACTCCACCGGGAACGGTGGCTTGTTGCGCGGCTCGCCGCGCTTGCCCTCGATCGACTCGAAGAGCGCCGTCTCCTCGCCGCAGATGTAGGCGCCGGCGCCGCGACGAAGTTCGATGTCGAAGGCCCAGCCGGATCCCGCGACGTCCTCGCCGAGGAAGCCGGCCGCGCGCGCGGCCTCGATGGCCGCGCTCAGTCGCGATTCTGCGAGCGGGTACTCGCCGCGGATGTAGAGGTAGCCCCGTGAGCCGCCGGTCGCGAAGCCCTCGATCGTCATGGCCTCGATGACCGCGAATGGATCCGACTCCATGAGCACGCGATCCTTGAACGTTCCCGGTTCCGACTCATCGGCATTGCAGACCACGTAGTGCGGCTGCGCTGTCTGCGAGGCGACCGCAGCCCATTTGCGGCCGGTCGGAAACGCGGCGCCACCCCGGCCGAGGAGCTTCGCGGCAGTCACTTCGGCGATCGTGGCTTCCGCGCCCATCGCGATCGCGTTGGTCAGCGCCACGTACCCGCCGTGAGCGCGGTAATCGGCCAGCGACCCGGGATCGACGGTACCAACCCTGGAGAGGAGCCGCAGCCCGTTGGTCCCGACCTGGGGGACCGAGGCGGCGACGTTGGCGTCGGGTGGCACAGCGGCAGTCGGGCCGTCCAGGGCGCCGATGATGCTCGCAGCGTCGACCGGCGCGATTTCAACGCGCGCTGGCACCACGCCGGCAGCGGTGATCAGCGCAGCCGGTGCCAGTTCGCACCTGCCCAGGCACGGACTTCGGAGCCACGTGACTCGTGCGTCCCGGGCCGGCGAGCCGGCGGGCCCGAGCGTGCGCTCGAGATCGGAGCAGACCTCCTCGGCCCCGGCCAGCCGGCAGGCGATGTCGTCACAGATATGGGCGACGGTCGGGGGCCGCGGGACGGTTGCGAAGAGCGAGTAGAAGGTCGCTACGCCGTAGGCCTCTGCCGGCGGGACCGACAGGCGCTTGCAGACGTAGTTCAGCCCAGGCTGCGTGATCTGGCCCACGCGGTCCTGGAGCGCATGCAGGGCCGGTAGCAAGAGGTGGCGTTGGCCCCGGGCGGCGTGCCCGCCACGCGCAGTGTGCCCATCGGAGGCCGTCTCGCGATGACCGCCATCCCAGCGCGACTCGGCAGCGCCGAGGACGGCATCCACGGCAGCCCGCTCGGACGGAGACGCGAGTGGTCCGATGACGTGGAGATCCATCGCCCGAGTGTAGCCTCGGAGGGGCTCCCGCGCGGTTCGTGTCGCCTCGCCGCCGCGGGTAGCCTCGCCGCCGCGGGTAGCCCTACCGCGCCGCCCACGCGCCGCGCGCGCCGCCCGCGCGTGCCGCCCGAATGTCCCCGAGAATCAAACGACCCCCGGACGAGCCGGGGGTCGAAGGTGCTGCGATGCGGGCTTACGCCTCGTCGCCGCTCCGTACGTTCGCCGCACGCGGGCCCTTGGGGCTCGCCTGGACGTCGAAGCTCACTGCCTCGCCGCCGTTCAGGCGATCGAAGTTGAGTGGAGCCTGGAGCGAGTCGCGGTGGAAGAAGTATTCCTTCCCATCCTCTGCGGCGATGAATCCGAAGCCGCGATCGGCTACGACTTTCTTGATTGTTCCTGTGGTCACGTTGACCCCTTCTGTCTTCTCGAACCGATGTGCAAGCGCACGGCCTGTCGAGAAGCAGGACGACCACGCGGAGCAGCGACGCACATTGCGTCGACGGCACTAGGGTACCCGCGATCGTGTTTCCGTGGGCTGGGCGAACCGGGAGCGTCAACCGCGTCAGACGATCTGAGTCAAGACCCGCTGGATCAGAAACAGCCCGCAGACTTGTGCTACTGTGTGCTACATGAGCGAGACCAATAGCCGGCCCGCGCGCGTCGGCGTTCGTGAGTTGCGCCAGAACCTGTCCATCTACCTGGATCGCGTGAAGGCCGGCGAGACGCTGGAGGTGACCGAACACGGGGTACCGGTCGCGGAGCTCCGCCCTCGACCGACCAAGCCGATCTCGATTGTCGACCAGATGATCGCCGACGGCAGGATCACGCCGGCGCTTCATGACCACCGATTGACACCACCTCCGCCGCCCGACCCGGCACCTGGATATCCGACCATTTCCGAGATCCTGCAAGGCATGCGCGACGAGGATGATCGGTGACGAAGCTTGCGTACGTTGACGCCTCTGCGCTGGCCAAACTGATTCTCACCGAGCGGGCTTCGGAGGCATTTCATCGCTGGTATGTCGAGGCCGAGCGCGTTGCGACGAGTCGCATCGGGATCGTCGAGACCGACCGCGCATCTCGCCGACGTCCCCACGACGCCGATCGAAGGAAGTTCATCCTCCGTGACGTCGAAGTCATGGAGATTGACGCAGGGATCGCGAGGGCGGCGGGCGCCGTCCAGCCCCCCGGCCTCAGAACGCTCGACGCCATCCACCTCGCCAGCGCACTGAGCCTCGGGGCCGACCTCGACGCGTTCGTGACCTACGACGATCGGCTCGACGACGCCGCGCGGATGCTCGGCCTGCCGGTGGTACGCCCCGCCTGATCAGGCGGGGACGGAAGCCTCGAGCTTCTCGATGCGGATCGCCGTGGCCTTGAACTCGGCAGTGCCGGACTTCGGATCGACCGCATCGATGGTGAGTAGGTTGACGGCGACGTCGTCCTGGAAGTGGAAGGTCATGAAGGTGAGTCCAGG
>JBBQMH010000108.1:0-5672 GCA_038328755.1 Candidatus Limnocylindrales bacterium
GTGATCCTCAACGAGCAAGGCGCCACCTACGCCCAGGACCTCCAGGATTCGCTTGAGACCCTCGTGCGGACGAGCCAGTCCACCCTGGTCCACGAGACCCATCCGGGCCACGGCGGGGTGTACATCCTGCGCGGCGACCGACTCTCGACTGAGGACTCCACGCTCCTCCAGGCGGCCGCCCGGGCCGTCCTGCTGAGCCGTCGGGGAAGTCTTGCCGATCAGGTCATCCGCCTGGATCGTCCCGCCGAGAGGATCGCTTCGCCAGCAGCGCCGCCCATTTCGAGGCAGACCCGGCACGAGGCGGCCGTGCCGCGTCCGGAGCTGGAGTTCTTCAACGGGCTCGGTGGGTTTGTCGATGGCGGGCGTGAGTACGTCATCATGCTCGGCCCGGGACAAGCCACCCCGGCACCCTGGTTGAACGTGATCGCCAACGCGTCGTTCGGGTTCCAGGTGTCCGAGTCCGGATCGGGCTATGCCTGGGCCGGGAACAGCCGCGAGAACCAGCTGACCCCGTGGTCCAACGACCCCGTCAGCGACCCGGTGAGCGAGGCGATCTACGTGCGGGATGACGACAGCGGCGAGCTGTGGGGTCCGACGGCGCAGCCGATCCGCTGCGAGGAATCGACGTACGTCGCCCGTCACGGTGCCGGATACAGCCGGTTCGAGCACCTGCACGACGGCATCCAGCTCAACCTCGTCCAGTTCGTCCCGCTCGACGACCCGCTGAAGATCTCCGTGCTGACCATCGAGAACCGATCCGGGCGCTCAAGGCGTCTCTCCGTGACCGCCTATGCCGAGTGGGCGCTGGGGACCTCGCGCGGGGACGGCGCCCCCCGGATCGTCACGGCACTCGAGCCGGAGACTGGGGCGCTCCTCGTGCGCAACCCGTGGAACACCGAATTCGTAGGGCGGGTCGCCTTCCTCGATCTCGGCGGGCGGCAGACGGCGTGGACGGCCGATCGGACCGAGTTCCTCGGCCGCAATGGCGCTGCGGACCGGCCCGCCGGTTTGGACCGCCGGCACCGGCTGCAGGGGGCCGCCGGCGCCGGCATGGATCCGTGCGCCGCCCTGCAGACTAGCTTCGAGCTTGCCAACGGGGCGCGGACCCAAGTCCTCGTGCTGCTCGGGGAGGCGAGCGAAGCCGGGGCCGTGGCCGACCTGATCCGGCGCGGGCGAACGGCCGACCAGGAGGCGACGCTGCGCGGCGTGGCGAGCTACTGGGACGATACCCAGGGCACGGTCCAGGTGCGGACACCCGATCGCTCGATGGACATCATGCTCAACCGCTGGCTCATCTACCAGACGCTCGCGTGCCGGCTGTGGGCGAGGACGGCGTTCTACCAGGCCGGCGGCGCCTACGGGTTCCGCGACCAGCTCCAGGACGTCATCGCCCTGGTGACCTCGAGGCCCGACCTCGCCCGGAAGCATCTCCTGCGTGCGGCGGCCCATCAGTTCGCCGAGGGGGACGTCCAGCACTGGTGGCATCCGCCGTCGGGTCGGGGGGTCCGAACCCGGATCTCGGACGACCGCCTCTGGCTGCCGTACGCGGTCGATCGCTACCTCGCGGTCACGGGCGACACGGCCGTCCTCGACGAGACTGTCCCATACCTCGAGGGCCCGGGACTGCGGCCGGACCAGACGGACGCCTACTTCCAGCCGGAACGCTCACAGAAGTCGGCGTCGCTGTTCGACCACTGTGTGGCGGCTCTCGATCGGAGCCTCGCGGTCGGCGCGCACGGGCTGCCGCTCATCGGGTCGGGCGACTGGAACGACGGCATGAACCGGGTGGGGCATGAGGGCCGGGGCGAAAGCGTCTGGCTGGGCTGGTTCCTGCACACCGTCCTGGCCGCCTTCACGCCGATCGCGGAGGCCCGCGGTGAGCGTCCTCGCGCGGAGCGCTGGCGGACCCACATGAAGGCACTCCGGCGGGCGCTCGAGCGCCACGGCTGGGACGGCGACTGGTACCGCCGAGCCTACTTCGACGATGGCACCCCGCTCGGCTCGGCCATCAACGCCGAGTGCCGGATCGACTCGATCGCCCAATCGTGGAGCGTCCTGTCGGGCGCCGCCAATCCTCCCCACGCGGAGCGGGCGATGGCCGCGGTGGAGGAATACCTCGTCCGCCGCGGTGACGGTCTCGTCCTGCTGTTCACCCCGCCGTTCGACCATTCCGACGTCGATCCAGGCTACGTCAAGGGGTATCTGCCGGGCATCCGGGAGAACGGCGGCCAGTACACCCACGGAGCGATCTGGTCGGTCCTTGCCTTCGCGGCTCTGGGCGATGGCGACAAGGCGGGCGAGCTGTTCTCCATCCTGAACCCCATCAACCATGCCAGCACCCGGGCCGGGGTCCAACGGTACAAGGTGGAGCCGTACGTCATGGCGGCCGACGTCTACGCGGAACCGCCGCACGTCGGCCGAGGCGGTTGGACCTGGTACACGGGGTCGGCCGGCTGGATGTATCAGGCCGGCGTCGAGTGGATTCTTGGGTTCCGTCTGCGCGGAACGACGCTCCTGATCGATCCTTGCATCCCGCGCGCCTGGCCGGGCTACGAGATCGACTTCCGCTATCACTCCGCCAGATACGAGATCGTCGTGGAGAACCCGCAGGGGGTCAGTCGCGGGGTGGCCTCGTCGGAGCTCGACGGACAGGCACTGACGGGCGGCGGCGCCGCGATCCCGCTGGTCGACGACGGCGCCACGCACCGGGTCCGGGTCGTCCTCGGCTAGGTGTGATCGGACTGGCAGGCCCTCCAACCTTCCTCGATCGGCTGCCAACGATGCCCAGCAGATCCTGGCGGCCGTAGAGCAACGGTCATCCCGACCGGACCGTCAGCATCAGCGCAGCTGAACGCTCGGAACTTCGAGGGCCTCGGGCTCGGCCTCGAAGAACCCGCGCGGCGTGAAGCCCATCGACCGGGACATGAGGACGGCCGGGAAGGTCGCGATCGCGGTGTTGTACTCACGAACCGCCCCGTTGTAGCCTTCTCGCGCGGTCTGGATCTGGTTTTCGGTCGTCGCCAGCTGCGCCTGGAGCGCGCCAACGTTTTCGCTCGCCTTCAGGTCCGGGTAGTTCTCGACGACCGCAAAGAGTGAGCGCAGGGCGCCTGTCAGAGCGCCCTCAGCCGCCGCGACTTCGGCCGGACCGCGCGCTCCGGCGGCAACGGCATTCGCCCGCGCTTCGGTGACCCGGGTGAGCACGTCCTGCTCGAAGTCCATGTAGCCCTTGACCGCCGCGATGAGGTTGGGGATGAGGTCGTGGCGACGCTTGAGCTGGACGGCGATCTGGGCCCAGCCCTCGTCTGTCCGCAGTCGACGTTGCACGAAGCCGTTGTACATGCGGACGGTGAAGACCACGGCGATCGCGATGAACGCCGCTGCGATGAGGATGAGAAACGTTTCCACGAAACATGCCCTCCTGCGGGGTGAACCAGGCTTGACGTCCGGCCGGCGACTGACCTGGGTCCTGATCAGGGGGCCGCGATTGTGCCCGTCATGCCGGGATGGTACAGGCACAGATACGTGTAGATCCCGGGCGAGTCGAACCGGCGCTCGAAGGCTCCGCCCGGCGCGAGGTTGCCCGAGTCCCACGAGCTGTCCGCGGCGGTGACGGTGTGGGCCAGCACGTCATCATTGAACCATTTGACCGTCGATCCCGCGGCGACGGTCAGCGTCGCCGGCTCGAACCGTGACCCGGCCATGCGCACGGAGCTTTCCGTCGGAGCGGTGGGACCGGATCCCGAGCCCATCATCCCGCCCGAGCCCATCATCCCGCCCGAGCCCATCATTCCGCCGGGACCGTATCCGGTGGGACCGTATCTGGCGACCCCGCCGACGGCCGATCCGACGACGATGAAAGCCAGCCCGACGACCACGAGGGCAGCCCCGAGCCAACCGAGACGTCGATCCCTCACTTTTCGGACCCCAGGATTCGCTTCGCCTGCTCGAATTCGGCCTCGGTGATCTCGCCCCGGGCGAACCGTTCTCGGAGGATGTCGATGGGCTCCGGGCGCGAGCCGCCAGCCGTTCGCCGATCAGCGGCCCGGTTGGAGCCACCGATCGCCCACACGACGAGGACCACGATTCCGATGACGAGGACCAAGCCGCCGATCATCCACAGCCATCCGCCGGAGCCCATATCCCAACCACCTACCATCATCGAACGCACTCCTCTCCCAATCCGCCGATCTCGGCGTGTACCGTCATCCTCGCGGGCGAACCTGAACGAACGATGCGTACCAGGGTCAAGAAATCGTCAAGGACACCACGGAAGAGGCCCGGTCGGCGTGCCGGCACGGTTCATCCACCTGCTCCGAGCGACTCGATGGCCCGGCGAAGCCGCTCCTCGGCCTCGGCCGCCACCGGAATGGCGACCTTCTTGCCAGCTTTCGCCCGCATCGTCGACTGCGACGTCGATCGCGGTCAAGGGTCGTCGGACTCTGCCTCGGGCTCGAACCCTTGACGACTTGCTGTCGAACTGGACTCGATACCGCTACCGAACCAACACTTGCTGCAACAACACCAGGAGAGCGCCGGGCGCGAGGGCCAGCCTGAGCGTTCGCGTCATGGACAACCTCGATGTGCTTGTTGGCGTGTTTGCGAGATCGACTGTCGCCGCGAAACATGGGCCCAGCTGAGTGGTGGGATAAGAACCGCGTCCGCCTGAGCCAAGCGACACAGCGATGGGCATTTCCTCAGCTTCGTCTAACTTCCCTCTCAGGCCGAGGGACGAGCATCGATTCGAAACGCCGGAGCCGACGATCCAACCGCGCTTGCAACATCAGCGGAGAGGCCCGACGAGGATGCCCAGATACGGACGAACGGAGCAAGGCGTGACCAGCACAGTCTTTGAAGCGGGAGGCATCCGGCGCGCCAGCAGTGCCGCGGACCTCCAGGAATCACTGCACCGCCCTCCCGGGACGTGCTGGACGCGACGATCCGCCGCCTGCTCGCCCCCGGCGCCGGGATCCTCGCGGCCGATGAGAGCCCGACCACGATCGGCCGCCGGTTCGATGGCAGATTCGTGGCACGCAGGAGCAGCCGGTCAGCGTGAGCGGTGAGTGATGGTCAGGACTAGCGCGCCGCCAAAGAGCAATTCGGTGCAGAACGCATTGCGGCTGACCACGATCTCGTGGGCCCTCCTGCAGGAGTATCGATCCCTGCGTCGCTTTGCTCATGGCACGGCAAACGACGGAGCGCCAGAACGGTTCGCGGCACGATTGGTGGGGCTTGGGCCAACCTTCGTCAAATTGGGGCAGATCCTGAGCACGCGCCCAGATGTGCTTCCGGACTCCTATGTCGAGGCGCTCTCAGTCCTTCAGGAGAAGGGACCGGAAGTCCCCATCGAGCAGATTCGCGTCACCATCGAGCGCGAACTTGGCAAGCCGGTCGAAGCGATATTTGCAACCTTCGACCCAGTGCCTGTCGCCGCTGCGTCGCTCGCGCAAGTTCACCGCGCCACGCTTCCGGATGGGACAGCCGTCGCCGTCAAGGTTAAACGGCCCGACCTCGAGCGCCTGGTTCATCGCGACCTGGACGCGATGGAATTTGGGCTACGGTGGCTGTACCGCTTGTTCCCGCGACGAATGCGCCGCACGAACCTGCTCGATTTCGTCGCGGAGTTCCGGCGCTACACCCTGCAGGAACTGGACTTCGCGCAGGAAGGACGCGTC
>JBBQMH010000109.1:0-5630 GCA_038328755.1 Candidatus Limnocylindrales bacterium
GCTTCCGGCGGCGCCGGCGTGTAGCAGTGGTGCGCCTCGTCGTTCAGGACGACGATGTCTTTGGCCGTCCCGAATGCCTTGCAGACGCGGCGGACCATCTCGCCCGGCGACTCCTTGAAGCGCTCGCTGTCCGTGTCGCCCTTGGAGAGGATCTTCTTGGTGAGGGAGGCGGCCTGGATCTTGTCCCGCCGGATGAACGCGTGGTAGTTGGTGATCTCGATCGTCGCGGCTTGGAGGCGAGCCTGCTGCTCGGGCGTCACGAGATCCATCACGCGGTAGAAGGTCTGCGGGTCGTTGGGCAGGAGGACGCGTAGGCGGTCGCGGATCGTGATTCCCGGCGTCACGATGAGAAAGCGTGTGCTGAACCGCTTGTCGAACTGGTTGGCGAGCTTGTTGAGCGTCTGCCAAGCGATGAACATACCCATGACGACGGTCTTGCCTGACCCGGTGGCCATCTTGAAGGCGAGCCGCGGGAGTGAGTCGTTGAGGCGTGCATTCTCGGCCCGGATGGTGTTCAGGGCCTTGGTATCGCCCATCTTCTCAGCAGCCTCGACGAGATAGATCGCAGTCTCGGCGGCCTCGAGCTGGCAGAAGAACAGGCGCCGCTCGCGATCCTCCGCGCGCCAGTGCGCCAGCAAATCCTTGGTGACCGATGTCGTGTGCGGGTAGCCCTGGATGCGCCATCGGGATACGGACTGGCGGATCTCGTTGACGATCTCGTTGGGCTGCTGTTTGACGCCCCCGCCGAATTGCAGGGCCATCTGCGGTGAGGACTTCCTGGGCTTCGCGACGGGGACGAAGAACTCCGAGGACCGGCGTCGCTGCTCGATTTCGCCCGAGACCTGCCCGTCGACGACGCGGAAGTGCTTCGCCGGCTCGACGAACGGCGAGTTGATGACGGGATTCTCGATGGGCGAACTCCCCAACCGGTGCCTCTCCCCTACCCGAGCCCATGAGCGCGTGCTCGTGAGTGTACGCAACGCGCCGTGGGTTCCGTGGCGGTTCCGAGCGTATCCGTGCGTGTGTCAGGTTGAGTGGCACGGCGCCTGGCGGTACTCGAGAAGCTGGGCCTGGACGGCCTTAAGGTCCTTGTACCGACCTTGTACTCCGAGGCGAAGAAGCCGCGCGCCGTCAGGGTCGGCTGCGACAATCGGTCCTCCCCCACCCTTTCACGGGACGTAGGCTACCGCCTCACCGCGCCTCGCGACAGGGTCCATGTGTATTTGACACGCTCGTCAGCCCGGCCGGTCGACTCGATCCTGACTATACGCGGGCCGCGGAGGTCAGCGATGGCCATCGACCCGGTAAGCCGGCGTTGAGCGACGGTCGCCATGATCGGCCTATGCCCCGGCACAATGGCCTGTCTAGTTACATAGCCTTGACGTGTCCACTCCCCTAGCCTACCGTGCCCGATGAAGCGAAAGGCGATGATCCGTTCGATCGCGGACGCGGCACGGGACCACGGCCTGCGATGGGAGTTCGTGCGCGAGGGGCGAGACCATGAGATCTGGATGTTCGAGGGACGTGCGGTGATCATTCCCCGCCATCGCGAAGTCGACGAGTTCACAGCGGGCCGGATCCTCGATGAGCTCGAGCCATGGCTTGGGAGGCGATGGTGGCGACGATGAAGCCGATGTACACGGTGATCGCGGAACGCGATGGCGACTGGTGGGCGATCAGCGTTCGGGAGCTCAACAACGTGTTCAGCCAGGCTCGCCGGCTCGATCGCGTCGAGTACATGGCCCGTGATGCGATCTCGCTCATGCTCGAGGTGCCGCCAGACTCCTTCGACATCGAGGTGATCCAGAACCTCGATTCGCCGACGCAGGAGCAGCTCGAGCTCGTCAAGGATGTCCGCGAGGCCGTCGCGATCTGGAAGCGGCGCTCCTCCGAGACGACACGCGAAACCGTGCGCAGTCTGGCTGCGAGCGGCTACCCGCAGCGTGATATCGGCCGGCTTGTGGGCATCTCGCACCAGCGGGTCGCCCAGCTGTTGGCCGGGGCCGGCGAAGACTGATTGGGCGCGGCTCACGCGAGGAACCTCGAGCAGATCAGCTCGGCTGGATCGCCCTCGAGGCCGCTGGTCACGAGCGGGGTTTAGTCCGCTGCCGCGGAGGCCCGAGTGGATCAGGGGCGTAGCGTTCAAGGAGGTCGCGGACGACCTCGCTGATACTCCGCCCTTCGCGGGCCGCGCGGGACGTGACGCGATCACGCAGCGCCGACGGAACTCGAACCGCGATCCGGGGTGAGTGTTCGCCGTCGGCGACGTCCAGAGATGGTCGGCCGCGACGAGGCGCCCACGTCGACAGGTCGAGCCCCTTCTCCACCCGCTCGGCGAGACTGTCGATGTCGCCTGCCGACAGCCTGCGTCCCGACTTCGTCGTCAACCGCCCTGGCATTCCATCACCCTCGAATAGTCCTCGCGATATGCCCGGCGTAGCTTCATGGCGTGGATCACGAGGAGGTCGCCGTCGGCCAGCTCGAGTCCGACGACCTCAAGCGGGACGCCGTTCCCGTCCGGCCCGAGGAATACGACGAGTCCATCGTCGTCTGGATCCGGTGGGTAGAGCGGACAGCCACAACGCTCGATCACAAGACGCGCGCGATTGTGGGCAACGCCATGCCGGCTTGCTGATCGACTGAACCGGATCGCCACGTCATGGTCCTATTATGTCCGACATAAGCATCCTGTCAAGATGCGTCCTGCTCGTCCTTGCCCTTCAAGACGAGCTGCGGGTCCAGGCTGGGGTCGCGGGGGTAGCGCACGATGGTGGGCCTCTTCTCCTCGGCGCGGGCGAACGACTCGAGCTCGGCGGTCGCGATGTTGGAGCGGGTGCCGCCGGGATGGTCGATCGCCCGCACCGGCGTGCGCGGGCCGGGCTTCATCTTGTCAGCCATCGGTCATCACCGGGTTATCCAGGTAAGCCGCGGCTGAGTGCACGCCGCGATGATGGCGCACCGCCGACATCGTCACGAGGTCGGCGTGCCTACGATCCCGCGGGTCGGTACATACAGGTTCTATTTCCACTCCCGCGAGCACGATCCGCCGCACGTCCACGTGTCGTCGCCGGACGGCGAAGCCGCGTTCGACCTCGATCCAGTCGGTCGCCGAGGCAGCAGCGGATACACCCGCCGGGACCTGACACAAATCGAGGAGATCGTGGCATGAGACGGAGTTCCTGAGGCGTTGGCATGAGTACTTCGCTCGATAACCGGTGGGAGAACTGGCCGCGCGCCGCGGAGGTCCAGGTGGGAGTCGCCGCGGTCCACGTCCGTCTTTTCGACGGGCGCGAGCTCAGCGTGCCGTTCGACTGGTTCGGCTTCCTGTCCGCCGGGACCGATGCCCAGCGCCGGGAGGTCGTCCTCGAAGGCGACGGGGAGGCGATCTACTGGCCGGCACTCGATGACAGCGTCTCGGTCCCGTCGCTGCTGGGTCTTCCAGAGATCCCGCCGCCCGATCCGGCCGTCCACTCGTACGCAATCGACTATGACCTCGAAGACGGCATCTGGGCCGGCCGGATCCGCGGCACGCGATTGATGAGCATTGGATCGACACTCGCCGCCACAAAGCGCGCGGCGCGCAGCAATCTCCGTCGTTACCTTGGCGTTCGGGCGCTTGGCGCGTCCGGCATCGCTGTCGTTGACGAGGTGCGTTCGCAGGTGCCCGTCGCCGCAAAGTAGACCGATCAGAAGCGCGCGCTCGGGCGGACGGCGCGGCTCGAGGGTCGGAGCGAGGCGGACCTGATCCGCGAGGGCATCGAAACGGTCACGGCGCGCCATCCGCGCCGTCCGCGGGCCGGGCGACCGGCCGTTCCGTTTGCTCTCCGCGGACGCCTGACCCCAGGTCCCGGCGCCGGCGGCACGCCAGGAAGCGCGGAGGCGCCCAGCCTTCGGTGCTGGCCGTAGGTCGCTCTCAGCCCCGTCCGGTTAGCCCCGTCCGGTTAGCCCCGTCCGGTTAGCCCGCATCCGATCGAGCTCGCGGCGGAGGCGCTTGCTCGGCCGCCCCTCGCCGCGGATCGCCTTGATTCCCGGCGCGATATCGCGGACGACCGGTGGCGGGCTGTTGTCGACGTAGCACGTGGCGGCGACCAGCGCGCCGACGCGCGTTTCAATCGGCCGTACGACCCCAATGATTCGCTCGCGATCGGCGATCAGCGCATGCACGACGTCGCCGGCACGAACCTTGGTCGACGGCTTGGCCGAATTGCCGTTGATGCGGACGTGCCCGCCCTCACACAACTGGGTCGCGATGGGACGGGTCTTGACGAGGCGCGTGGCACACAGCCAACGATCGATCCGGGTCTCATCGGCCGCCGCGGGATCACTCAAGTTCACGTCGGTCGAGAACCGCTCGTGCCATCGAGCCAGGCCCTGAGCGGAGCAACGTGTTCGTCGTGAAGATGGCCAGTGAAGTCCACCTCGACGAGCGGCTCGTCCGCCCATGGCACCACCGACCGCTGCAGGTGGGCCGGCAGGGATTCGAGGGCGTCGATCAGGCGGTCGTAGGACGTGTCGTACTCGGCCACCAACTGCGCGGGAGATCGGTCCGCGTGCTTCTCGCGGATCCACTCGTTGACCTTGTGGACCTCGTCCTCGTCATCGGGCTCCACGAGCCACGGCGGCGCGGGCTCAGGTTCACCGCGGCCAACCGCGAGGATTCGGTTGATCGTCCGCTCCCGCCACCCGGCCAGGTGTCCCGCCATGTCGGCGAAACTCCAGTCGCCCATCGGGCCAGGCTCGGCGTAACGGGATGGTCCGACCTCGGCGGCGAGGGCTCGCCAGAACTCCTGATCGGCGCGGAGGGCGGTGATCTGCTCGGCCTGCGTGCGCATGGTCTCCTCCCCCGCCATCCCTCGATCATCTGGTTGCTCGGTACGACGGCGGTGCCAGCCGACCACCGCGATCACGACGATCGCAATGTAGCCGCTCGCACACGCGATGAGAAGCGGCCAGATGTGGAGCCACTGCCAAGCGTCGTTGATGGTGTTCTGGCCGGCCTGACACGCCGCGGTGCGACCGACGAGGCGCATGCAATTGAGCAATACCGGCTCGTATCCGGGATCGAAGTAGAGGAAGGCGAACGCAACCGCGGTCCAAACCAGCAAGGCGACGACGACCGGCCACCCGGACAAGCGCTGACCTGCGTTGCTCTCGGTCATGTAGCCGCCTTGCTGATCGCGGCGTGCAGGTCCTTCATCAGGAGGACGAGGTGGAGCGGCTCGACGGGCGAAGGCTGGAACGCCGGATCCAGTTGGTGGTAGAACGAGGCTGCGTCTGCCGTCTCCGAATGGATGAGCAATGCCCGAACGCCGATCGTGGAAGCGGCTGCGGCGGCGCGCAGGAACGCGTCCCGTACGAGGGCAGTACCGAGACCTCGGCCCTGCTCGGCGACGTCGACGCCCAAACGCGTGAGGATGACGACTGGGATCGGATGCCGACCCGTGCCCTTGGCGAGCCTGATTGGCGCATCGTCCACCGGCATCGATCCCGCCGACAGCGCGTGATACCCAGCGATGCCGCCGTCGCTCGCGCGACGTGCGACGTAGACGCGCGCCGTTCCCGCCTGCTGGGCGAGGATCGCGTACCGACGCAGCCAGATCGTCTGTTGCTCGGACCCGCAGTCGAAGGTA
>JBBQMH010000110.1:0-5554 GCA_038328755.1 Candidatus Limnocylindrales bacterium
TCCTGCGGCGATAGAACGGGATCCAGGGCAACGGGATCGGTCATCGTGAAGCTCCCAGCATTCCAAGCGTGAATTCAACGAAGTGGTCGGCGATTCGTTCCGGTGACAGCCGACCGGCCGGGTCGTACCAGCCCGGGATGCCATTGAGCACCGACAGGACTGCCGTCGCGGCGAGGCTCGAATCGGTCAAGGCGAAGTCCCCCGTGCTCATCCCCATCTCGATCAGATCGCGAAATCGGCGTTCATAGGCGTCGCGGCGAGAAAGCACGGCGGCGCGGTGTTCCACTCCGAGGGCACGCCACTCGTGAACGAAGACCCCCGCTGCTCCGACGTCCTCGGAGATCACCCGGATGTGAGCCCGAACGAGACGACTCATGGTCGCCGCGGGATCCGACTGCCGAGGTTCCGCGCCCGAGCGGTCCAGGACCGCCGCGGCGGCCACTTCGAACCTCAACGCCGTCCGATCCACGATGGCCCACAGCACGTCCTCTTTCGAGTTCACGTGGGCATACAGGCTCGCCCCCTGGATATCCAGGGCGCGTGCGATGTCGCGGACGCTCGTCGCGGCGTAACCGTGTTCACGGAACAGCCCGGAGGCGACGTCCTCGATGGCTCGGCGGCGAGTCAGCTCAACCATGGGTCGGGGCGCACTCCCAAACGAACGCTCGTTAGGTGAACGATACCCAGCTCGGTGGCACCAGTCAACGTCGAGATTCGGCGGCACCTCCCCGGCGGGTGGGGCGAACGATACGGACGAGCGCCGGAGTCTCAACGTCCAGGCGGGGGAGTAGGGGCGACGTCGAGTCGCGCCCCCGGCTGGCTTTGACGGGGGTCTGTAGTCAGCACGCCGGGACGGTAGTAGGTAAGAGCTCCGGAAATTCACGGCGATCGGGTTCGGCGCTCGCGACCAACTCTCGGCGCGAGTCAGGCTGCCGTCGAGTCGCTCCTGGACGATGACCGAGCGCCCGGCCCAGCTGCGACCATCGGATCGCCGCGGCAGGGCGAGGTCGCCGCCCGGCCAGCTGATCGTGCTGTCCCGACCGACTCGGCGTGGATAGTGGAAGCAGAAGACGGCGTCGGAGCTGAGGCCGTCGGGCCACGGCCGCCAGGCCGGCTCGGGGTCGGCGGCCGGCACGGCGAAGCGCGCGTTATGGCGGTCGAGGAATCCGGGCAGGAAGGCGTTGGCGTCCGCGATCGTCGTGATGCCGGCCAGGCGCAGTTCCGCGACGAGGCGGTCCACCGAACGTGCCCCAGACCCGCTCGACCCGGCCCTTGCCCTGGGCCGAGTGGGCCCCGATCCAGGCGATGGCCGCCACCTCGAGGGCCCGCCCGACCTGGGTCAGGCCCCGCTTGCCGGTGAGCTGCTCGGTGAGCGTCGGGACCCGGTTCTTCTCGACGATGAAGATCCCGTGCCGGTCGGAGTAGACGGCACCCGGCAGACCATGGCGCTCGGCCGTCTGGGCCAACGTCGTGAAGTAGCCGACGGCATCCTCCGCGGCGCGGAAGGTGGCGCCGGTCACCAGGCCGGTCGCATCATCGATCCCGCCCACCAGCGTCGTGAACCCCCGGTCGGGTCCGAACCAGCGATGGCGGCTGCCGTCGACCTGGAGGAGCTGGCCCGCCCGTGGCATCCGCTCGCGCCGGCTGCGGTGGCGTGCCGGTCGGCGGGTCCGGGCCGGGCGGACGTTGGCCTCGGCGAGGATCCGCCGGAGGGTCCGTTCGGCGACCTCGAGTCCCTCGCGCTCGGCGAGCAGCTCCGCCAGGTGGCTGTGGTTGACCCCGACGTACGTCGTCGTGGCGAGTTCGACGACCCGGTCGCGGATCGCGTCCGGGACGCGGTGCGCCGGGGCCTGGTCACGGTTGCCGTGGACCAGTCCGGCCGAACCGTCGTCGCGATACCGTCGGAGCAGCCGACGGACCTGGCGGACCGACAGGTGCAGGACCCGGGCCGCCTCATCGGCCGTGAGTCCGCCGGTCAGGACGTGGTTGAGGACGTACAGTCGGTGCTGCGCTCGAGCGTCCAAGGTGATCGTCTCCCTCGTTTCCATACGATCGAGGGTGACAAATTCACTGGCCGCTTAGCAGGTGACATTTTCACTGGCCGTCCACACCGCCGTCGGCCCATCAACAAGCGCGAATTATGATCGGTACTGTTCTACGTGAAAGCGAGGACGACTGCAATGACACGGAGATTGCCGGTGGTCGGTAGCGCGGTAGCTGGCCTAATGATCGTGGTGGCGGTTCTAGCTGCGAGTGCCACGAAGGGAGGCACGGTCTGTTCGTTCTCGGGGGACCTGCCGTTTGAAGGGCTACGGCTAACCCCGGCTTCTGCGGGTCAGGCTGGCGCACTCTCGCGTGACGACGCTCTTAAGCGCAGCCAGGCATTGTTCCCGGGCGTTGAGCTCAAGGACGCACAGCTGTCGGTGATTTCGGATCCGGTGATCCCTTTGGCTGATGGGCGCCTCGCCTGGGTTCTGCTTCGAGATGAACCGATAATGCTCGCGCACGATGTCGACGGAAACGTCATCAAGACTACCCACATCTGCGGAGTGACGGTCCTCGACGGCAAGACCGGTGACCTAATCTTCTACGCCGACGAGAGCATCGAACAGTAGGCGCCGAACAGCTTCTTCCAGGCGTCGCAGTGCGCCTGGGGTTGCAATGCCCGGCCACCTGTTCGGACCGACGCGCGCACAAGGGCTCACTGGCAACGGGTGAACCGGCCCCCATGCGGGCTCAGCCTGAAAACCGCCCGGACCACCCTCGACAAGAATGTTCGACTCGATTGCCACTCTGTCCATCAGGGTCGCCGACCTGACTATTCGTATCCGGTCTCGGGGGTTCGGTTAAAGGGACAGTGTTGTGGGTCGAGAGTCGCGGCCGTTCGGGTCGACGTCCGCCTCGGCTGGCCGCCTTTCTTCACCGCCCACGAATCTTGGCGCGATCGAGCTGGTTGGGACTGATGGAACCGTCGCATCACGCGTGGACGAACCCATTTCCCTTGGTGGCGGCTTTGGCGAAGCGGTGACGCGGGCAGGGCGTGCCAGACAGACGGAGACAGCGACGCGCCGCTCACACACGTTCGCCCAGGGGCGACACAGGCAAGCCTGCAGGGATCAAGGTCGGTCCGCCGATCGGCACGCGAAACTGCTCGCGCGGCAACTTCTAGTTGCTCTACCTACTACCCCGCAGGGACGTTGAGACCCCGGCGCGCAGGTCCGTATCGTTCGCCCCGCCGAAGATGGCGGCCCGGGCGGGTAGGGGGCGCAACTCGACGTCGCCCCTACAACCACCCCGTCAACGTGCAAATTCGGCGGCACCCGGTGCGGGCGGACCGACCACCCTGCGGTCACTCTCCCGCGAAATGAGGCGCGCGCTTCTCCGCGAATGCCGCCAACCCTTCCGCGTGGTCCGGATGAGCGCCGGCCATCCGCTGCGCCACGACCTCCGCGTCCAGCGCGGCGTCGAGGTCGCGGTCGAAGGCCGCGGCGAGCGACCGCTTCGTGAGGGTCATCGCCAGCGGAGCCCCCGCGGCGATTCGCCCGGCGGCGTCGGC
Organism: Candidatus Limnocylindrales bacterium; assembly: GCA_038328755.1. Classification (GTDB taxonomy): domain Bacteria; phylum Chloroflexota; class Limnocylindria; order Limnocylindrales; family CSP1-4; genus UBA5189. The sequence goes on from JBBQMH010000110.1 coordinate 3,557, forward strand.
AGCGGCGGCAAAGAGTTCGTCAGCTGGGACGACACGCGAGATGAGACCGATCCGGAGCGCCTCCGCCGCGCTCACCGGATCCCCGAGCAACGCGATCTCGGCAGCTCGCGCGGCCCCGACCAGTCGCGGCAGGGTCCATGTGGCTCCGCTGTCCGGGATGAGCCCCATGCGGCCGAACGCGAGCACGAACGAGGCCGTCTCGGCGGCGATCCGCAGGTCGCAGGCAAATGCGAGCGAGGCGCCGGCGCCCGCCGCGACGCCGTTGATCGCGGCAATGACGGGCTGCGGGGCGTTTCGGATCGCGCGCACGATCGGGTTGAAGCGGAGTGTCAGCTCCTCGTCCAGCGGCGGCGCACCAGGCTCGAGCCGTTCCCGGAGATCCTGGCCGGCACAGAAGGCCCGCCCCGCCCCGGTGAGGACGATGGCCCTGACGGTCGGATCGGCGGACGCGGCCTCCAAGGCTCCCAGCAGCCGCTCCTTCATCGGGATCGTCAGCGAATTCAGGGCCGCGGGTCGGTTCAGCGTGATCGTTGCGACGCCCGCCGCGACCTCGATCATGACGTCGGGTTCGGTGAAGGGACTCATCCCTCGTACGGCCGGAGTTCCCCACCTACGAGCTCGTGAACACGGTCGTCGAGCGGCTGATCGGAGCCCTCACTGTGACCTCGCACGAAGGACGCGAACAGCGGGCCGAATTCCTCGTCTTCCGGTCGGAGTGCGGCTGCGACCAGCAGATCGCGTTCCGGAAGGCCGACGAGGACACGTGCCCCCTCGCCAAGCGTCTCTGCCAGGTGCCTGCGGACGGCCGGCAGCAAGATCCTCGCTGCGTCTCCACCGTCCCCGGAAGCGGATGAAACGAGACGTCGCGTCCCGGAGACCTCTTCGGTCCAGGCAGCCGTGGCGGACCATTGCTCGAGATTTCGCATGGCCGTGGCCCGAAGTTCCTCGGGGCCGGCTCCCCAGGCAAGGAGGTGGTCCGCATTGACGTGGGCATCAAATGCCCCGGTCTGTAGGACGTACCCGATCGCGAGGTCCGAGGGGCCGTCGTCAAGCACCGGCTGCGCGTGGGACCTCAAGCCCTCGCTGGCGAGGCTCGTGGCGTCGAGGTCGCCCAGCCGGAAACCACTCGTGCCGCGGGGACGGAGCACCGGATAGAGGATCGGCTCGGCCGCCAGCCAGTCCTGCTCGGGTGCCTGCGACGGACCTGCCGGCGCCTCTGCAGGCGGGTGATGACCACTGACGGGTGCATCCGGGTCGATGGGCGTGAGGAGGTCTGGCGCCTCGTCTCGCAAGGCCCCCGCTGGCTCGTTGCCGAGTTCCGGATCCCAGTCCATGGTTCCTCCCTCAGCGACCCTTCCAGGCCGCGGCACGCTTCTCGGTGAAAGCGGCCATCCCTTCCTTCTGGTCCTCGCTGGCGAACAGTCCGTAGAAGTTCCGGCGCTCGAATTCGAGTCCCGCCTCGAGTGGCAGTTCCTCAGCCCGGTTGACCGCTTCCTTGGCGGCGATCACCGCGAGCGGCGGCATCGCGGCAATCTCGGCACCGATTTCCAGCGCGGTCGATACCACCGCCTCGGGCGCCACGACGCGGGTCACGAGCCCGTGGGCCTCGGCCTCACGAGCCCCGATCGGTCGCGCCGTCAGGACCATCTCCATCGCCTTGGCCTTGCCAACAGCCCGTGCCAATCGCTGGGTCCCGCCGGCGCCCGGGATCACCCCCAGGCGGATCTCCGGCTGCCCGAACTGGGCGTCCTCGCCGGCGACGATGAGGTCACAGAGCATCGCGAGCTCGCAGCCACCGCCCAGCGCGAACCCGCGGACCGCGGCGACGAGCGGCTTCCGGATGCGCTTGATGCGCTCCCAGCGATGAAAGTCGTCGTCGAGCGTCAGGGTCGTCGGCGACTGGGCCGCAAGCTCCGGGATGTCCGCACCGGCGGCGAAGGCCCGGTCGCCTGCGCCGGTGATCACGATGGCCCGACAATCGGGATTCCGATCGAGCGC
>JBBQMH010000111.1:0-5540 GCA_038328755.1 Candidatus Limnocylindrales bacterium
AGGACAACCTCGTCAATATCGGCGGCTGGCTGGCCGTCAACGATGACGCCCTCTTCGAGGAGTTGCGCAACCTGGTCGTGGTCTACGAGGGGCTCCATACGTACGGCGGACTCGCCGGCCGCGATATGGAGGCGCTCGCGATCGGTATCGCCGAGGCCGTCCAGGACGAGCACGTCCGGGCACGAGTCGGCCAGGTCGAATACCTGGGGGAGCTCCTGACCGAGTGGGACATTCCGATCGTCCTGCCCATCGGCGGGCACGCCATCTTCCTCGACGCCCGGCGCTTCTACCCGCACCTGGAGCAGGACGTGTTCCCGGCCCAGACGCTGGCTGCCGAGCTGTATCTCGACTCCGGGATCCGGTCAATGGAGCGTGGTATCGCTTCCGCTGGACGGAATCCGGAAACCGGGGATCACAATCGCCCGAAACTGGAGCTGACGCGGCTGACGATTCCGCGCCGGGTCTACACGCAGGCCCATATGGATGTCGTGGCCGAGTCGGTCAAGGCCTGCTTCGACGCTCGTGACAGCGCGCATGGCCTGCGAATGATCTATGAGCCGAAATACCTGCGCTTCTTCCAGGCTCGCTTCGAACCGATCTGAGCCATGACCTGGCCGCGGGTGGGCGCTCGCGCCGGGGATCCGGCTACGCGCCGCGGGCTCCGGCCACGGGTCGCGGGCTCTGGCTACGCGTCGCCGTCCGGCCGCTCCAGGCCGGCCCACGGGTCGTAGTCGGGGTCGAGCGGTTCCTGGGGCGGTCGATCCGCCTCGGCCACGTGGATCAGGTTGACTCGGACGCGGTACCAGAGGGACGAGCGTCCGCGCATCCCATCGACGAGGACGTCGGCCGGTTCGAGGGCGGCCGCCGCCGCGGGCCAGCGCTCCTTCCAACGTTCGAGACCGGCGAGCGCCTCCTCCTTCGTGGCGGCTCGCGAGATCTCGATCACCGGAATTGCCGACCGCCGTCGGCCGGTAGGGGTCGGCACCGTCCCGGCGCCTGTGGTGGCTGCGGCCTGGGCCGCGGCAAATCGCCGCTCCATGGCCGCGCGTTGCTTCTCCCGCTTCGCCGCGGCCTCCGGCGTGTCGTAGTCCGGCGTGGCCCGCCGCTGGCGTGACGGCTGGACCCGCGGCGGCTCGCCCTCCTGTTTGCGGTAGTTCGGCGGCCACGGCGCGTCGCCCATGCCTTCCGCTTCGTCGCGTCGCGACAGGTCCAGCAACGCCTCCAGGGACCCGACCGCTTCATCGATACCCGCCCCCGGATCGCCGATCGCGGCGTATCGCGCGGGAACGGTGGCAATCGTGAAGGCTTCGGCATCGCAGGTCGGGAGCGCGTCCCAGGTCAGCGGCGTGGACACTCGCGCGTCGGGCAGGGGCCGGACGGAATACGCGGATGCCACCGTTCGATCCTTGGCGTTCTGGTTGTAGTCGAGGAAGACGCCGTGGCGCTCCTCCTTCCACCAGCGGGATGTCGCAATTGCCGGAGCGCGGCGCTCCACGTCCCGGGCCAGCGCCAGCGCTGCCCGCCGAACCTCGGGATACGACCAGCGGCGCTCGATCCGGATGTTGATGTGGATGCCGCGGGACCCGGACGTCTTGGGCCAACCGACCAGGCCCACGGCGTCGAGCGAGTCCTTCGTGACCATCGCCACGTCACGGATCTGGGCCCATTCGATGCCCGGAACCGGGTCCAGGTCCACCCGCAATTCGTCCGGATGATCAAGGTCGTCCTCCCGGACCGGGTGCGGGTTGAGGTCGATGCAACCGAGGTTGACGATCCAGGCCAGGCCCGCGGCATCGTCCACGACGATCTCGTCGGCCGTTCGTCCCGACGGGAACGACAGCGTCGCCACCCGAAGCCAGTCGGGTCGGTTCTCGGGTGCCCGCTTCTGGAAGAACGCTTCCTTGGCCGCACCGTTCACGAACCGTTTGAGGGCCATCGGGCGGCCCCGGATCCCGACCAGTGCGCCCTCCGCGATTGCCAGGTAGTAGCGAACGAGGTCCATCTTGGTGACCCCGGCCGCCTCGAAATACACCTTGGTGGGGTTGGTGACCGTGACCTCGCGGCCACCAATCGTGAGAACTTCGGGCTGCGCCTTCATGGACGAGACGATACCCTCTCCGGCAACGGCTTCCGGGTTGGTGCGCCTGTCGATTCGGACCGGTCTCAATCGTTGTCCTGGTGAAGCGGCGCCGCCGCATGCAGACGGAGGCCGAGGACCCATGCAATACCTGCTCCTGATCTACACCGCTGAAACCGGTGCCGACAGCGCCGTCGATGACGAGGCCATGGCCCCCGAGCTTGCCGCGTACGCCGCGTTCTCCCGTGAAGCCCGCGAGCGGAACCAGTACGTCCTCGAGCTCGGGTGATTCCGTCGGGGCGCGCGCGGACCCCACGTGGGGCGCAGCGGCATTCTCGTCCACCCCGCGCTCGCGTGCTCTGGCGCCCAATACAGACGCTCGCGTGGCCGAAGCCGGCACGGGCGCTCGATGTAACCATCGCCACGGCACAGCGCGGCTCGCGGATGCATGCTGTGCGCCGACATCAACCGACGACTCACTCCGGAGCCAACACCTCGTGACGCCGACCCTCCCCATTCCCGATCAACTCACGGTCTACGGCGCCGATTGGTGCATCGATTGCCGTATCACGCGCCGCTACCTCGACGGAGCCGGCATCGCCTACCGCTACGTGGACCTGAAGCACGATGCGGCATCCCAGGCGATGCTCACGGCGGCCGGCTACTTCGCCATCCCCGTCGTCACCACGCCGGGGGGCAAGGTGCTGATCGAGCCATCCGATCGACAACTCGCCGATGCGCTCGCCAGCGAGGCCGCGTAGCTCGATCGGCCCGTGTAGCGCGCTCGCCCCTCCTCTCCCTCACCGCGGCATCCCCCGGCACACGAAATCGCCGGACGGGAGACCCGTCCGGCGATCCGGGGAGGAGGATGAGCTGGTGTGTGTCAGCCCGCGGAGGCGTCCGGGGGAGCTACAGGTGACGTGCTGCCACCCCATGGACCATTGGCCCCGGGACCCCGATGGTCATGCCGTCCGCCGAAGCCCGGCAACGAGGCTGGATCGACGGCGTGGACGGCGCTGGCCGTCAGCGATCCATCGCTATTGAGCGTTCCGACGGCTCCGGCGAGCATGCCGACCTTGATATCGGTCAGCGCCTTGCCGTCAGTCCGTCCGACCTGGTAGGTCGTCCCTGATGTGACCTTGATCGTGGCGGTCGTCCCGTCGCGCTGGGTCACGGTGATCGTGGTGCCGGAGACCGCGGTGACGGAGCCACCGACGTGCGGCTGGACGACGTGGAGCTCGGTGATCTTGAACGAGCCGTCCGTCTGGACTTCCTGGCGGAACCGCACTTCGTCGCCGACCTTCAGGTCAGCCGCAGCGATGGTCGCAGTTCCCTTCATCAACTCGGTGTCCCCGGTGATGGCGATCGTCCGGGTCCACCCATCGCCCGTCCTGAGCGAGAGGTTGGAGCCCGAGATGGCGGTAATGGTGATCGGGCCGAACCGACCTTCGCCCCCGCGCTTGTCCATCGGACCGTTGCCTCGGGGTGCCTCGAAGCCGGCGAGCGGCGTCGTTGGCCCGGTGGTGTCGGCGGCGAGGATTCCGGATGGAGCAGAAGTCATGCCGAGAGCGAGGATCGAAGCCCCGATGAGCGCCGCGGCAGCAATCCCGAGGATCCCGATCCTGACGATCGATCGGCGGGGTGCGGCTGCCTCCGTCGGCCTGGTCTGAAGGTCTGTCATCGAACTGTTCTCCGTTCCTGGGCAGTGTGGGCACCCGCTTGGTGGGGTGCTCGATATCCCTACCTTGTCTGCCATCCCTGAGGAGATCCTGAGAGCCGTTACGATTTCCGGCCGAATGACTCGGACGCGCCGGCACACCGGCCGTGCCTCCGCTACCGTTCGTTGCGATGGACACTGACGCAGAGCGGGCCGCACTTGAGGCAAGTCTGATCGGCCGTGGCGAATACGAGCTGTTCGCCTGCGATCCGGCGCTCGCGGACACGGCGGCGTTCTGCGCCGCCTACGGCTTCGCGCTCGAGGACAGCGCCAACACGATCATCGTCGTCGGGAAGTCGAACCCACCCGTCCACGCTGCCTGCGTGGTCCTGGCCACCCATCGCCTCGACGTCAATCGAGCGGTGAAGGAGAAGCTTGGTACCCGCAAGGCGTCGTTCGCCGCAGCGGATCAAACGCGGGAGATCACGGGCCACGAGATCGGTGGCGTGACGGTGTTCGGGTTGCCGGTGGGCCTTCCGATCCTCGTCGATGCCGCCGTGATGCAGCGCGAGCGGATCGTGCTCGGCGGCGGTAGCCGATCCTGGAAGGTCCTGGCACCACCGTCGATCCTTGCCACCCTGCCGGGCATCGAAATCGTCGAGGGCTTGGCGAATCCGGCGCCGCCGAGAGACTGAGCGAGGCGTCGGTCAGCGCGGCCGACCAGGTCGGGTTCGTTGTCAGCTCACCTCGCGGCCAACGAGCCACGCGTACTCGCGTTCGATGCTCGAGTCGTCGCCCATGTGGCCTGCCTCATCGTTGACCCAGGCGATCGCGCCCGGGACGTGGCGAGCCAGCCAGTCGCCATGTGCCGGCGGCACGAGGACGTCGGTCCGGCCGTACGTGAGCAGGACCGGGACCCGGATGTCGTCGACCTCGAAACCCCACGGCTTCGTGAAGGCGACAAGATCGTCGATCCAGCCGTCGGCGTTCGGCGCGAGGCCATTCGCGATATGAGCGCGGATCCGGACGAAATGCTTCTTTTCCTGCTCCAGATCCGCCTCGGACAGGTCGTAATCGTCGCCCATCCAGTCGAGTCGATCGGCCGCGAGCCGCTCGAGCGACGTTGCACGGAGGTCCTTGCACAGCCTCGTGGTGGCGTCGAGGCCCTTGAGTGCGGCCCCGAACTCGATGACGTTCCCCTCGGTCATGCCGGCCATCCAGTCGAGACCTGGGACGCCGTACGGCGCAACCGAGACCGCGGCGAGGCAGCGAATGACGCGGTCCGGCAGCAATGCAGCGCAGGCGAGAGCGTGAGGTCCGCCACCCGACCCACCGCTGACGACGAAGCGATCAATCCCGAGGGCTTCGGTCAGCCGCTCGATGTCGGCGACGAAGTCCACGACGCGCCGACCCCGTAACCGGCTGGACTCGCCGTAGCCCGGCCGATCGATGGTGATGCGCCGCATCCCGAAGCGGCGGTAGATGTCTGGATCCATCCACCACGAGATCCGGCCCCCTGGAGTTCCGTGGATCCCGATGAACGGGATGCCGTCCGGATCGCCCCATTCCGCGGCCGCCAGGATCCGCCCATCGGGCAGGGTGATCCGGTGCTCGAGGTGGTCCGGAATGACGTCAGCGTCGACGAGCATGTTGGAAATTCCTCCCGGCTGAGCCATCCGTGCCCGAGGGCTCGTGGTCCTTCGATTTCAGCAGGATCGTACGCCTCCAGCGACCCTTCGGAACGTCTCGAAGCATGTCGAAGTTCAACTCAGCCAGCCTCACGCGGCCTCCGATCCGGGTCATCGC
>JBBQMH010000112.1:0-5500 GCA_038328755.1 Candidatus Limnocylindrales bacterium
TGGACCATCAGAGATATCCGTCAGGCATCGTGGCGGCCCCTCAGATCACGCGGCGGGTCGCTGAAAGAGGACCCGGCCGAACCAGACACACCAGGCCGGGTACACGAAGAAGATGCCGAGCCACCCGAGATAGCCGACCCAGATCCATCCCGGCGCGGTGTCCATGTCATCGAGGCCCATCGCGATGCCAGGCAGGACCGCGAAACCGACGATCATCAGCCACCCTGCCAGGGTGCCGAGCCGCGAAAGTCCCCCCGGCCATGCCGAGCCAGAGCCGATCGCCCGGTTCAAACGGACAAGCCAGATCCCGACCATCGCAAAGCCCAGGCTTTCGACGAGACCAGCGAGGAAGAACCCGGTGGTCCGCGAGATGACGAGGGCCGCGCCGATCACGACGATCGCCGCACCGACAACTGCCACACTCACCGGCACCGTTCCGAGGCCGGAAATATCCCGCGGCCCGCGGCGATCCATGCTCAGTACCAAGAGCCCGGTCAGGACCCCTCCGATCAGGATCGACCAGTCGTTGATGGCGCCGAATGGATCCCCGATGGTGAAGAACACGGCGAGGGTAATGACGCTCGCGAAGCCCACCGACCCGACGGCGACGGCCAGCCGACCGACGAAACGGACCGATGCGCGGGACACGTTTGACATGGCGTGCGGGCCTCACGTTGCCAGGGCCGGCCGAGATGCCAGCGTTCGACGCAGTGTGCACGCGGCTGGTCCCGATTTCCAGCCGTCCGGAATCGGGCGGTGCGGCTCAGCCCGCCCGGCGCCTGATCTCGGCCGAGATCGCCGGCACGACGGCATGGAGGTCACCGATCACCGCGTAATCGGCGACGGCCATGATCGGCGACTCCGGATCCGTGTTGATCGCCAGGATCCGTTTGGCCGACTTGCAGCCGACGATGTGCTGGATTGCGCCGCTGATGCCGCAGGCGATGTAGAGATCCGGCGCGATCCGCTGCCCCGTCTGACCGACCTGCTGGCTGTGTGGGCGCCAGCCATTGCTGGTGACGACACGGGACACGCCGACGGCACCGCCGAGGAGGTCGGCAAGTTCCTCGAGCTTGGAGAAAGCGTCTGCCGAGCCAACGCCGCGGCCCCCGCCCACGACAACCTTGGCGTCCGTCAGCGAGACGGAGCCGGCCGATGGGGCTTCATGGCCCGTCACCCGCACGACGAGATCGGCCGGGGAGGTGGTCGGCGCGAACGGGACGACGGATGTGGCCGCGGCACCGGGTTGCGCTTCAGCTGGCACCGCATGCGGCGCCATGGTCAGGCACCGGATCGGCGCATCGAGCGTGGCGTCCTCGAGCAGGCTGCCAGCCCATCGCTGCCGCGAGATCGACCATGAATCGCCGGGCGCCACGGCGACGACGTTGGCAGCCAGCGGCATGCCGAGCCTTGCCGCGGCGTGCGCCATGACCTCGGCGCCTCGGTCCGAGCCGGGCCCGATGACCGCCACAGCACCCCGCGAAGCGGCGAGCTCCGCGAGCGCCGCCCCCCAGGCGGCTGGCGCATAGCCCCCGACCATCGGTCCATCGCTGACGACGTGCGCCAAGGTCGCTCCGTATCCCGCCAGGCCCGCGCCGACCTGTGCAGCGTTGCCACCGAATAGCAGCGCCTCCAAGGGCGCATCGCCGAGCCCTGCGCCAATTCCGCGGGCAAAGGCGAGCGTCTCGAGCGAGACGCGATCCGCTCCGCCGGCCGCCTCGCCGGTACCGAGTTCGACGAATACGAGGATCGGGCCGCTCATCGTGCCACCACGCCGATCCGCTGGAGCAGGTCTACGACGGCCGGCGCCGCCTCAGCGCCGCGACCGAGGATGTCGGCCTGAGAGCGCTCCTCCTCGGGGAGACGGAGCCCGGCCTTGGCGGGACCGACCGCAACCCCGGCGAGCACCGCCGGGCCTCCGGCCGCCGCACCAACCTCGATCCGCTCGACCTCTTTCTTCTTCGCCCGCAGCCTGCCCGGCACCGATGGATAGCGCGGCAGGTTGATCCCCTCCTTGACGCCGATGACCGCGGGCAACGGCAGGTCGTAGGTCTCCCAGCCGCCACCGCCGGCCTCACGCCGCGCCAGTGCCGTTCCCTCGCCGATCGTCAGGCCCTTGAGCCCGCTGACAACCGGCCGGCCCAGAGCCACCGCAACCCGGATTCCGACCTGGAAGCCGCCGCTGTCGGCCGATTCGTTGCCGAAGATGACCAGATCGAAGGGTCCTCCGCCCGCCTCCTGGGCCCGGATCGTGTCGGCGATGATCGCGGCCGTGGACACCGGATCCCATTCCGATCCGTCCGTCTCGAGCAATACCGCTCGGTCGATCCCGAGCGCCATCGCGTCCCGCAGCTGCTCCTCTGCCGCGGCCGGACCCAGTGTCAGCACGGTCGATTCGCCGCCCTGCGACTCGATGATCCGGACCGCCTCCTCCACCCCGCACTCCTCGTGCGGGCTGATGGTGAAGCCCAGGAACTTCGTGTCGATCTGCTGACCATCGGCGGTCAGGACGATCCGACCCCCGGTCTGGGGCACACGCTTGACGCAGACGAGAACACGCATCAGGAGTTCGACCCTCCGCTCAGGCCCGGATCCGGGCGTTGTCCGCGTCGAACAGCGGCGTTGCGCCTGTCATGGCGACGGTCACCGGGTAGTGCTCGCCGAAGTACTCGACCAGGAGCTTCGTGCCTTCGACGGCGTGCTCCGGCGGCAGGTACGTCATGAGCAGGTGCTTCCCGACCGAGGGCCCCGAACCGGCACTTGTCACGTACGAGCGGCGGCCCTTCGCATCGACGATCGACTGCCCATCGGTCGTCAGGATCGGCTCCCGACCCAGCATGTAGCGCTTGACCCCGCTCGACGAGGTCGGATCGTCCACCGTCAGAGTGCACAGGATCGCGACCGGGTCCGCAGCCCGCTGGGCGAGATACGCCTCCTTGCCGACGAAGTCCGCGTCCTTGACGGTCGGCCGGTCCATGCCCGCCTCGACGAGGTTGAAGTCGAGCTCCAGCTCGGCGCCGTGGGCTCGATAGCCCTTCTCCATCCGGGACGTCACCGCGTAGGTGCCGATCCCGACCGGGACCATGCCATGCGGCATACCGGCCGCGGTGAGCGCGTCCCACACCCGGAGGCCCTGCTCCATCGGGACGTAGATCTCCCAGCCCAGTTCTCCGACGTAGCTGATGCGCGAGGCCAGGGTCCGGACGCCATCGATGTCCACGGTCTTGCTGCTCAGGAACGGGAACGCGGCGTGGCTGACGTCGGCCTCGGTCACCGCGGCCAGGATGTCCCGGGCTCGCGGACCCCACAGCCCGAAGGTCGTGAGGCTGCTGGTGGCGTCGAACAGCTGGGCCGAACCATCGGTCGGCAGGCCGTCGACGAAGATCTTCTTGTCCCGCATGCCCATGCCGCCGCCGGTCACGACCCGGAAGTGCTCGTGGCCCAGCCGCATGATCGTCAGGTCGGCAAGGATCCCACCGGCCTTGTTGAGGAGCGGCGTGTAGACCGTTCGGCCGGGCTTGACGTCCACCTTGTTCACGGACATGTGCTCGAGCGCGGCGAGCGCGCCGGGGCCCGTGATGTCGAAGATCGCGAACGCGGACAGGTCAACCAGGCCCGCTCGATCTCTCATGGCGAGGTGCTCGGCGTTGATGATCGGACTCCACCAGCGGGCATCCCACTCGGCTTCCCGAGGCATCACCCGGTCGCCGTACTCGGCGAGGAGCGACTCGTTGGCCTTGAACCAGAAGGGCCGTTCCCAGCCTGCCGCCTCGAAGGCGACGGCGCCGTTCTCGGCGTGGCGAATCGAGGCGGGCGAGCGGCGGATCGGCCGGTTGCTCTCCCACTGCTCCATCGGATGGACGATGCCGTAGGTCTTGTTGAAGCCCTCGGTCGCCCTGGCCCGGATGTGCTGCCAGGTCTTGTGGTGCTCGTAGAAGCGGGCGATGTCGGAGTCGTGCGGATCGATCTCGGGCGTGCCGTGCGTCATCCACTCGGCGACTGTCTTGGCGATCCCGGGCGCCTCCTTGATCCAGATCGCAGCGACCACCCATAGGTTCCTGACCTCGGGCGCCTCGCCGATAATCGGGTTGCCATCCGGGGTCAACGACAGCAGGCCGTTGATCTCCAGCTTCACGCCGACCTTCTCATCCCCCACGATCGAGGGGAAGAGCTCGAGGGCGTCCTCCAGCTGCGGCTCGAAGTCGTCCTGGGTGAACGGCAGCATCGTGGGCGAGAGGGCCGACGCCTCGATGGACGGGATGTCGTCGGGGTCCATGAGGATCGCCCGGTGGGCATACGAGCCGACCTCGAAGCCGTTGCCGTGCTGACGCTCGTACATGTTCGTATCCATGTCGCGAACGATGGGGTAGTCCACCTCGGTCTTCGCGTTGGCGAACATCGGGACGGGTCCGATATCGATCATCTGGTGCACGGCCGGGGTCAGTGGAATGGAGGCGCCGGCCATCTTCGCGATCCGCGGGCTCCAGATGCCACAGGCGACGACGACGTATTCCGTCTCGATGTCGCCGTGGTCCGTCCGGACCCGGGTGACGCGGCCCTCCTCGGTATCCACGCCGGTGACCTCGACGCCCGCGGCGATCGTGAGGGCGCCCATCTCCTGGGCGGCCTGCCGCATCAGCGTCCCTGCCTGCAGCGAGTCCACCACGCCGACGCCGGGCGTGTAGAAGCCGCCGAGCAGGATCGACTCGTTGATGAACGGGACCATTTCCTTGATCTCGGGCGGCGTCAGCAGGCGCACGCCCTCGACGCCCCAGGACTTCGAGGACGCCATCCGGCGCTTGAGTTCCTCCATCCGCTCGGGCGTCCGGGCAACCTCGATCCCTCCGCACTCGTGATAGACGCCGAGCGCGCGGTACTGGAGGGCGCTGTCCATCGTGAAGGCGGCCATCTCCTTGGAGTGGTCGGCCAGGAAGATGAAGTTGGAGGCATGGCCGGTCGAACCGCCGGGGTTCGGAAGGGTGCCCTTCTCCAGGAGGACGATGTCGCGCCAGCCTTGCTTGGCCAGGTGGTAGGCCATGCTGTTGCCGACGATCCCGGCTCCGACGATGACGACCTTTGCGCGTTCCGGCAGTGAAGCCATGGGCTGAATGTCCTCCAAAACCGGCGGCCCGCCGGGTTCTCGATCGCCGACCACCGCGGGCCGGCTGATGTTCGATCAGGCGAGGTTCATGACGACGGTCTTCATCTCGGTCAGGCGCTCGATGGAGAAGCGCCCCCCGACCCGGCCCATGCCGCTCTGGGATCCGGCCCGTCCACCGAACGGCAGGTGGGATTCCCAGTAGTTCGTACCCTCGTTGATGTTGACCCATCCGGCCCGAACCGACTCGGCGAAGTGGAGCCCCGCTCGCAGGTCGCGGGTGAAGATCGCATTCAGCAGTCCGAACGCCGAGGCATTGACGATCCCGATTGCCTCCTCGATCCCGTCGATCCGGGTGATCGGGGCGACGGGCCCGAACGTCTCCTCGCGCGCGATCTCCAT
>JBBQMH010000113.1:0-5425 GCA_038328755.1 Candidatus Limnocylindrales bacterium
TCGATGATTCGTCCCGTCTGCGGATCGAAGCCACCCCACAGACTGAGCGGCTCATCGAGAACCAGGGCGACACCCTCTGCCCCCCCGGCGGCGAGCACTCGTCCCCTAAAGGCCATGCCAGAGCTCGCGATCCCGGACGACGCGCCCGGCTGCGGCCGATCGAACACATTCCTCGAGGCTCCCGAAGACCACCTCGACCCCGATGTTGCCGGGGGCGTAATAGGCCCACTTGGCCGAATCGGTCATCACCGTCCGGCAGGCCGGATCGAAAATCGGGGTGACGTAGGTGCAGGTGTCGGTCACGACCTCGATCCCCGCTGCGTCGAGCGCGCCAGCCCAACCAAGCGCCGTGATTTCCGCGAGCACGGATCGGCTCGTCGAGGCGAGAAATCGAACGCCGGGCGCGAGCACCAGGCCGTCGGCGAGGGCGACCAGCTCGCCGAACTCGGCGACGGAGAAATGGGGAGTGCCGACGCTGACGGCATCGATCCCGTCGTCGGCGGCCGTGCTCAGCGAGTCGCGCGCGGCCCGGATCTGTGCCGGCTTCACCCTCACGGTCCGATCCGGGCGACCGCCTTGCAGCGAAGCCTCAAGCGATGGAGCCTCCGGCGTGGTGCCGACGACATGGCAGAGCGCCACTCCCCCGCTGGACGCGGCGGCCGCACCAAGCGCCTTCATGCGGTCCTCCGAGACCCGCGGCAGACCGACGATGACGGGCACCGAACCGACCGCCACGGACCCGACGAGATGCCCGAGGACCGGGTAGAACGCGTCCTCGGCCATGAGCCGGTCGGGCAGGCCCGCCAGATCGATGACGATCGTCGCTCGACGGCGCTCGTTGACGTGGAGCCCCGCATACGGAACCCGCCCCGTGAGGGCGGCGCAGATATCCAGGAAGTCGCCGTAGCGGTCCGTCCGCGCCCCGAGGACCGAGTTGGCGAAGACGATCGCGTTCGACTCGGCCCAGGCGACGTGTTCGCCGAACGCCGGGCGATCCGGGAGCTGGTAGGGCGCGCAGGTCCAGGTGGGCTGGCAGGCCATCGCGACGTAGGCATCCATCAGCCGCCGGGCCAGGAGTCGTGATTCGTCGTCGCCCCGGTAGAGCGCGGGGTGGAGGAGATCCAGCGAAGCCACGTTCAGCGTCGTGGGGATCGCCACCTTGCCGCCACCCGCCGCCAGCCGCTCCGCGAAGTCGAGCCCGGCCTGCCCGTGGAAGAGGCAGCCATCGATGTGCGCGGATGCGACATCGATCAGATGCGGGGCGCGTTCAGCACGGGCGACGGCGACGATGAGCCGCATCGCCAGCTGGACGGCCGGTCCGTGCTCCCCGGCCAGCATCGCGCGATCGCGGTCATCCAGGTCCGACCCTGAGCCGCGGTTCCGGCGCCGCGGAGCTTGCGTCATACTGTTCCTCGTTCCCGGAGGTCCCCCGACGGACCCGTGGCAAGAGGGTAACCAGTTGCGTGAACCCGGTTTCGGGGTTGCGAGCGGTGACCTCCGGTCCGGTTGGATCCCCGCCTCCGGGGAATCCTGCACCTGTATCGAGCGAGACAGCATCGTGACTGAAACGGCTGAGGGTCCGGCAGACGTCCGAACCCGGATCGAGCGCTATGACCCCTCGGAGATCGAGCCGCGCTGGCAGGCGCGCTGGGACGAGCTGGGCCTGCACCGGACGGATCTGTCGGATGAATCGCGGCCGCCGTACTACCTGCTGACGATGTACCCGTACCCATCGGGTGACCTGCACATCGGTCACTGGTACATCGTGACGCCCTCGGACGCACTGGCTCGCTACCGACGGATGCACGGGGATAACGTCTTCTTCCCGATCGGTTTCGACGCCTTCGGCCTGCCCGCCGAGAACGCCGCCATCAAGAACAAGATCCATCCGGCGACCTGGACGATGAAGAACATCGAGAACATGCGGCGGCAGTTCCGGACGATGGGCGCGATGTTCGACTGGGATGCCGAAGTGGTGACCTGCCAGCCCGACTACTACCGCTGGAACCAGTGGCTGTTCCTGAAGTTCCTGGAGGCCGGGCTCGCCTACCGCGCGATGTCCCCGGTGGACTGGTGCCCCAACGACGGAACCCTGGCGCGGGAGCAGGTGGAAGGCACCGATCGGCGCTGCTGGCGATGTGGCGAGAAGGTCCAGAAGCGTGACCTGGAGCAGTGGTTCCTGCGGACGACGAAATACGCCGACGAACTCCTCGACTTCAGCGGGATCAACTGGCCCGAGCCCGTCCGGATCATGCAGACCAACTGGATCGGCCGCTCCGAGGGTGGAGAGATCGTCTTTACGACCGCACCCTCGGACCATCACGCGGGCGGCGAGGAGTTGCGGGTGTTCACCACCCGCCCGGACACGCTGTTCGGGGCGACCTTCATGGTCCTGGCCCCTGAGCATCCCCTGGTCGGTTCGCTGACCGCTCCTGATCGGGCGGCCGAGGTCGAGACCTACGTCGCCCAGGCCCGGGTCCGAACCGAGATCGAGCGCCTCTCGACAGATCGCGAGAAGACCGGCGTCGCCATCGGGGCGGACGCGATCAACCCGATCAGCGGCGAGCGACTCCCGATCTTCATCGCCGACTACGTGCTGGCGGGCTACGGAACCGGCGCGATCATGGCGGTCCCCGCCCACGACGAGCGCGACTTCGCCTTTGCGACCAAGTTCGGTCTGACCATTCGTCGGGTCATCGCAGCCCCCGGGACCCCGGGGACCGAGGCGGCCCCGGGGACCGAGGCGGCCCCGGGGACCCAGAACGCGCCGCTGGACGCGGCGTTCGTCTCCCATGCCGCCGACGAGGAGCTCGTCAACAGCGGGCCGTATTCGGGGATGCTGGCCGATGAAGGCGGGCGGGCGATCGTTGCCGCGCTGGCCGAGCAGTCTGCCGGCAGGACCGCCGTCACCTACCGGATCCGCGACTGGCTGATCAGCCGGCAGCGCTACTGGGGCACGCCGTTCCCGATCGTCTACTGCGACCAGTGCGGGATCGTTCCGGTTCCCGAGGGCCAGCTGCCCGTGCTCCTGCCGGAAACGGTCGACTACCAGGGATCGGGCGACAACCCGCTCAATCACGATGAGGCATTCCTCCGGGTCAACTGCCCTTCGTGCGATGGCCCAGCTCGACGCGAAACCGACACGATGGACACGTTCGTCGATTCCAGCTGGTATTGGTTCCGCTACCTCTCGCCCGGCAAGACGGACGGACCGATTGACCGGGCCATGACCGATCGATGGACGCCCGTTGATCAGTACACCGGTGGCGCCGAGCACGCGGTCATGCACCTGCTCTACAGCCGGTTCTTCACCAAGGCCATGCGCGATATCGGGCTGGTGAGCGAGGACGAGCCGTTCCGCCGCATGTTCAACCAGGGTCAGATCCTCGGCGCCGATGGCGAGCGGATGAGCAAGTCCCGCGGCAACGTCCAGGATCCGGGCGAACTGGTCTCGCGCTACGGCGCGGACACCGTTCGCCTGTTCCTGATGTTCATGGGCCCCTGGGACCAGGGCGGGCCCTGGAGCGCGAGCGGAATCGGCGGCGTCTACCGCTTCCTGAACCGGGCCTGGGCGATCGCCATCGACCCGCACGGAACGGACCCCGGCGACCAGGAGGCCGGCCGGCTCCCAGCCGGGCAGGGCCTCGAGGACGCGGCGTTGGCCATCCGGGCCGCCGCCCACCGGACTCTGCGCGACGTCACGATCGACTACGAGGGCTTCCGCTTCAACACCATGCTGGCGAAGCTGATGGAGCTATCCAACACGCTGTATCGCTATCGCGGCACGCCTGCTGCCGGCAGCCCGGAGTGGGACGAGGCAGTCGGAATGCTGCTGCTGATGCTGGCTCCTGCCGCCCCGCACATCAGCGAGGAGCTCTGGTCGCGTCGTCTCGCGGCCGAGGGCGTCGAGTGGTCATCGATCCACATCGAGCGGTGGCCGACGGTGGATGCGTCGGCTGTCGTCGAGGAGACGCGCGAAGTGCCGGTCCAGATCAACGGCAAGCTCCGTGACAAGGTGGTGGTTCCAGCCGAAGCCTCCGACGCCGATCTCGAAGCGGCCGTCCTTGCCGCCCCGAAGATCGTTGCTGCCCTGGCCGGCCGAACGCCGGACCGGGTGATCGTTGCCGGCGGTGGTCGGCTGGTGAACCTCGTCGTCTGCGGCTGAGCTGCTCGCGCGCTAGCGGCCAGCGCCGCCCGGGCGCACAGGGCGCCGACCGGCTACCTTAGGGTCACTCGCGTCTCCCCTAGCCAGGGGCGGCACGGGGAGAGCCCGAAGGACGAGGAACCGCCCTTCGGGCTCGCTTCCCGCAACGAACAAGCCACGGGAGTCGTCCGCCATGAGCAAAGTCAAGATCGGCGCCCTGTGCTGGAACCAGTACACGACCTGGCCCGAGTTGCTCGCGGCGGGCGTACGGGCCGAGCGCGTGGGTTTCGACACCCTCTGGACCTGGGATCACCTCTACCCGATCGTCGGTTCGTGGGAGGGCCCGATCCTGGAGGGCTACACCGTTCTCACCGGCTGGGCCATGGCCACGAAGCGCATCCGGATCGGGCTGATGGTGGGCGCGAATACCTTCCGGTCGCCGGCCGTCACGGCCAAGATAGCCACGACCTTTGACCACGTGAGCAACGGCCGGGCGATCCTCGGGATTGGCGCGGCCTGGTTCGACCGCGAGCACACCGCCTACGGCCTGGAGTTCGGCGATGGCCCCCCTGAACGACTCCGCTGGCTGGGCGAGGCGCTGCCGGTGATCAAGGGCATGCTCCATGGCCAGACACCGTCGGCCAAGGGACCGCATTACACCGTTCGCGAGGTCCGTAATGATCCCCCGCCGCTTCAGGCGCACTTGCCCCTCGTGATCGGTGGCGGCGGCGAGCAGGTCACGCTCAAGCTCGTGGCGCGCTACGCAGACGCAAACAACATCGGCGGCGGGATCGAGGAGATGAAGCGCAAGGACGCGATCCTCGTCCAGCACTGCGAAACGGTCGGGCGTGACCCGGCCGAGATCGAGCGGACGACGGGCATCGGAACGGTGATCATCCGCGACTCCCGCGAGGAGGCTCGACGGGTCTTCGAGGCGATGTTCGCGCGGAACGGGAAGGCGCGGCTCTGGGAGGACCAACCAGTTGGCACGCCCGAGGACGTGATCGAGAAACTGGCGCCCTACCCGGAGATCGGATACCGGCACCTGATCGCGGGTTTCCCGGCGCCTCACGACGAGGAGTCGATGACCCGCCTCGCGACGGAGGTCCGCCCAGCGCTCGAGCGCGACTGAACCCGGAGGCAGCGACGCCGCGAGCGGCGAATGTGCGCGGTCCGCTACCGTAGGGGTGGATGTCCACGCGACACGCTGCCGGAACTGCCGCCGTGTCCCGGGGAACGGGCCGGATCGACCTGTTCTGGGTCGCGGATGACGCCTCCCTT
>JBBQMH010000114.1:0-5334 GCA_038328755.1 Candidatus Limnocylindrales bacterium
TGCAGGCCGGCAAGCGCGCCGCGAGCGACTACATCGAGGAATGGCGCCGCGAGTCCAGGCCCTGCGGTGACGACCTGGAGACCGTGGCCACCGACGAGGCAGCCCGCCTCGAGGGCCACTACACCCGCGAGGTCCTGGCACGGCTCGTTGCTGCCGGAGGCGTCGATATCGAGAAGACCCCACCCGAGGATGAGCCCGCATGACCCACACCGTCGTTTCCTCCCCGACCCGCGAGGTGGTTCTCGGCTTCGATCGACCGTTCGTCCTGATCGGCGAGCGGATCAATCCGACCGGCCGGAAGATGCTCGCGGAGGAGATGCGGAACGGTGACTTCAGCCGGGTCGAGCGGGATGCAATCGCCCAGGTCGAGGCCGGCGCGCACATGCTCGACGTCAATGCCGGCATCCCCCTGGCCGATGAGCCGGCGATCCTGGCCCGGACTATTCAGCTTGTGCAGGCGCTGGTGGATGTGCCGCTGTCGATCGACTCGTCCATCGTCGAGGCGCTCGAGGCCGGACTCGCGGTCTACCAGGGCAAGGCGCTCGTCAACAGCGTCACCGGCGAGGAAGAGCGCATGGAGCGCGTCCTGCCGCTGATCAAGAAGTACGGGGCCGCGGTCGTCGCCATCTCCAACGACGACACGGGGATCAGCGAGGACCCCGATGTCCGCTTCCTGGTTGCGAAGCGGATCGTCGAGCGAGCGGCAGATCATGGCATCCCGCGCCAGGACATCGTGGTCGACCCCCTGGTGATGCCAATCGGCGCGATGCGGACTGCCGGCCAGCAGGTGTTCCGGCTGGTCCGTCGATTGCGCGAGGAGCTTGGCGTCAACTCGACCTGCGGGGCATCGAACGTCAGCTTCGGCCTGCCCCATCGCGAGGGGATCAATGCCGCGTTTCTCCCGATGGCGATCTCGTCGGGCCTGACCTCGGCCATCACGAACCCGCTCTCGGAGGGTGTTCGGGCCGCGATCATGGCGGCCGATGTCCTGATGGGCAACGATCCCGACGCGAGCCGCTGGATTCGATCCTTCCGGCCACCGACGCCCGAGACGGGCATGGGCAGCGGCCCCGATGGAGCCATGGCGGCCGGAGACCGCGGACGACGCGTAAACCGACGCGCGCTCGCTGGAGCGGCCGCGTCCGGTGCTGGGACCGCGGGCGCCGCAGGCGAGGGTGGCGCCTCGTCGTGACCGTGGGTGCCGAGCTGCAGGTCATTTTCACGCCGTCGGGTCGGCGGGGTCACGTCGCGGACGGGACGACGATCCTGGATGCGGCGCGCTCGCTCGGGGTCGATCTCGATTCCGTGTGCGGTGGGCGTGGCCTGTGCGGCCGCTGCCAGGTCCGGCCCGCCGAGGGAGAGTTCCCGAAGCACGGGATCAGGTCATCCCTCGCGCACCTCTCGCCGGCCGGCGCCGACGAAGTGGAATATGACCGCCTCCGCGGGCTGGCCGCTGATCGCCGGCTCGGTTGCCGCGCCGCGATCCATGGCGACGTCCTGGTGGACGTGCCGCCCGAGAGCCAGGTTCATCGGCAGGTCGTTCGCAAGGGCGTCCCAGTTCGGGACTTCGTCATCGACCCGGTGGTTCGCCTGTACGAGGTCGAAGTCGAGCGCCCGAGCCTCGAGACACCCGGCGGCGATCTCGCCCGTCTCTTCAGTGCACTGCGGACCGAGTGGGCCCTCGAGGGGCTGGTCGCCGACCTCGAAGTGATCCGCGCGCTTCAGCCCGCCCTCGAGGCAGGTGCCTACCGCGTCACCGTGGCGGTTCACGATGGGCGCCACGTAACCGGGATCTGGCCAGGGCTTCACGATCGGGCGCTCGGCGTGGCCATCGACATCGGCTCGACGACGATTGCCGGCCATCTCGCTGACCTTTCCGACGGCGCCGTCCTCGCCTCGGATGGCGTGATGAACCCGCAGATCCGGTTCGGCGAGGACCTCATGAGCCGCGTCTCGTACGCGATGCTCCACGACGGCGGGGCCGCGGAGCTCACCCGGGCCGTACGCGATGCGCTGGCGTCGCTGGTGACGGGGCTGGCCCAGAAGGCGGGTGTGGACCCGGCGGACATCCTGGAGCTGACGCTGGTCGGGAACCCGATCATGCATCACCTCGTACTCGGCATCGATCCCATCCCTCTCGGGTCCGCACCGTTCGCGCTGGCCACGGACGCCGCGGTGAGAACGACCGCCCGCGAGCTTGAAATCGCCGTTCACCCAGGTGCCCGCGCCTACTTGCTGCCGTGCATCGCCGGCCACGTCGGTGCCGATGCCGCCGGCGCGATCCTGTCGCAGACCCCGTACCTGCGTGACGAGATCACGCTGCTCGTCGACGTCGGAACGAATGCCGAGATCATCCTCGGGAGTCGCGCCCGGTTGCTTGCCGCCTCGTCGCCGACCGGGCCTGCCTTCGAAGGCGCGCAGATCAGCTGTGGCCAGCGTGCCGCGCCCGGCGCGGTGGAGCGGGTGCGCATCGATCGGGACACGCTCGAACCACGCTTCCGCGTGATCGGGTCCAGCCGCTGGTCGGACGAGGTCGGGTTCGCGGCGACGACCCGGCGCACCGGCATCACCGGGATCTGCGGGTCCGGGATCGTGGAGATCATCGCGGAACTGTTCCTCGCCGGCGTCATTACGACGGACGGCACGATCGACGGTGCGATGGCGACCCGCAGCCCGCGGATCATCGCGGATGGTCGGACCTTTTCGTACCTGCTGGCCGACGCCCGGTCGTCAACGGGAACTCCCGGTGAGGCCGACTTTCTGCCCGGGAGCCCGCGCCTGGTGATCACCCAGAACGATGTCCGGGCGATCCAGCTGGCAAAGGCCGCGCTCTACGCGGGCGCCCGCCTACTGATGGACAAGCTCGGGGTCGAAACGGTGGATCGCGTGGAGCTCGCAGGGGCCTTCGGGAGCCAGATCGACCCGCTCCACGCCCTGGTCCTCGGGCTCGTGCCGGACGCGCCGCTGGACCGGGTCGGGCCGGCCGGCAATGCCGCGGGAACGGGAGCCCTCATTGCCCTCCTGTCCGAGGACGCGCGCCGGGAGATCGAAGAGGTCGTCCGGACGGTCGAGAAGATCGAGACCGCGGTGGAGCCGCGCTTCCAGGAGCATTTCATCGACGCGATGGCCCTGCCGCACCGAATCGCCCCGATGCCGTTCCTGGCAGCGGCCGTGGAACTCCCCCCGCGCCGGGTCATCGGCGCTGGCGAGTTTACGGGGGGACCGGATGGCGGTTCACAACATGGACGACGAGTGAATCGGCGACGGACCACCGTCGCCGCGACGGAGGAACGCTGATGCATGAAGGACCTCGCCATCGAACCGGGGGCCGCGCCGGCCGAATTGCGGCTCGTATGGCCGCCCACGTCGAAGCCGCCCCGTTCCTCACCCGCGCCCTGAAGCCGTTCGAGGTCCTCAACGAGGAGGGCCTGTCGCTTTTGGAGCAGAACGCGGACACGATTCTCGAGGAGGTCGGGATCGAGTTTCGCGGTGACCCGGATGCGCTTCGCCTGCTGCGCGAGGCCGGTGCCGACGTCGCCGGTGAGCTCGTTCGCTTCCCGCGCGGCATGTGCCGCTCGATCGTCCAGGCGTCGGCGCCGCGCATCTTCAAGCAGCACGCCCGGAACCCCGAACGGAGCGTGATGATCGGCGACCCGTACACCGTGTTCGCCCCGAACTATGGCTCGCCGTTCGTACGCGACCTCGACAACGGTCGTCGCTACGGGACGATCGAGGACTTCCGGAACTTCGTGAAGCTCACCTACATGAGCCCGAACCTCCACCACTCCGGCGGGACGGTCTGCGAGCCGGTGGACGTGCCGGTCAACAAGCGCCATCTCGACATGGTCTATTCGCACATCAAGTACTCGGACAAGCCGTTCATGGGCTCGGTGACCGCGCCGTCGCGAGCCGAGGACACGGTCGAGCTGGCCAAGATCGCCTTTGGCGAGGAGTTCGTCCGGGACAACACGGTCTGCCTCAGCCTTATCAACGCGAACTCCCCGCTCGTCTGGGACTCGACGATGCTGGGGGCGGCGCGGGCCTACGCGATCAACAACCAGGCCACGCTCATCACGCCGTTCATCCTGGCCGGTGCGATGTCGCCGGTCACCGTGGCCGGCACCGCGGCACAGACCCTCGCCGAAGCGCTGGCCGGCATGACGTTCGTCCAGCTCACGCGACCCGGCGCACCAGTGGTGTTGGGCTCGTTTGCGTCGTCGATCTCCATGCAGTCGGGCGCGCCGACCTTCGGGACGCCAGAACCGGCCCTCGTGCTGTACACGATGGCCGCGCTGGCCCGGCGACTCGGCGTCCCGTTCCGCTCTGGCGGCAACCTGTGCGCCAGCAAGGTCGCCGATGCCCAGGCGGCATACGAGTCAGCCGCCACGTTCCAGCCGACGATCCTCGCTGGCGTGAACTTCGTGCTCCACGCTGCTGGCTGGCTCGAGGGCGGTCTGGTCATCGGCTACGAGAAGTTCATCCTCGATGCCGATCAGTGCGGGATGGCCGGTGTCTTCGTGAATGGCGTGGATATGTCCGAGAACGGCCAGGCCCTGGACGCCATCCGCGAGAACGGGCCGGGCCTGCATTTCCTGGGCAACAGTCACACCCTCGCGAACTTCGAGACCGCGTTCTATCGCTCCGAGATCGCGGACAACAACTCCTACGAGCAGTGGCTCGAGGATGGCGGCCTCGATGCCGCCCAGCGCGCGAACAAGATCTGGAAGCGGATGCTCCAGGAATACGAAGCCCCGCCGATCGATCCCGGCATCGACGAGGCGCTCCAGGAGTTCATCGCCCGCCGCAAGGCAGCGTCCCCGGACTCCGAGATCTAGCGTGGGGTTCCTGCGACGGGCGATCGGCGGCGCGCGGGTCGGCAAGGGCCTGGGAGCGGACGCCCGCGCCGCGCTGGCGGGTGTCCTCCGCGAACCGACATTCGAACTCATCCCGCTCAAGAACGTGCACGACCAGGCGGCGTTTCTGCCGGCTGGCGCGACGGTCTCGGTCACGGCCTCGCCCGCCAAGGGCCTCGAGGCAACGCTCGAGCTGGCCGAGATCCTCGAGGGCCGCGGATTCCGGGCCATCGCGCACCTCTCGGCCCGGATGGTTCGAGACCGCGCGCATCTCGTCGATCTCCTCGCCCGAATGGCGGACGCGAAGATCGACCGGGCGTTCGTGGTCGGCGGCGACGCGGAGGAACCCGGCGAATACCTCGATGGACTTTCTCTGCTGCGCGCGATGGCGGAGCTGGGCAACGGACCCCGCGACATCGGCGTTCCCTGCTATCCCCAGGGGCATGCCGTGATCCCGGAGCAGGCGCTGCTGGCTGCGCTC
>JBBQMH010000115.1:0-5322 GCA_038328755.1 Candidatus Limnocylindrales bacterium
GCGTATTCCTCGAAGAGGTCGTCGAGGATCGTCTCGACGCGACCCGTCTTGCCCGTCCAGCCCGCGTTCTCGGGCTCGTTCGGCCGCGAGATCGTCGGGACGTACGTGATAGGTAGCCCGTCGCGCTCGTATCCCTCGAGCTCATCTCGAAATCCCAGCTCCCTCACGTTGGAGACGCCGTGCGCGATCACCGTGCGCCGTGGCTTTCGGTCGAAGCGCTGCGTGCGGATCATCGAGATGAACGGGGCGATCCCGGTCCCGGTCGAGATGAGGAGGTGGGTCCGATTGTCGCCCGGCTCGAGCAGGAACCGGCCTTTTGGCCCGATCATCCGCATCCCGTGCCCGATCGGGAGCCGCCACAGAAGCGTCGTGAAGTGAAGGATCGGGACGAGGCGCACGTAGAACTCGTACCCGTCGCGCGCGACCCGCGGCGAGGATGCTACGGAGTACGGCCGCTGGACGAGCTTGTCGTCCGCGATGACCCCGAACGTCAGATACTGCCCGGGCTCGAACGGTATGGGCTCCCCCCAGACGCGCACCCAAAAGTAGGCGAGGTCCTCGGTTTCGTCGGCGCGTCGGATGAGCTCCGCGTTGTAGTACGCCGACACGGGTTGGATACTGCGGGAATCCTCCGGCAGGAGCATCGCGCGGGGCTTCCCCGTGGGCGCGGACGGCTTATCTGCGTTCATCGCGGTCGTTGGGCAGTGTACGTCCGGCGTCGTCCCGGCCGGATCTGATGGGAGCGACCCGGGTCGGCAATCGCACCACGGTCTGGTTCAAGGACACGACCCGCGGCCGGCCGCTCAGACTGGCCGCCAGCCCGCCTTGCGGGCGAGCGAGAACGTCGGGTTGGCGTCAGACGGCCATGCCCTGGTCGGCGAGGGCCGTCTCGACGGCCGCTCGAAGCTCCTCCGGGGTCGGCTCGCCGACGAGCGGAGTGACGCGGTGCGGGCCGTCAGTCTCGACCCAGTCGAGGCGCCTGTCGACCGAGGTCAGGACGACCGGGAGATCGACGTATGTCTCGCGGAGCTCGGCGATGAGTTGTTTGCCGCCGTCACTGCTGCCAGCGATCCACGCGTCATAGATGAGCACGTCGGCGCGATCGACAAGCGGACAGGGGAGGTTCTTGAGGACCGGGCACGGGTCCTGCTGAGGTCCTCCGCACAACTCGACCTCATAGCCGGCGGTCCGCAACGCCTTCGCCTGCCGTTCGGCCAGCCGCGGATCCGCATTGACGACGACTGCTCTGGTCATACACGGACTGTGTCACGGCTCGGGCGCTGAAGGACATGGGCAATGGGTCACCGATTCTCGGGCCATGTGGCCCGTCATGCCAGGCTCGTCGGCACACGATCGGGCACCAAGGGGATCGCCCGGCGAAACCGGCCTGAGACGCCATCCACGGGTTGCCCTCACGCCTTTCCTGGTCCACCGTCATAGCGGAAACGGGTCATGCCCGCAGTGTTGCACGCCGGGCGGGACGCGCGGCCGGCACCGGGCGCGTGATCCAGTGGGACGGCGCGCGCGACCCGCTCCCTACTCCAGGTAGTCCTTGAGCTTTCGGCTCCGGGACGGGTGGCGCAGCTTGCGGAGGGCCTGCGTCTCGATCTGGCGGATCCGCTCGCGGGTCAGATTGAACTCCTTGCCGACCTCCTCGAGCGTCCGGGCTCGCCCGTCCTCGAGGCCGAAGCGGAGCTGCAGGACGCGCCGCTCACGCCCGGTCAACGACTCGAGCACGGTCGCCACTTGTTCCTTGAGGAGCTGCTTCGCCGCCGCCTCGGCCGGGGCGAGCGCGGCGGGGTCCGCGATGAAGTCGCCGAGGTGGGAATCCCCCTCGTCACCGATCGGGGTCTCGAGCGAGACGGGCCTTTGGCTGACCTTGATGATTTCGCGGACCTTCTCCGGGGTGACCTGGACCTCCTGGCCCTTGGACATCGCTTCGGCGATCTCCTCGACGGTGGGCTCCCGCCCGAGCTCCTGGAGCAGGCGGCGAGAGACCCGGATCAGCCGGCTGATCGTCTCGACCATGTGGACCGGAATCCGGATCGTGCGCGCCTGGTCGGCGATGGCTCGGGTGACCGCCTGCCGAATCCACCACGTGGCGTAGGTCGAGAACTTGAAGCCTCGCTCGTAGTCGAACTTCTCGACCGCCCGGATAAGGCCGATGTTGCCCTCCTGGATGAGGTCGAGGAAGCTCATCCCGCGGCCGATGTACTTCTTCGCGTTCGCCACGACCAGGCGCAGGTTGGCCGAGGTCAGCTGCTCGCGGGCGTCGTGCCCGATCCGGACCAGCTCTCCCTTCCGGTCCCGCAGCTTGGTGTTGAGCGGGACCTCCGGATCGAACCCGAACCGCTTGAGCAGCTCCGCGTCGTGGCCGGTCTCGTTCCAGCGTCGGAGCGCCGGGAACGCAACGCCGTCGCGCGTCCAGTCGTAGATCGCCCGCAGCCCGATATTGTCGCGCGAGTCGAGATCCCCGTTGTGGACCGCGAAGTAGGCCCAGTCGAGAAGCGCCAGGAATGCAGTCGGATCAAGCTTCTCGTTGTACGCGGAGACAAGGTGCCGACCCTCCTTGAGCAGCGTCTTCGTGCCGTCCGACTGGACATCGCGGCCGGCCTTGACGAGATGGAAGTCGGGGGTCGGGACGAGCAGGTCGGCCGCCGTCTCGTCGGAGACTACGGCGTGGACCATCGTGTGCGTCTCGGGCCCAAACGGCAGGCGGTGCTGTGGCTTGGCCGTCCGAGTCTTGCGTTCGGTATCGTGGGTCGTCCACTCGTGGAGCGACACGATGGCCTTCCAGGGCTCGACACTGATCTGCTCGCCGAGCTCGATCGCCTTGGCCAGGACGACCTCCTCCTCGGCCGTCAGGAGCGGCACCCTGGCGATCTCCCGAAGGTACATCCGGACCGGGTCGTCGATCCCGATGAGGTTCGCAGATAGCGCCACGAGCCCCTCGGCGGACGCCTCCTCTTGCGGGGCTGGGGCGACCCCCCCCACGCTCGCCCCTACCGCGGCGCGGGCGGGCCGCTTCGTGGCGAGTCTCGCCTCCTCGATCTCGACGCGCGTCCGGCGCGGTCGCGCGGAGAAAAGGTCATCAACGAGTTGAGTGTCATGCGGGTCGCGTGCGACGGGGATGGTTGCCTCCTGGACCTTACGGTACGCCCCGCGGTGGTGATCGCCTTCGGCCATGAGTGACGGGCCCTCGCGTCACGGCGTGGCCAGACCGCCGCGCGCACTACTTGCGTTGTGCGCAGGCAGCGTCCCCAGCGGCCGAGTCACGATAGGGGTTGGCGCCGTCATTACGGCCCAGGTTCTCCGCCCTCCGGCCCCGACACGAGCGCAACATGCTGCTCATCGGGACGAACGCACGATCCAGCGGCAACCGAGGACCTCGACGGCCCGGTCGTCGCCGGCCGGCGAGACCAGGCCGATCCCAGGCGCCAGCGCCCGCCCACGTGTGGGCCGCAAACGCACGATCTGCGGGCCGACGTTCGCGTCGCGTGCTCCGCCGCCGGCGAGCGATGGCCGGAATCTCAGACCGGCGGCTCGGGCCAGCTTGTGGATCGCATCCGGGACATCCGCGACCGGCAGCTCGAGCACCTCGAGTCGGACCGGCCCGCCGATCGGATGACGCTCGACCCGACGGGCAGCGCGTTCTGGCTTGGTCCACTCGGCGGACCGGAGGTCGTGCTCGATCAGGAACGGCGGCTCCGCTGGGCCGATCCGATCTGGCAGCGACAATTGCCAGCGGACAACCTGGCCATCGGGACGAACGCGCTCGCCCGGGATCGGATCGCCGAGGCGGGCGCCCAGAGCGCGGAGCACCGCGATCTCGGCGCGGACGGAGTCGGAGGCGATCGCCCAGGTCACAAGGCCGCCACCACGCTCGAGCGCGGCGATCGTTGGGAAGCCGAGCCATGATTCCAGCGCTACGCGTCGGTTCACGATGGAGACCAGCTCAAGGTACTGATCGCCGAGCCACACGAGCCGGTTCTGGGTCCCCAGCGTCGGGTGTCGGCCGCCGCCGGTCGCGGCAAGGCCAACGGCGCCTTCGAGCTCCTGGGCTGCGGCGTCCAGGTCAGGGACCGCGATCACGAGATGATCGATACCGAGCAGCACCATGGGAGCCTATCGCCAACGCGAGTTGCTGGCTCAGCCGCCGTCGCTGGCCGATCACGATGGAGGCTCTTGGTCGTCCTGTCGTTCGGCCAGCTGGACCGGGGCGCGCGGAATCGTTCCCGGCTCAGGCCGGTGACGACTCGAGTGGCACGTCCCAGTGCCCATCGAGGATGGTGAAGCGCCGTCGCTCCTCCTCGCGGTAGCGGGCCTGGTCGGGGAAGAGCCGTTCGATGATCTCCGAGTCGGAGTGCTCTTCCATCGCCGCCCAGTCGCGGAAGACGATCGTCACCATCACGTCCCAGTCCGCCCGGCCGTCGCCGTGGAAGCGCGGCACCTGGACCCGAACGTCGAGCAATCGACCGTTCTTCACCTGCTCGTGGAGCACGGGCAGATGGTTGCGCGTGAAGAGCTCCAGGAATTCGTCGTGGTGCCCCCACTTCGTCCGGTAGAAATAGACGACCTCGACTGGTCGATCGGCCATTGGATATCTCCTGTTCTAAGGGCAACCGGCCCGCCCATTGAACCGCCCTGGGTTTTGTGGAGCCCCAGGTGATTGGGTCTCAAGCGGCCTCGGTGGCCTCTCGTAGGCGCTGATGGTAGGCCGCTTCAAACTCCGCTGGCGCTGGGGAGCCGCCGGTTGTTTCCTCATCCATGATCGCGACACGAAGTTCAGCCGAGCGTTCGACGCGGTGATCTGCTCGGCCGCCTCATCCACGGGTACTACGGCATCACTGCGTGATCGAATCGGGGTTTTCGACCCCCACGGGCGGCACCGTCCTGACGAGGGAGTCCGGGGTATCCGGCCGGGCAGATGTGATGGCAGCGCTTCTTGAATTGTGGACGCGGTTCGAGTACGCTTCAGTCGTCGATTCGAACGCCCATTCGGTTTGCGTAGAGGTCGCCGCTCGCTCACCGCAGTTCCCAAGCAGAAGGTCGAGGGTTCGAATCCCGTCTTCCGCTCCACTTCCCGCGTTTCGTGCTTGCGAAGGCGCCTATCTCGGTGCCTGTCGCCTGCATTTGGCTCACGTTGGCGCTGGACGGCCCCGTGGTGTCTCGAAGTCAACGCGTTTCGAGCCTGCCGTCTGCATGGGCTCCATCGTGGCCAGAGCGGTGCGACCTAAGATGATCGCGGCAGGGCAGGCACGCGACGCAGCGCATTTCAGGAGGTCACGGTCGACGACCTCGATCGAGGGGAAGGCCAGAATG
>JBBQMH010000116.1:0-5145 GCA_038328755.1 Candidatus Limnocylindrales bacterium
GAGATCACGGAAGCCGAATACGAACAGGCTCGGCGCCTGCTCGGCAACTGACAGTCAAGTTCAAAGGAGACAAGAGATGACACCCAAGTGGATCCGATTTCTCGGCGGCACACTGCTCGCGGGCGCCCTGGCGCTCGGAACCGTGGGATTCGTCGCCGCGCAGGACCCGGGAGGCGCGAATGGCGCCGGGATGATGAACGGCGCGAATGGCGCCGGGATGATGAACGGCGCGAATGGCGCCGGGATGATGAACGGCGCGAATGGCGCCGGGATGGAGTCGCTTCACGATCAGATGGTGGCAAGCGGCGTGTGCGATCAGGCTCAGATGCAGTCCATCCACACCGACGAGAACCCGAGCCGCTGACTCGAGTACACGACAGGAGCACCGGCTCTCGTTGAGCCGGTGCGTACCTGCATCCGGTCACGATTTGACATGGAGTCCGAAATGACAGCCGACTACACCTTCGGTACGACTCTGAGCCAGCCCATCGAAGCCGTCCTCGCCCGGACGGAGGCGGCCCTCACGGACGAGGGCTTCGGCGTGTTGACCAGGATCGACATCGCGGCCACGCTCAAGGCGAAGCTCGGGATCGACCGCCCCCCATATCTGATCCTGGGCGTCTGCAACCCGGGTCTTGCCAACCGGGCGCTCGAGATCGATCCCTCAATCGGGGCGCTTCTGCCGTGCAGCGTGGTCCTCCGCGAGGCCGATGGGGCCGGCACGACGATTGAGATCCTGGATCCAGTGATGGCCCTCGCGATCACTGGCTCGGATGCAGTCGGCCCGATCGCGAATGAAGCTGCTGAGCGTCTCCGGCGGGTCCTGGACGCAGTCGTCGGGGCGTAGGAGGCTCGCGTGACCTTTCAGTCTGAACCCAGCTCGCTCTCAGGTCGCGCCGTCACGTTCGCCCACGTGAACGCACGTTGGCGGGCCGTCGCGCTGCTCGCGGCAGGTGCACTGATTTTTGCCGGCTGTTCCGCCCCGACTGCCGGATCCTCGGATCTGGCCAGCACGTCGCCACCGTCCACGGATCTGGCGACGCGCACGAGCGACGGGGGTCAGGTGACCGTCCTGGCGACGTGGTCGGGGCCCGCAGCCGGGGCGACCGTTGCGGTGTCACTCGACACGCATTCCGTGGATCTCGATGCGCTTGACCTCGCGACCGCAGTGCTCCGGAACGACCGCGGCCAGACGCTCTCGGCGCGCCCCTGGGCTGCGCCAAAGGGCGGACATCATCGATCCGGAAACCTGTCCTTCGATGGGGACACCGGGGCGTTCCTCACCGGGGCCCGATGGGTAGAACTCGTGCTGACGGGCATCGGCGACCTTCCCGAACGCACGCTGCGCTGGGACGTTGGACCGTGACAACCTCGATCGGGGCCCTTCGGCCCGGGCTGCCGCTGGCTCCACGCTCGATCGCGGTCGGGCTCATCGGCGCTGGGGGGCTGCTCGCGCTCTACCTCGCGATCATCAGCCTCGCCCAGGGCGCCGAGCACGCGATCGAACAGCTCGCGACGGATGCGCCATTCGTAGGTGTCATTCTGGCCGGCTTCGGTACGCAAGTCGCCTTGTTCACCGAGCTGCGGGTAGTCGACCGCCGCCACGGAGCGGCGGCCGCCGTGACGGCCGCCGGTACCGGGACGAGCACTGCCGCAATGCTCGCCTGCTGCGCGCACCACCTCGTCGATCTGCTGCCGATCGTCGGTCTCTCGGCCGCGGCCGTCTTCCTCAACGCCTACAAGACGCCGCTGCTCGTTCTCGGAATCGCGATGAACATCGTCGGGATCGTGATCATCGCACGCCAACTCCGACAGGCGCGACAAGCGTGCCGGGTGATGGATGCCGCAATGGGGACCGGGGACGTCACGGCCACCTGAACTGGCATCTGTCCAGCTGGCCACGAGGCACGTTCGCTGGGTCGGTGAGCCAGCCTATTCCCATCGGTGGTGGCAGACCCAGAGACCGGGTACGAACTCCCAGTCGTAGCCATCCAAGTATACGGCGTCGAGGGGACGCGGGTGCGAACAGCGGCTCTCAGCCCCGGGTCGGACGTGACCGTCACTGACCTCAAGCCACGCAAAGCGTTGCGCACCGATCGCCATGCCGGGCCGCCGCGGGCCGCCAGGAGCCGGGCTGCGGTAATGCCCGCGGGCCCGGCTCCGAAAACGGCGACCCGCGGGCGGGTCATGTGCCGGTTTTCCCCGCGCGGCCGACAACGTAGTTCCAGGCCAGCGCCGCCACGGCGGCCGCGGCGAGACCGTACAGGGCGACCTCGACGAGGCCGAGCAGGAAGCTCAGGGGATCGAGCCAGGTGAAGCCCGGGAAGAGCGCTGGAAACGAGGTTCTCATCCAGAAGACGCCGGGCCAGATGGCACCGACAGCGACGCAGACGAGATACGCGGCCTCGCCGACGGCGACGATCGCCGCCGCCAGCGGGGCAAACGGTAGACGGAACATGGACCACCTCCCACGGTCTTGGCGTGGATGTCGGCGGTTGCCTCTGCCCGATCTGTCATCCACTTCCTGGAGCATCCGCCGGGCACCTGAGCGCATCGTGAAGCGCCACTGAGAACCAGTTGAGAGCCGCCGGACATGCGGCCGCGACGTCGCGCTCACCGATGGGAGCCTCGCTGCGAGTCGGCTCAGCCCTGCGACGCCTGGACGAGCGGGAAGCCCGCCGCCTGCCAGGCGTTGAACCCGCCGTCGAGCTCCCAGACGTTCGTGTAGCCGAGTCCGACGAGTGTCTGCGCGGCGATCGTGCTCATCCGGCCACTCCGGCAGTAGACGAGGATCTTCGCGTCCATCGCCGCCGGGAGCTCGGCCAGGCGCGTGGTGACCTGGTCGTATGGGATGAACGCGTCCGTCCCCGCGATCTCGCCCTCGTAGGGCACATGGACGTTGACGAAGGTGAAGTCCTTCGTGGCGAGCATCGCATCCAGGCGCGTGGGACTCACGCTCAAGTAGGTTCCGCCGCCTTCCCGGACGTAGACGGTCATCGTGCCGTCGCTCACCACCGGCGACGCAGGGCCTGGGGAGGGGCTCCCGGGGCCGGCGCACCCGGCAAGGAAAAGGGCCGCGATCCCCACGAGGGCAAAGCACGCGCCGTGTTGGACGCGTCGAATCCGGCGGGGATGCGCCGGCTCGACACGGCCGGTGATCCGGCGGTTGGTCACGTCACGTCAACTGCACGATCGGCGCCTCCGCGGCCTCCGCCTCGGCGGCGAAGAACTCGCGTGGATGGAAGCCCATCGAGCCGGCCATCAGGGTCGCCGGGAACCTCTGGATCGCAGTGTTGTAGGAGAGCACGGCGGCGTTGTATCCGTCCCGGCTGCCGCCGATCTGGTTCTCGGTCGTCGCGAGCTGGTCCTGGAGCGAGAGGACGTTCTGGTTGGCCTTCAGATCCGGGTAGTTTTCAACGACGGCAAAGAGCGAGCGAATGGCTCCGGTCAGGTGATTCTCCGCCGCCGCCGCCTGTTCCAGCGGACCGCGGGCTCCGGCGGTGATCGCGCCGGCCCGCGCCTCCGTCAGATCGGTCAGGACCTTCTGCTCGAAACCCATGTAGCCCTTGACGGCGTTCACGAGGTTCGGGATGAGGTCGTGGCGACGCTTCAGCTGGACGGTGATCTGGCTCCAGGATTCGTCGACGCGCAGCCGCTGCCGGACGAACCCGTTGTACATCCCGACGATCGCGATGACGACGAACACGATCACGATCACGATCAGAGCGACTAGCAGGATTGAGTCCATGGCAATCTCCTCGGCGAGTGCCACCAGTCTACGTGGTGGCTCCGTGGCGGTCCGTGCTGGCCCGTACCACGTGGCGGACCTCGTCAATAACTCACATGCCGGCTCGCATCGACAGGTCGGCAACCGTCGCCGCGAGCCCGACGCCGACGGCAAGCAGAACGATCGTGATGCCTGCGACGGCTGCCTTGGCAGAAGTGGTGGGACCCGCCACGGCCGGCTCGTCGGCAGCGTCGTGGCCGCCCTTGCCGAGCGTGCGTGACGAGCCCATGCCGTGTTTCAGGCCGCTCGCAACGAGCCACCAGTTCACCGGGTAGGCGAGCAGTCCGCCGACGATCGTGGCGAGGGCCATGACGCCCCAGAACCGCCCGCCTGTCGGCTCCATGGCAGAGGGATCCTGGGTCGTGAGCAACACCATGACCGGGATCATGCCCGCCATCAGCGCGTTCATCGACAGCCACTCCGGCAGGACCGTTGCACGGACCGCGGCGAGATAGCTCCCACCCTTCATCGCCTTCATGAACAGGGCCTGGAAGATCAACAGCCCGAAGGTGAACCCGGCCACGTACTCGATGATGAGATCGACGCCCAGCGGCAGGGCAAGCGATCCGGTGATCGCCGCGGCGGCGATGATGCCGGTTGCGTCACCGGCCAGACAGTGGATCGTCGAACCGACGGCCTGCTTCCAGCGGGGCGTCACGAAGGCCTGGTGGCTCTCCCCGCCCGGCCGTCGGCACGAGGCGAGGTACACGATCAGGCCGACCGGCCCGGTGTAGAGTAGGACGAGGATCCAGCCGAGCTTCATGACGCCCATGGCGGGGGTCCTGGCGAGCAGGTCCCAGGCGACGTACGCCGTCGACGCGATCGTCAGAACGAACCAGACAATCAGCAGAGAGTCGGGCATCAGGATCTCCATTCCGCAAGGATCGGCGGATCCCATGGTCCGCGATCGGGGACTCGTTGTCGAGCCCGGTACCGCGCCCGATACGACCCGCGCCGACTTCTCAGGTGGCCCTCATCTTCGCATCACAGCTATCTCACAGTGGCGCTGCAAGATCTGACAGGTGAGCAACTCGGCAACTGTCAGGTAGGGGCGAAATGACGCGGTCGGGATCCGTCCGAACGCTCGCCGGAGTTGCCGCCAGATCAGGCACAGAGCCATAGCCAAGCACCCAGGAGACCGACCCATGACCGCCAACAAGGCCGGTGGGGTCCAGCATGACCCAGCCGGGAAAATGCCAGCGCTGAGCAGACTGCAGGACAGCGGCCAGACCGTTGCAGGCTCTGATGAGGACATCAGGGGGCGAATGGTCAAGGACAAGAACGGCGAGGACATCGGCAAGATCGAACACCTCCTGATCGACGATGCCGAGAAGAAGGTCCGTTTCATGGAGGTGGCG
>JBBQMH010000117.1:0-5106 GCA_038328755.1 Candidatus Limnocylindrales bacterium
TCTTCCGCGAGGTTCAGCAGGTCCAGCAGGCGCCGATGGCGCGTCGTCAGGCTGCCCCGGATCACGAACGAGTTCGTATAGAGCGTCATCTCGACGCGCATCTGTTCAGTGCCCCACTCGCCGTACATCAGCCCAGTCTAGCCCCTCGGTGTTGAGCGGCGGGCGGATGCGGTCACGAGACGCTCGGCCCAGGGCTGGAGCTCGGTGAAGAGCCGCTCGACCGTGGCGACGGTATCCGCCTGCGCGGCGTCCTTGTCGGGCCGGAGGTTGGCGATTCGAGGAAAGCGAAGGGCAAATCCGGACTTGTGCCGTTTGGAGCGCAGGATGACGTCGAAGGCCACCTCAACCACGACCGACGGCTCGACGACACGATATCGACCGTGGGTACTGATCGTGTGAGCCTCG
Source organism: Candidatus Limnocylindrales bacterium (assembly GCA_038328755.1). Classification (GTDB taxonomy): domain Bacteria; phylum Chloroflexota; class Limnocylindria; order Limnocylindrales; family CSP1-4; genus UBA5189. Next base: position 406 of record JBBQMH010000117.1, read on the forward strand.
AACCAGCGGGTCATGTGAGCGATCTCGGCGTCCGTCAGGCCCGAGTACGCCTTGCCGATCGTGACGAGGCGCCCGTTCTCATCGTCGCGCACGGCGAACGTGTAGTCGGACAGGACCCCGTGGCGTCGGCCGTGGCCCACCTCGACGCCGACAACGACACAATCCAGCGTCGCCAGCGCCTTCTTCATCTTGAGCCAGCCATACCCCCGGCGCCCGGGCGAGTAGACGCTCGTTGGATCCTTGACCATCAGACCCTCGTTGCGTCGCTCACGGGCGGCGGCGAAGGCACCTTCCAGGCCCGCCGCTGAATCCACGGTCGCAAGATGCGACAGCGCGAATTGGCCCCCGTCATCGGCGAGCGGCAGGCCGAGCGCTTCCAGGCGCCTGCGCCGGAGGTCCAGGTGCTCGTCGAGCAGCGGCTCCACCGGGACGCCTGCCCCCGGCCCGAGGCCGAGCGCGTCGAAGGCCACGTAGATGACGGGCACTTCGGCGAGGATCGCCGCTGACGGTTCCTTGCGACCAAGGCGCGCCTGGAGGCCCACGAACGGGAGGACCGTTCCGTCGCGGTAGCCGAGCAGCTCGCCATCGAGGATGCCGTCCCAGTCGAGGTCACGGGCCGCGGCCATGACTTCCGGATAGCCGCTCGAGATGTCGTGGAGGTCCCGGGAGTAGAGACGCACGGTGTCGCCGAGTTTGTGGAGCTGGGCCCGGATCCCGTCGTACTTGTCCTCGACCCAGACCGTCGGCCCAAGGCGCCGCATGATCTCCGCCGCATCCTCGGCCGGGGAGGCCAGCATGAACTTGAGGGGATGGAAGAGGGTCATCCGGACACTGTCGAGCGTCCCGTCGCGTGCCAGCGTCGCGGTCCGGCCCAGGTCCCCGGTCAGCATACCGGCACGCTTCACGGCGTCCGGTGGACGATCGAAGGCGCTGGCGATGGCGGCCTCCACGAGTCCCTCCCGCAGCCCGATCCGCAGATCCCCGGACAGCACGCGAACGATGCCCTTGGCGGTCGGCGGATCGCACCGCTCGAGCAACTCGCGGAAGATCATGCCCTTGCGAAGTGACCCCGACGCCGCTTCGATCGCCGCGAATGCCGCGGCGACGTCGGCGAGGCTCGGAGCATTCTCTGGATCCGGGCTGTGGCCCGAATGCTCCAGGATGTCCTCGATGGCGCGGCCGAGATCGGAGTGACGATCGTAGGCGGCGGTCAGCGCCTCGGTTCCGACCCCAGCGACCTCGGCGACGGCGGTTGACATCGTGACCCAGCCGAGCCCGGTCGCGCGCTGATCTGTCTCCGCGAACGCCCGGCCGGTCAGGAAGACGACCGCGATCGGCAGCTCCGTCGCGTCCAGGGTCCGGAGGTAGTCGGCGAGGAGCGCCGTCTTCTCGGAGGTGCGCGAGTGGGCCGCGACGCGCTCCGCGAGCTCGCTCCAGCGACGCATGGTGGCGATGGTATACCGTGCCCTCGTGGCCGGCCGAACGTGGTTTCCTGCATCGATCGAGGGACGTCTCGTGGTCCTTCGCCGCCACGTGCCAGAGAACCTGGCGGCCTTCAGGCGCTGGTACGCGGACCCCGAGATCGCGCGCCTGGCGCGCTACCAGGAAGGCCCGATGCGGCCCGAGGAGATCGATCGATTCTTCCAGGCCCGCGTCATCGGTCCGAAATCACTCGCCATGTCCATCCACGAGCGCACGACGGATCGGTTGATCGGGACATGCGCCCTGAGCCAGATGGACGCCGACAACGGATCGGCGATGTTCCACATCACCATCGGGGAGAGGGACGCCTGGGGTCGCGGCTTTGGGACCGAAGCGACGCGACTCATGGTCGATCACGCCTTCGGGACGCTCAAGCTGCATCGCGTCGCCCTGTCCGTATTCGAGTTCAACGAGCGAGCCATTCGAGCCTATGCGGCCTGTGGGTTCGTGGCTGAAGGTCGGGCCCGCGAGGCGATCTGGCGCGATCGCCGATGGTGGGATGAGGTAACCATGAGCATTCTCGAATCCGATTGGCGGCGACGAAACGGGCGGGCGGCGGCGGCTCCGACGGAGCGGAGCGGGGTCGCGGCGCCCCCAACCGGGAGGTAGGACATGGCATCGAATGGGCCGGCGGCTGAGGCTGCGCGTGCGGCGTTTCGCGATCTGATGGACGCCAAGGGCCACGCCGTCGAGAACGCACGATCGGCCGTGGCGGGGCTGGAGACGGCGTTGGACGACGGTGCCCTGGTGCGGACGCCGCTGCTCGATCAGATGCTGGGCGACCTGATGCGAGCGCTCGAGCAGGACGAGGGCCAGAAACTGGGCGGCAAGAGCGCCGAGGCGGCCCGATTCATCCTCCGCGCGATCTCTCGTGAGCTGGACAACGCCTGATGCGTCGTAACCGGCCTCGCTGAGAGAGAGTGGGATACTGACCTTCACATACGAAGGAGCAACGGTCATGACTGACTTTCGATTCGGAATTCTGCTCTGGAGCCAGGCTGCGACCTGGCCAGAGATGCTCGCGGCCGGGCGTCTCGTCGATCGCCTCGGGTTTGACCACTTGTGGACCTGGGATCACCTCCACGCAATCGTGGGTGAGCCGCTCCAGCCGATCTATGACGGGTACGCGATCCTCGCGGCCTGGGCCGCCACGACCGAGCACACGAAACTCGGTCTCCTGGTCGGGGCCAACACGTTTCGAAACCCGGGCATCGTGGCCAAGTCCGTGACGACGATCGATCACGTGAGCGATGGCCGAGCGATCCTCGGCATGGGCGGTGCATGGTTCGAGTACGAGCACCGGGCCCATGGCATCGAGTACGGCGCGTCCGTCGGCGAGCGCCTGAAGTGGCTGGACGAATCGGCCATGGCGATGCGTACGATGCTTGACGGCGGGATCGTGACATCCCCGCCCGGAGGCCGATATCAGTTCGCAGGCCTCGAGCAGCATCCGCTCCCGATCCAGTCCCACCTCCCGATCATGATCGGGGGCGGCGGCGAGAAGAAGACGCTCCGGACGGTGGCCAAGGTGGCCGACTACTGGAACGTCAATGCTGACCCTGAGGGGCTGGCCCGCAAGAACCTGATCCTGGCGGAGCACTGCGAGGCCGTCGGGCGCGATCCGTCCAGCATCATCCGGACGTCGAACAGCTGGATCGTGGTCCGCGACAGCAAGGCTGAAGCGGAGCGCGTCTGGGCCGAGGCCATGACCAGAAACCAATCCGGCCTCCTGGACGACAACCGACATCGAATGTTCTTCGGACCGCCGGCCCACGTCGCCGAGAAGCTGCTGGAGCACGTTGCGGCGGGCTTCGACTCGACGATCGTCGAATTGCCAGCGCCATACGATCAGGAGACGCTCGAGCGGCTCATCGGCGAGGTGAAGCCCCTCGTGGACCGCGGCTGAGCCCGGAGGACCCTTGACGACCTCCGCGGACCAGGGCCCGCGAGCCGCAACGGTAGCCTTCGAGCACGTCACGAAGCGCTATCCCGGCACGGACTCGGCGCGCCTCGGTGCCGTCCAGGACCTCTCCTTCGAGGTGCCGGCGGGCAGGATCTGCGTCCTTGTCGGCCCATCAGGCTGCGGCAAGACCACGAGCCTGAAGATGGTCAATCGCCTGATCGAGCCCACGAGTGGTCGCATCCTCATCGACGGCGAGAACGCCGCAGCGCGCGAGCTCACGGAGCTGCGGCGATCGATCGGTTATGTGATCCAGCAGGTCGGCCTGTTTCCGCACCAGACGATCGGCGAGAACGTGGCCACAGTCCCACGCCTGCTCGGCTGGGACGAGCGCCGGCGGCAAGAGCGCGTGGAGGAGTTGCTCCAGCTGGTGGGCCTCGATCCGGCAGTCCATCGAGACCGCTACCCGGCCCAGCTCTCGGGCGGCGAGCGGCAGCGCGTTGGCGTGGCCCGGGCGCTGGCGGCCGATCCCCCGGTGATGCTGATGGACGAACCCTTCGGGGCGGTCGACCCGATCGTCCGCGAGCGGCTCCAGAACGAGTTCCTGCGCCTCCAGGCGAGCCTGGCGAAGACGATCCTCTTCGTCACCCACGACATCGACGAGGCGATCAAGATGGGCGACCTCGTCGCGGTCATGGAAGTCGGTGGCAAGCTCGCCCAGTTCGGGACGCCTGACGAGATCCTGGCCAACCCGGCGTCCGAGTTCGTCGCCCGGTTCGTCGGGGCAGATCGGGGGCTCAAGCGATTGGCCCTGACGCGGGTGGCGAGCCTGGAACTGCGCCCTGCGGTCACGGCGCGCGCCGGCGATGACGCGGGCGACGCTCGACAGCGGATCCGCGCCGACCCGTTCGAGTACCTCCTCCTCGTCGACGCGGGTGACCGGCCGATCGGCTGGATCGGGCAGCGTCAGGTGCCAGCGAGCGGGAACCTCACCGAGGACATGGCCTCCGCCATGTCGCCGCTGCTCGATGCCCGAACGACGCTCAAGGACGCCCTGGCCATGCTCATCGACGCCGAGGTCCAAGTCGGGATCGTGGTTGATGAACGGGGGGCCGTGCAGGGCTTCGTCACCGCCGACGAGATCACCGCCTTCGGCCGCCGTGATGCTGAGGTTCGACCCGCGTGATCCGCTGGGACGTCATCAGTGGCAATCTTCCGCTCCTCGGCAGCAAGCTCGTCGAGCACCTCGCGCTGACGGTCGTGGCGGTCGGGGTGGGGCTGCTCATCAGCTCGGTCGCCGTGCTCCTGATCCGCGGCCG
>JBBQMH010000118.1:0-4638 GCA_038328755.1 Candidatus Limnocylindrales bacterium
CGCCGGCCAGGTCCGGCTCGACATCCCGGATCCGCGGCTATGGGATATCGGCGTCCCGAATCTGTACCGCCTCGAGGCCCGCCTGATCGCCGGCGACGAGGTCATCGACCGCGTCGAGGCTCGCTTCGGGATGCGCGAGATTCGCACCGAGTCGGGCCGGATCCTGCTCAACGGACGGCCGATCTACCTGGTCGGGGTGCTCGACCAGGACCTCTACGCCGAAACGATCTCGACGCCACCGTCCCGGGCGATGCTGGACGACCAGCTGGCCCGTGCCAGGGAGCTCGGGGTCAACCTGCTTCGCTGCCACATCAAGGTCCCTGATCCGGCCTATCTCGACGCGGCGGACGAGGCCGGCATGCTCCTTTGGTGCGAGCTGCCGAACTGGGCCACCTTCAGCGAAGCGGCAGCCCGTCGTGGGCGTGAGACCCTCGAATCCATGGTCCAGACGATGGGCAACCACCCGTCGATCGTCATCTGGACGATCATCAACGAGGACTGGGGAACGCGGCTCCGCGAGGAAGCCCGCGACCGGGCGTGGCTGGCCGAGACCTATGCCTGGCTCAAGCGGCTCGACCCGACCCGGCTGGTCGTCGACAACTCCGCCTGCGACACGGCGAGCACGCCCAACTTCCACCTTCGCTCGGACCTCGCGGACTTCCACATCTACCACGGAGCGCCCGACAACGCGGCGAAGTGGCGTCACCGGATCGAGGAGTTCGCGGCGCGGCCGGCCTGGCTGTGGAGTCCGCACGGCGACGCCGAGCCACGGGGCGATGAGCCGCTCGTCCTGAGCGAGTTCGGCACTTGGGGGCTGCCCCGCATCGACCGCTTGGTCGGCGCGGATGGCCGACCGCCGTGGTGGTTCGACACGGGTCGCGACCACCTTCGGCCGGCCGGGGTGATCGGGCGGTTCGGGTCCCTGGGTCTGGATCGGATCTGGGGCAGCATGAACGAGCTCGCCGAGGCCACTCAATGGCACCAATTCGAGGCGATGCAGTACGAGATCGGTCAGATTCGGCGTCACGACACGATCCAGGGCTACGTGATCACCGAGCTGGCGGACGCGTATTGGGAGGCCAACGGCTTGCTCGACGTCCACCGCGGGCCCAAGGCATATCACGACCGATTCGCGGCTTTCAACGGCCAGGACGTGGTGGTCGCCGACCTCGATCGACGCGATGTATGGGCCGGTCACACGATCTCGGCCACGGTCCATATCGGGGCCTACCGTCGGCCCGGTGAGGACGTGATGGTGGCCGGGGGCCGCGTCGAATGGAGCCTCGTCGGGCCCGATGGCGACCTTGGGTCAGGGGCGCTCGTGATCAGTGACTGGCCGGATGGTGGCGCCCGATCCATTGGCCGGCTCACGGTCGGGGTCCCCGACGGCGCCGTCGGCGAGGCGCGACTCATCGTCCGCGCGCTCGATTCGGCTGGTGCGGAGCGGGCGGCCGACGAGTACCTACTGGCGATCCTGCCCCCATCTGCCCAGACGACGGGGCGACCGCTGGCGGTCATCGTCGACGACCCGGTCGGATCGTGGGGCGTGGACGGTCGATCGACGGCGCTCGGTCATCGCCTGACGACCGGCGACCGTGCGGACGTCCGCATCGCCTCGGCCATCACGCCTGGGTTCCTCGCGGCCGTCGACACCGGGGCGCACGGCCTCCTGCTGGTCCGCGATCGTGCCGCCATCCCCAGCCGGGGTGGAGGCGGCGGGACCGGATTGGACCGGCCATTGGACGTTCGTGCCCGGTCACTCGCAGACAGCGACGCCGCAGACGGCCGAAGCCCATGGGACGGCGACTGGGTCACGGCCTGGAGCTGGCTGCTGCCGGGGGCGATCCCGAACCTCCCCGAGCGGAACCCTCTCGACTTCGCCTTCGCCGAGGTCACCCCCGACCACGTACTCGCAGGCTACGACCCCGAGGTCCACCGTGACGAGGTGATCGCCGGGATGTTCGCCGGCTGGGTGCACGCGCCGGCAGCCCTGATCTGGAGCTTCCCCCAGGGCCGCGGTCGGCTCACGGCCACGACATTCCGGCTCGCCCCGGAGGACGGGCCGGTGGCGACGGCCATGCTGGAAGGACTCTTGCAGCTCAGCGCCGGCGATCCGGCCGGACCCGACAGGTCCATCGCCCGGGAAGTCTCGGGCCGGCCGGCCTAAGCGGCTCCCGCGCCGGGCACGGCGAAGCCCCGTGCCAGAAGTTCGCGCACGAGCCCAAGGCTTCGTTCGGTCATCGCCCAGCGCTCCGCGCCATCGGCCGCCCCCACGACATCTGCGACGATCTCCCGGAGCCGTTGACTCCCGTCGAGCCGCAGGAGGACTGGTATCAGGTCCGGCTCGATGACCAGCGGGGTGCCCAGAGCTTCGTCGAGGTCGAGCGCCGCAGGCTCGACGACGTACTCACCGTCCTTCGTCGCCAGCGACTGGGCGAGGCGATGCGGCACGGCCATCCGGAACGCGGTCCCGAGGAGGGCCTCGCGACCCGGCTTGCGTGCTAGGTAGTCCTGCGCCACGACGATCGCCCGGACCTGCGGACCAGCGTCGCCGTGGGGCGGTCCGCTCAGCTCCAGCCCGTGAACCCAGTTGGCACCAGAGCGGCGGCGTAGGATCACGCCGCCTGTCCCCACGGCTGCGATCGACTGCGCACGGAAATGCGCGAGCCAGCGGTCGAGGGTTTCCGCGTAGCGCTCTGGCTGGAGCTGTTGCTCGCGGGCGTTCCAGCGGACGGCGTAGGCGAGCGGGTCCTCGATGCCGTGCAGCAGGCAGATCGCGTCGCAACCCGTGTCTTCGAGCCATCCCCGGAGCACGTCGACCCAGGCGCCATCCGGCGGCTGTACCCAGTTCACGAGGGCATACCCGTAGCCACCCTCCTCGAGGTGGGCGGCTGCCTCCCTGATCACCTCGCGGGAGATGTCATCGCGGGGGAACGGGCTGTGGCGAAAGATCAGCTCGGATTCCGGCGCGATGACGAAGGGCGGGTTCGAGACGATGAGATCGAACCGCTCGTCGCGGACTGGCTCGAACAGGTTTCCGGATCGCGTCTCGACGTTGGAGACGCCGTTCAGGCGGGCGTTCATCGTCGTGAGCCGGAGCGCCCAGGGATTCGTGTCGGTGGCGACCACCCGGTCCACGCTCGACGACAGCGCCAGGGCCAGCAGCCCGCACCCTGTCCCGACATCGAGCGCGGTGCCGCCGTCCCCGCTCACCATTGCCAGCAGCGTGTCACCGGCCGGCGTCGGCCCACTGACGTGCTGCGCCCATAGGTCACCCGATGGATCCGGATCGTGCGCCAGGATGAAGCCGCGCCACGGCGTCAGGGCAACGGTGGGGGCGACCCGTTCGCCCTCGGGCCGGACAAGACCTGCGCGCGACAGCACGTGGATATCGGGCCCGAGACGGGCTTCCGCGACGGCCGTGTCCATCGCCTGGCCCAGCAGGAACAGGCGCACGAGCGTGGCGAGCGGCTCGACCGGTTCCAGCGCGCGCAGCAGGATCGGGACGTCCGGCGCGCGCACGCCCGACCCCGGCTGGACCCCGATGGCCGCGATGCCTGCTTCGGAATAGTCAAACGCGGCGAGCAGTGCCCGGACTGCGTCGAGCTGCCCCAGGTCGTCGAGCGGCGCGGCCACTACTCGTCGAGCGGGTCTGGCGTGACCTCGTCGCCGTCCGCGGTGCGCGGCGCAGTCGTGAACTCCAGTCGCAGGACGAGGTCCTGCGGGTAGTGACCGAACCGCCGGCCGAACAGGTTGATCCCGCCGACGTTCGCGGCGTCGGCCTGCACGCCGATCCGGACCCGGATGGGCTGCCGAGGCTTGAAGGCCAGATCGGCGGTGGTCACATCGGACAGAGGCAAGCCATCGATCGCGGTCCCGTCGAGCGTGACGTGCCAGCGCTTCAGGACGCCGAACTGCGAGTTGTCGTCCTCCCACCAGCGCGGCGTCAGGCGACCGCGGGAACCGCCGTAATCGGCTGGACACGTCCAGTCACCCAGCAGCACGCCATTGATCCAGACGCTGATGTCGCTGGGCCAGTCGAGGTCGTGCAGCGGCGCCTCGCTCGAGACCTCGGCCGTGAGTTGGGCCGACAGGACCCTGGCGCCGGGCGGCACCCGATCTGGGAAGACGTACTCCACGAAGCCGGACCGGAACCAGAGCAGCTGGGCGTTGATGCGATCGGGCTCGTAGAACGCATTGGGATCGTCCAGATAGCCGACGAGACCATTCGCGCTGGCGAGGCCGCACGTCGGCTCGACGTCGAAGGCCGAGTACGCACCCACCGGCATGCTGATCTCGACCCGCTCCCGGCTGTGGTGGGTGCCTCGGGGGAGGGCGATGACGAGCTCGTCGTACGTCCTCGAGCAGACCTTCTGCAGGCCGCGGCTGGCGGGCTGGAGCTCCGTGTGGAGCAGCCCCGCGCGCTCGAGGATGCCGACGTGCATCGCCGCGGTGGACGGTGGTAGGTCGAGATCCTGGGCGATCTGCGTGAGCGCGACGACGCGATCTCCGAGGTACTCGAGCATCGCCATCCGGGTCTCGTTGGCGAGGGCCTTGAGGAGGCCGACCCGCTCCCCGTCGGGCGAGCGGGCGTCGATCATGAGGGCCTTGCCCGTCGGCAGGATCCGGTGCAGCGTC
>JBBQMH010000119.1:0-4492 GCA_038328755.1 Candidatus Limnocylindrales bacterium
GAACGGCTAGGAGCTCGCCGGTGCGTATACCTCCGGAGGCATCAGGAGCCTGGTTGACCGACGTGCGGGCGGCGCCTACGATCGGCGATGCCTCAGCATCGCCACCCGCCGTTGTCGGCGAGGTGGTCTCTTCATGCCTACCCGACCCTCGTGATCGAGAGCGGAGGACGCGACATGCCCAGTCACAGTCGCCCGCCCGACATGACCTCCTTTCCGATCCGGGCCGCCTAGGGCCCTGGAACCGGAGGACCCGTCGGGCTTATCGATCCCGGGCCGCTCCGTTGACTGGAGCTGCCCGCCGGCTCCGCTGCCGACCACGTGCGGGTCGCAGTCATCGAGGACAGTCCGATGGCCAACGCCACTACTGACGCCCTGCGGGACGAACTCCAGCAACTCATCCGCGAGCGAGAACAAGAAGGGGTCCGCGGTCTCGCCGAACGGGTAGGCCCGGCCGAGTGGGCCGACCTGATCCCGCAACTCGACCCGGGCGAGGTCGCCGTCCTCCTGCAATGGCTGCCCGACAAGGAAGTCGCCGAGGTCTTCGAGGAGCTCGATCCGGCGACCGCGGCATCCATCCTGCGGACGCTGAGCGAGAACGAGGCGGCCGCGGTCCTGTCCGGGATGGACCCCGACGATGCCACCGATGTGCTTGCCAACATCCCGGCGTCCGACGTCGACCAGATCCTTGTACGGATGCGAGCCGAGGACGCCGCCGAGATCCGGGAACTCGCGGCCTACCCGCCCGACAGCGCCGGCGGGATCATGACGCCCGAGTACGTCGCGGTCGCGCGCGATGCCACGGCCTCCCAGGCGATCGCCGCGATCCGCCGCCTCGTCGACGAGGCCGAGACCGTCAACTACGTCTATGTCGTCGATCCCGAGCGGCATCTGCTCGGGGTGCTGTCCCTGTATCGACTGATGCTCAGCCCGGCCGAGACGCCGGTCGTCCAGCTGATGGCCCCGACGACGGTTCGCGTTCGGGCAACCGCGGATCGAGAAACGGCCGCCCGGCTGCTGACGGACCGGAACCTGCTGGCGATCCCCGTGGTCGACGACGAGGACCATCTGCTCGGGATCATCACCGAGGACGACATCGCGGATGTCCTCGAGGCGGAGGCGACCGAGGACATCGAGCGCCTCGGCGGCTCCGAGCCGCTCAACATCCCGTACCGGCTGGCGAGCGTGCCGCTGCTCGTTCGCAAGCGCATCGGCTGGCTGCTCCTGCTCTTCGTGGCCGAGGCCTACACGGGCACGGTCCTGCGCAACTTCGAGGGCGAGCTGAGCACGGTCGTCGCCCTGAGCTTCTTCATCCCGCTGCTCATCGGCACGGGCGGGAACATCGGCAGCCAGACGGTCACGCTCATCGTGCGTTCGATGGCCCTTAACGAGGTCGCGCTCCGCGACATCGCCTGGGTGATCTTCAAGGAGCTCCGGGTCGGCTTGATCCTCGGCGGGATCATGGCCGTGGTCGCCTTCGGGCGGGCCGGACTGCTCAACGTCGGGGCGGACATCGGCGTGGTCGTGGCACTGACGATCCTGGCGATCTGCGTCTGGTCGGCGACGGTCGCCGCGGCCCTGCCGCTCGTCCTGCGTCGCCTACGGATCGACCCCGCGGTGGTCTCGGCGCCGCTCATCACGACGCTCGTCGATGGCACGGGTCTCATCATCTACTTCGAGATCGCCAAGTTCGTGCTGCATCTGTGACCATTCGCGAATGGCCCTGAAGATCAGCTGGGAGAAGGCGCTCGCCTGGCGGATGCAGCGGCAGCTGCTGGACCCGGCCGGACGCCTGTCCGTTGGTGACCGGCTGGCGGAGGTCGAGGTCGACGGTGAAACGGCGTTCGTCCTGGCCGAGCACGTGGACGAGCTGGCTTCTACCAAGCCCACGGCCGCGGTGCGGCTGCTCCCGGGTTTCGACCAGTACGTGCTCGGCCCCGGAACCGGGGATGGCCACGTCACGCCGGCCCATCGGCGCGCCGCCGTGAGCAAGCAGAGCGGCTGGATCGCGCCATGTGTCGTCGTGGGCGGCGTCGTGCGCGGCACGTGGGAGCTGGCCGGCGATACGGCGCGCATCGCCTGGTTCAAGGAGAACGGCCGCCCCCCGCGCAAGGCGCTGGAGGCGGAGGTCGCGAGGCTGGCCCGGATCCTGGGCCGAGACCTTGCCGTGGAGATCGGCCCCGTCTAGCGGGCCCCCGAGCCTACTGCTCGTAGCTCTCCACGACCCGCGTAGGACGGGCGCTCGCCTCGCCCGGGTCTTGCCCGGCGTCACGACGGCCCTGGCGCTGATGGAGAAGGTCGAAGCAGCGGTCCAGCTCGACGTTGATCGCGACCAGCCGCTCCCGTTCGTCGACCGAAAGCCCGCTCCCGTCACTGGCCCGCCCGTAGAGCTGCTCTTCCTCATGCGACAGCGCGTTGATCCGCTCGAAGATGTCGGTGTCGGCCATCGCGGCTTACTCGACCAGCGGGATGTCGACCACGTGCTCGGCCACGAACCAGACCTGGAGCTCGTGGCGGCGCAGGACGTCGCTCATGAGGAGATCGTTCGATCCCCAATCGCTGCTCTTCTCGGTCTTGTCGATCCCTGCCCGGACCTTCTCGATGATGGCCTCATGGGCATCGAGCAGTCGATGGATCATGGCCGGGACGTCCTCGGCGCCGTCGGGCGGGCGGTCGATCGTCGTCAGCTCGGCGGCGTGTCGGGGATCCCCGACGGCGATACCGCCGAGGCTCTGCACGCGCTCGGCCAGGAGATCGATGATCTCGGTCTGCTCCTCGGCGTGCTTGTCGAACAGCAGGTGCAGCTGGTAGAAGGTCGGGCCGGCGACGAGCCAATGATGCTTCTTGTACAGGGCGTACAGGATCATCGTGTCGGCGAGGATCTCGTTGAGGATCCGGCAGCTATCGGCGCGGGCATCGAATGCCAGCGCGATCGGCAGGCGTCGGAGCGTGGCGAATGGCTGGATCTCTTTGCCTAGAGGTGCCAGCCGAGGCTCTGGCGAGATACTCCGGGATCGGTGGCCGTTGCCGCTGGTGGCGGCTCTCGGTGCGGCCTTTCGAGTTGGCTGCTTCGCCATCAGCGTGCTCCTTCTGGCGTGTTCGGGGTCGACGGACGAGCCAGGGATCACACTCGCCGGAGGACTCCGAACAGTATCACTCGATGCCGAGAACCCGGCCTTTCAGGAGCGTTTCAGGCTTCGGCGATGACGCCCAGGGAGACGCGGAAACCTGCGCGGCGGTGGACCGGCGGCAGCAGCGTGCCCTGACCGATCGGCCCGTCGCCCGGGAACCAGCGCAGCCACTCGTCGTTGAACGTGTCGAATTCGGTCGCGTCGCGCAGCGCCCAGTTGGCCCAGACGACCTTCTCGAGCGAGCTGCCGGCGGCCTCGAGCTTTGCCTTGAGGTTGGTCAGGCACTGGCGCGTCTGTTCCTTGATCGCGCCGTTGATGACGAAACCCGTGTCCGGATCGACCGGTCCAAGCGACGTGACGTAGACCATGCCGCCGGCCGTGACCACCCGGCCGAGCCCCACCGTGGGCGGGGGCAGATCGGGAAGCCCGGACGATTCCGACGCGATCCAGCGGCCCTTGCCCTGCCGAGCCGGCCCTCGCTTCGTGGGATCGTCGGGCGGGATGCCGAACTCGCCTTCCGGCAGCGCGATCCCGCTGGCCTTGAACTTGCCCATGAACGTCGGGCGGATGCCGGTCGGTTTGAGGTACCCCTCGATCTTGCCGTCCTTCATCCCGGTCTGTTCGAACGCGAAGATGTCCTGGGTGAGGATCTCATCGTCTTCGATCCCGAAGACCTCGGTGATGTTGATGACCTTGCGCGAGCCGTCCTTGAGGCGGGCGGTGTGGACGATCAGGTCCACGGCCGACGCGATCTGCTCGCGGATCGCCCGCAACGGCAGGTCGTAGCCGGTCATGAGGATCATCGTCTCGAGACGGCGGAGCATGTCCTTCGGGGTGTTCGCGTGACCGGTGGAGAGCGAGCCCTCCTGGCCGATCGTCATGGCCTGGATCATGTCCAGGGCCTCACCGGAACGACACTCTCCGACGACGATACGGTCGGGTCGCATGTGGAGCGCGTTGCGCAACAGGTTGCGCATCGTGATCTCGCCCGTACCCTCGAGGTTCGGCGGGCGCGACTCGAGCGTCACGACGTGCGCCTGGCGAAGCTGCAGCTCGGCGGCGTCCTCGATCGTGATGATCCGCTCGTCGTCCGGGATGAACCCGGACAGGACGTTGAGGAAGGTGGTCTTGCCGGATCCGGTGCCGCCCGACACGAAGATGTTGAGGCGAGCCTCGACACAGACCCGCAGGAACTCGAACATCTCGGCGGTCGCGGTGCCGAAGCCGATCATGTCCTCGACCTGGTACGGCGTCTTCGAGAACTTCCGGATCGTGATCACCGGGCCAACCAGCGACAGCGGTTCGATCACGGCGTTGACGCGCGAGCCGTCGGGCAGGCGGGCGTCGACGCGCGGGCTCGACTC
>JBBQMH010000120.1:0-4248 GCA_038328755.1 Candidatus Limnocylindrales bacterium
CGGACGACTGGAATCCCGATGCTAGGCTGACCGGATGACCGATCGGTTTGGAGCCGACGCATTTGAGGATCGCGCCCTCTCGGATGAGGCGAAGGATGCCGCCCGAACCGAGGAGTGGCGCGGGATCCTGACCGGAACCGACCCCGGCCTGATCCGCCTGCGAAAGCTGTGGGGCCGCGTGCCGTCCGCCCCGCGCTGCAAGTTCTGCAACTCGCCGTTCCGTGGGCCCGGCCGGATCCTGACGGCGCTGATCATGCATGGCCAGAGCAATCAGAACCCGCTCTTCTGCAATGCCTGCTTCAGCGACCTCGGCAAGAACGCGGGCGGAGCGGAAGTCGAGATTGCGGTGCTCTTCGCCGATGTCCGCGGTTCGACCGGTCTGGCTGAACAGACGACCGCCGGCGCCTTCCGGAGCCTGATCCAGGGGTTTTACCAGGCGACAAGCGGAGCCATCGATCGCAACGGCGGACTGATCGACAAGTTCCTGGGCGATGGCGTCATGGCCCTCTTTCTGCCCGTCATCAGCGGGGAGAACTTTCCGGCTCGCGCCGTCCAGGCAGGGCGCGACCTGCTCGCGGCAGCCAGACACCCACGGCTGATCAACGGCGGGGTCCGCGTCGGGGTCGGCGTCCACGTCGGCGAAGCGTTCGTCGGCACGGTCGGCTCCGGCGACAAGCTTGACTTCAGCGCGCTCGGCGACACCGTCAACGTCGCCGCCCGTCTCGGTTCGGTGGCAGGCCCCGGCGAACTGGTGGTGAGCCACCGGGCGTGGGAACGCGCTGGACTCCCTGTCGAGGACATCGAGCAACGATCCATCCCGATCACGGGCCGGAGCGCGGGCCTGGACGTCGTCGTTGTCCGGGAGACGACGATCGCAAGCGGGGCGTACACCGGCTAGGGTCGCCTGAGGTCGGGCAACCAAGGCGTTTCCGCACGATCCACCGCGTCCCGCTCGACGAGTCTCTCGCGACCTTGGGCAAGGCCGTGCGGCAGATGCGGACCGCCTGATCAGGCGTCCTTCTCGAGGTGGCCACCGAAGCCGAGACGCATCGCTGACTGCACCTTGTTTGCAAAATCCGCTTCACCGCGAGAGTTGAAGCGTTCATACAAGGCGGTCGTCAGAACCGGCGTCGGTGCCGATACGTCGATCGCGGCGATGCTCGTCCAGCGCCCCTCGCCCGAATCACTCACGCGTCCAGCGAATCCTTCAAGGCCCGGGGAATGGAGAAACGCCTGGGCTGTCAAATCCAGGAGCCAACTGGCGATGACGCTGCCCCGACGCCAGACCTCCGTGATGGCCGGCAGGTCCATCTCGTACTGGTAGAGCTCCGGATCCCGCAGTGGCGCGGTCTCCGCATCGATCTCCTGCTGATGGAGGCCTGCGTTGGCATGGTGGAGGATGTTGATGCCCTCGGCATAGGCGGCCATGAGGCCGTACTCGATCCCGTTGTGGACCATCTTCACGAAGTGGCCGGCACCGGCTGGTCCGCAGTGGAGGTATCCCTCCTCGGCCGGGGTTGGGTCGCCGGTGCGCCCGGGTGTCCGCGGCGCCGAAGCGGCCCCCGGCGCCAGGGTTCGGAAGAGCGGGTCGAGGTTGCGGACTGCCTCGTCGGGTCCGCCGATCATCAGGCAGTAGCCGCGCTTCTCACCCCACACGCCGCCGCTCGTGCCGCAATCGATGTAATCGATGCCGTCCGCGGCCAGCGCCTTGGACCGACGGATGTCGTCGACGTAGTAGGAATTGCCGCCGTCGATGACGACGTCGCCCTTGCTGAGGTGCGGCCGCAACAGGTCGAGTGTTGCGTCGACGGCTGCTGCCGGAACCATCAGCCAGAAGGTCCGCGGCGCGGGCATCTGGGCCACGAGATCCTCGATGGATGCAGCGCCGGCGGAGATCGCACCATCGGCCACGAGCCCGTCCACGGTGCTCTGTGTCCTCGCGTAGCCCACCACCGTGTGGCCGTTCGAGATCCAGCGTCGCGACATGTTGGCGCCCATGCGCCCGAGTCCGATGAGTCCGACTTGCACCGCTCTGCCTCGCTTACCGTGTTGTCAGCCGCGTGGTTGCCGCCGGCTAACCTCGACATCCAGTTTGGACCCCGGGACGGATCGTGTCAGCCGCTTGGCTGAACGGGTTACCGCCGAGCCACCCCGAGCCGACTCGGACTAGCCGTCCCCTCGCCCGATTGCACGCTCCATTCGACGGTCCGGCACGAACCACAACGCAACGACCCCGAAATAGATGGCCAGGCCTGCCAACGGGGCGACCAGCGCGACCGGGATCGCGACGAGGTACGAGGCGAGCGACAGCCGGCCCTTGATGTCGCGCCCAAGCTCGTCGGCAAGGGCCGGAGGCTGGCCTGGCACGCGAACAAGCACCTGGGCGAGCACGGTGTAACTGACCGCCGCCAGTACCTGGACCACGCCATAGACCGCCGTTGGGACCGCGGCGAAGTTGTTCTCGCCCATCCAGGCCGTGGCGAACGGGAAGAGCGATAGCCAGAACAGCAGCAGCAGGTTCGCCCACAGGACGCGCCCGTTGATGACCCTCGCGGCCTGGAGCATGTGGTGGTGGTTATTCCAGTACGTCCCGATCAGGACGAAGCTGAGGACGTAGCTGACGAATACCGGGAGGAGCTCGCCGAGGGCCTCGAAGGTGGGCTCGTGCGGCACCTTCAGCTCCAGGACCATGATCGTGATGATGATCGCGAGGACGCCGTCGCTGAATGCCTCGAGCCGACCCTTGGTCATGCATCCCTCCTGGGTGCCGTGGAAGTGGGCGGGCCGCCGAACCCGCGGCTCGGAGCGGTCGACCTACGCGCGGCCGCGGGTCATCGCAATCAATCGATCCAGTACCCGCGCGCCGTCGGCCCGGATGGCGTTATGGACGTACTCGTTCGTGATCCAGGCCCGGAGGCCTCGGATCTGGGTGGCCGTTTCCTCGGCAAAGGCACGCTCGACGTACAGATCATCGACGTAGATCGTTGCCGCGACCGGAACGTCGTTCACCGCCAGCTGGGCGGCGTCGTAGAGACGTGGCCACTCGTGATGGGCGAGCAGCTCGGCGGCGGCGGCATGTGGCCGAAGCGCGGCATAGTCCTCGAACATCCACGGGTACATGTGCTCGGCGGTGAACAGGAGTCCATCGCGCACCTCGGCGGGCAGGAGCCGATCAGCGGACCAGTTCGTGACGACCCCGTCGACGTAGGAGGACTCGTGAAGCGTGATGTAGAGCGGATTGCGGCCGTAGTCGATGCCCTGCTCCACATCGACCCGGAACGCCGGTGAGTCCATCGGCAGCTCCAGGACGTGATGCAGTTGCTCCCAGCCGTAGCTCATCCCGAGCCACAGGCCAAGCTGGCGGAACCGACGCGATGTCAGGCGCTCCCCGGTCTCGAGACGGAAGTCCTCCGCATCGAGGCGGCGATGGATCTCCCGGACCCGTGCGATGTCATCGGGATAGCGCTCGAAATACCGCTGGTTCCGCTCGATCAGGCGGACATACGTGGCCGCGTAGACATCGTCGACCGGGCGACCGATCGGTGATAGCCCACCAGTGATGAACGCCTCGCGCAGCCCGTCCGGGGCGATGGACAGGTACGTCATTGACGTGAAGCCGCCGAAGCTCTGGCCCAGGAGGCTCCAGCGATCCACGCCGAGCTCGCGGCGGATCAGCTCGGCGTCCCGGACGATCGAATCGGCCCGGAAGTGGGTCAGGTATTCGGCCTGCGCCTCGGGTGTCGCACCCGGGATGTCCCGCCCAACCGGGGTCGAGCGGCCCGTGCCCCTCTGGTCCAGGAGCAGGACGCGGTAGTCCTTGAGCGCCCGTTCGATCCAGCCGTTCGGTGGACTCGAGGGTCGCGCGGCCTCGTGACCGGGACCACCCTGGAGGAAGACGAGGTAGGGCCGATCCATCCCGTCGGGATCGGCGACCTCGCGCGTGAAGACCGTGATCGTAGGTCCATCCGGAGCAGCGTGATCAAGCGGGACGACGTGCTCCCGCTCGGTGAGAACGACGCCAGGGGCGCGGGTGGTGAATGTCATCGTGGGCAGGGTACCGTGCTGACGCGGTCCGGGCGAGATGGCACCATTGGGATGGCCGGTCCAAACCCGGCACCACGGAGGACTGATGCGCCCAACGATCAAGGTCCTGGACAACGCTCTCATCGGCCGCATCCTGGACGAAGCGATGCGCGTCCTCGCGACGACCGGCATGGAGATCCGCGGAGCCGAAATGCGGCGCCGCCT
>JBBQMH010000121.1:0-4186 GCA_038328755.1 Candidatus Limnocylindrales bacterium
ATCATCGTACGGGACACGGTCCGCTCATTCGAGTTCCAGCAGACCGGCAGCGAATTGCGCGAGGTCTGGCAGGCCGGCTACTTCAACGACCTTGGTCGGATGTTCCGCCGGACACTCGACCGGCACGTCGACGCGGTCCTCGCCGCCCTCAGAGCGGGGGAACCCCCGCCGGTGCACGCCCGGGCTGGCCGCCGCGCGCTTGAACTGGCCCAGGCAACGATCAGATCCTTCGAGATCGGGATGCGGGTAGGAGTGTGACGTCCCGAGGCAGGCGATCGAGCGGACCAGGTGCGAGTGGTCCGCGTTGCTGCCCGAGGCAACGGCCGCCTCCCGTGTCCACCAGCATGATCGAGCGGATCGAGTATGGCGGCTCGGCAGCTGGATGCTCGCCCGGCTCTCGAGCGGATCAACGGAGGTCGTCGCGATCGAGGATCTCCAGTAGGCCAACCAGGCGACCCTCGAGCCGTATCGAAAACAGCCTCGAAGCCCTCGCCAGCGAGGAGGTGCGGGTCCTGTTCGCAACCGGCGAGCCCCCGTACACCGGTCCGCTTCCGCCCAACGCCGTCGCCCAGCAGTTTGTCCCCCACGACGACGTCCTGTCCGCCGCCGCGTTGATGGTGACGCACCGCGGGCACGGCACCGTCACGGTGTCCCTGGAGCACGGTGTGCCGATCGTGGGGCTGCCCAACCCCGCCGCTGATCAACCGTTTCTCGCGGCCAGAATTCAAGAGATCGGGGCGGGGATCGCGCTGAACGGCGAGTCAGGGCCCGAAACCATCAGGACCGCTGCGCGCGAGGTGTTGAGCCGGCCCTCGTACAAGGAAGCCGACCCTCGCTCGTGATCGTGCCGGAGTGAGGTCGCTCGGGCAGGCGACCTCGGGAAGGTTCGAAGTCGTCGCCGAACAGTGCTGTCTCCTCGCCGGGCTCGATCACCGGGATCATCCGCGAAGGACCGGTCAGGCTCACCCTAGGCAGCTCGGATCGTCGGGCCCAGAAGCACCAGAAGAGAAACACCGCACCGGGCCGGGCGAGGTATGAAATCAGGTTGGCCATCGCCCGTCGACCGGCCGGATCGAGGTCGTCGAGCGTGCCGTAGTCGACCAGAAGGTCGAACGGCCCTTCAACGCCCGGGATCTCGCTCGCAGTGAGGTCGCCCTCAACGAACCGGACGTGCGCGTCCATCCCGACTGCACCGGACCGCTTTCGTGCGACTCGCAGGGCGATGGGCGAGAAGTCGATGCCGGTCGACTCGAAGCCATGCTGCGCGAGGTACAGGATGTTCGCCCCCGTGCCACAGCCGAGATCGATCGCGCGACCCGGAGCCAGGTGGGCCGGCGTGAGGACGCCACGTTCGACGAGCGTGACGAGCTCCGGTCGTGGTGGTCCGTCCCACGGGGCGCCGATCCGGTACATGAGGTCGTAGAGCGCGCGTCTCATCCGGGGTCTTCCGAGGCGGCCGGGCGCCGGCGCATTCGGATCGCGATGAGGGCGACAACGACGAGCGGGATCTGCGCGACGGCATAGACGATGTGGGCGCCATAGTGCCCAAGCGATTGCTCCGGCGTGAAGGGGAAGAGCCCGAGGGGGATGACCGAGAGGATCCCGCCGCCGACGAGGTTCAGGAGCGCCCAGCCGAGGAGCACGACCAGCACGACGATGCTGTCAGGCCGCGCCCTCGCGAGCAGCACCAACAGGCCGAAGATCGCAACGGGGATGAGCGTCTCCGGATTAGCGAGGAACGCGGGTCCGAACTCGAACACGTTGTGCGCCATCATCCCGGCGGCGGCGATGACGGATGCGAATGCCATCACGGCGACAGAAGGCCCTAGCCGATCGGTCATCACTCGGTTCCTCGAGCCGGTGTGCTGCTCGTCCACGATCATCACCTCAGCGACAAAGCCGCAACGCGTTTGGCACCCGATGTTCGCCTCCCTTCGATCGCCGGGCGAGGCCCACCTTTAGTGGACTGGAAGTGGCCCGGGCACGCGGACGCGGCCGGGCTCTCGTGCATCGCGCCACACGAGGATCCCCACGGCAAACGCCCACAGCGTGGCCAGCAGGGACGTGGCGAAGAACAGGGTCTCAGCAGCCTGGACCTCCCCCGTATTCGCGATCTGGAGCAGGGCCGCGACAGCCGAACCGACGCCGGAGGCGACCGCCATCCAGCCGAGCCACGCTGGGAAGCGCCCGCTGATGACAACGGCTGCACCGAAGCAGGCGAAGGCCATCCCGAACAGGACCAGGATCCCCATACTCCAGATCCCGAAACCGAGCACCTGAACGGCGTCCGCGAGGCGCAGCGCCGCGGCCGCGTCCGATGCCGGCGCGGCGGCCCAGTCGAGCGCCAGCGGCTTCATCGCGAAGCCGTCCATCGAGGTGCTGACGGTGGCGAGGGCACCCCCGAGCAGCGCGGCAGCGATCCCGATGCGCGCGAGCGGCCCGCCGGGTCCGTCGTCGAGAAGTCGGGCCAGACCGACGAGACCGCCGATCACGAGCAGGATCGCCACGAGGATCGTGAGGTGGATGGCCACCCAGGCACCGTTGCCGGCGATGGCCTGGAGCTTCGAGGTCATGGACACCGCGACATGAGGATGGAGCGCGTTCCCCATGACGCCGATCACGGCACCGGCCATGAGCAGGACCGCCGTTAGTCGCTGGGAGCGTCGCTGAACCGACTGGGACGACATTCGACGATCTCCTCGCTTCATGCATCGGCAAGGTAGTTAGGTTACCGAAGCTTAGGCGACCTTACTATACTGTTGGCATGAACACAAGCGAACAGCGTCTGCCGGTCGGCCAACTGCTGGGGTTGATGCTGCGCCGCTTCCGGGCCGATCTCTTCGCCTGGGGCCAGGAGGCCGGTTACACGAACCTCCGGCAATCACATCTTCAGGTGTTCGGAAACATCGACTGGATGGGGACACGTTTGACCGACCTGGCCGCGCGAGCCGGGATGACCCGCCCGTCGATGCTCGAGCTCGTCGACGAGCTCGAGAAGGCCGGCTATCTCGAGCGGCGCCCCGACGAACGTGACGGCCGGGCGAAGCTGATCTGCCTGACCCGCGATGGCCGGCGCGTCGTTGCGCAGGCGCTGCGGGCGGTGCGTGACATCGAGCGGATCTACGCGGAGGAGGTCGGGGCCGCGCGCTTCGACGAGGCGTGCCTGACCCTCCAGCAACTGCTCCGCGAGGGATCGACGTCCATTGCGGGGCCGAAGGCGTCATCCCGTCATGAGCTGGGCCAGGCCCGCGAACGAGCGGATCGACGAGCAGCTCCCGGTGACCGGGATCCCTGAGGCCGCCGCTCCGGGCGGCCGATGCGATCGAGGAGGTCCAGACCCGGGACGGCGTGCACGCCCGCTGTCCTGGCATCCGCACGGCCGAGTCCTGTCGGGCGCGCCACAACATCTGTTCTATATCGTCCACGAACGCTCGCCTCACCGACCATCCCAGTCGACGACGGTCTCGACCACATGCCAGGTCCGCCCGCCAGTCGCTACTGTGTGCCCCGTGGGGTGGCGGGGACGTCCACCTGTGGCAGTCCCCTATCCGAGGGCGGTCGCTATCATCGATACGTCCCCACGTGGAATCGAGCGCAGTGGTCAGGCCGTGCGCTGAGAGGGGAAGATGAAATCGAACCAGCCCCTTCGAGACCCACCCGGTCGCGTTCGCGCGCGAGTTCGCCCGCAGCCCGAGCTCGAAGAGCCGATCCTCGCGGAGCTCTTCAGCGTGGAGCGGCTGGAGCAGCACGCGCAGACCCTTGCCGCCGCCCAAACGATCACCGACGCGCCCCGTCGGGGACGCCCCGTCGGCCCACGCGTGGCAGAGAATGGCCGCGTCCTGCTGGAGTCATACCGCGTCCTGACTCGTGCGACCAAGGACGAACGTTCGATCACGCCGGCCGCCGAATGGCTCGTCGATAACTTCTACATCGTCGACGAGCAGCTCCGCGAGATCCGCGACGACCTGCCCCCGGACTACTACCGCGAGCTCCCCAAGCTGGCTGAAGGCCACCTCGCGGGCTACCCCAGGGTCCTTGGCGTCGTCTGGGCCTACATCGCGCACACGGACAGCCGCTTCGATCCGGAAAGCCTGCGGCGCATGGTGCGGGCCTACCAGGGGGTGGAGCCGCTGACGATCGGCGAGCTATGGGCGATCGCGATCAGCCTTCGGATCCTCCTCGTCGA
>JBBQMH010000122.1:0-4171 GCA_038328755.1 Candidatus Limnocylindrales bacterium
AGCTCGGGTGGCGCTGGTGCCGGGACCTCGCCGTCGTCCTCCATCCCGCCATTCTGGACCGCGATGTCGTTCACCGGCTGGGAGTCTCGACGAGCCGGGCACAAAGACCTCGGGGATCGAGCGGGAGCGACGCGGACCTCCTCGGGGGGTACGAATGGCCGATTGCCAGACGGAGGCCATGCCCGTCTACTGGTGAGGCACGGCACCGGGAGCCTGCTCCCGAAGGAGTGGCAGCCTCCCCGCGCCCATTGCTCGCTCGAGGTCTGGTAGCCCTGATGACATATGGATTGGTCGCTGGCGGCGCCGGGTTGATCCTGGGGACCAATGGCGCCGGCAGTTAGGCGCTCCGTTGTGGATCGCCTTTTGCCCAGGCCCCGCGTTAGCCTGCCACTCCCGGCCGGGGCATCGGATCCCGCGAATGCGAGGACCAAGGTGAAGCACGGCCCTACCCCCACCAGTCCCGGGAGCGTCAGGCCACCCCGCGCGCGACCGGGCCGTGGCGAAGGGTCGCGCGGCTGGGTTCCGCACGCTGACTTTCACCTCGACGAGGTGGAGTCGATCGCGCGGATCGGCTCCTACTCGCTCGACATCGTGGCGGGATGGTGGCTGAGCTCGCCGGGGCTCGATGCGATCTTCGGGATCGACGCCGCCTTCGACCGTTCCGTGGAGGGCTGGGGCGCGCTCGTTCACCCGGACCAGCGCCAGGAGACGGTCGCCTACTTCGCGGAGGCGGTCCTGGGTCGTGGCGAGACGTTCGATCGCGAGTACCGGATCGTCCGAGCGGACACCGGCGAGACGCGCTGGGTCCACGGGCGTGGGCGGCTCGAGTTCGACAAGTCCGGGCATCCGATCCGGATGCTGGGGACGATCGCCGACGTGACCGAACAGCGGGATGCACAGGAGGCGTTGGCTCGATCTGAGCAGCGCTACGCGACGATCTTCGATGGGGCGGTCGAGGCGATCTTCGTCGCCGAGCGGGCGACGCTGCGCTTCCGGTGGGTGAACGCGGCCGCAACGGCACTGCTCGGCTACACCCGGGATGAGCTCGTCAACCTGCCAGTACATGGCATCCATCCAAAGGGCGATCTTCCGGCGGTGCTCCGACAAGTCACCGCATTGACCACCCGTGGGGGCGTGGCACGGTCGATCCCGTGCCTCCGCAAGGACGGTACCGTCGTCCTGACTGATGTCACTGCCGTGAACGCCGAGATCGACGGCGTGACATGCCTGGTGGGGTTCTACTCGGACGCCACCGAGCGGGTCGCGTCCGAGCAGGCCCTGCGCGACAGCGAGGCGCACTACCGAGCCCTCGTTGAGCAGTCTGCCGACGGAATCCTCGTCTCGGACCAGACCGGTCGCTACGTCGAGGCGAACCCGGCCATCTGCCGGATGCTCGGCTACTCGCGGGATGAGCTCCTCGGGATGGACTCCCCGGGCCTGTCGGCAGCCGACGATCCCCTGACTCCCGAGGGCATGGACGTGCGGCTGGCCGAGACCGAGGTCGGGACCGGGCTCGTGGTCGAGCGACGGTACCGGCGCAAGGACGGCACCAGCCTCCTGGTGGAGGTCAGCTTCACCCAGCTGCGCGACGGCCGCCTGCAACGCACCATCCGCGACGCCACCGAGCGCCATCGTGCCGAGCTCGAGTTGCGCCGGCTGGCGACGGCAGTCGATCAGTCCGCAGACGCGATCGTGATCACCGACGTCGATGCTCGGATCGAATACGTGAACCCGGCCTTCGAGCGCATCAGCGGGTACACGAGCGAGGAGGTTCTGGGGCAGAACCCACGCATCGTCAGCAGCGGAGCCCAGGGACCGTCGTTCTATGCGGCGATGTGGGCGACGCTCGCGAGTGGCCAACCGTTTGTGGGGGTGCTGACGAACCGACGCAAGGACGGCACGCTGTTCGAGGAGGAGGCGGTCATCTCGCCGATCCGCGACGCGGCCGGGGCGATCACGAGCTACGTCGGGGTCAAGCGGGACGTGACTGAGCTCCAGCAATCGCGCCGGGAGCGCGAACGCCTCGCCGGAGCGATCGACCAGGCGATCGACGGTGTCATCCTGACCGACGGGCAGGGTGTCGTCACGTACGTCAACCCCGCCATCTGTACGGCCCTCGGGCACAAACCCGAAGAGCTGGTGGGGCAGTCGGGCGTGACGGTCGCGCTCGAACTCGTGGGCACCGCTGGGCTGGCGGCCATCGGGCAGGCGGTTGCAGACAACGAGCCATGGCTCGGAGAGGTCGGTCGGCTCCTGCCGGACGGGACGGAGCGGCGGCTCGAGGTCAGCGTCACCCCCGCCCAAGACAGCGGCGGGGCACCGACCGGGTTCGTGGTCGTCTGCCGCGATGTGACGGACCTGCGCAAGGCGCAGGCCGAGGTGGCGCTTGAGAGCCGCGTTCGCTCGGCCCTCGCCCAGAGCCTCCATTCGATCCCCGCGGATGCCACCCTGGAGGAGGCTGCCCAGCGCATCTGCGAGGTGCTCGGCGGTCTGCCGCATGTCGACGTGGCCTCCATGGTGGGATTCCACGGTCCTTCCGAGGCCGACATCCTTGGGCTGGCCGCGCCTCCCGGGTATCCCGCCAGGGTTGGCGATCGCATGACCCCGCGGCGGGCGGAAATCATCCAGAATCGGGCGCTCGCCGGTCCATGGAGCGAGTACTCGAGCGAAGCGGTCAAGGATTCCGCCAAGGTAGAGACCACCACCGGCGCCGGGCTTCTGGCCTTGGCCTACGGTCCCCTGGTCCGCGGCGACCGGGTCGTCGGGATGCTCGTGATCGGGACGAGGGACGCAGGGTTTGCGAAGGTCCTGGTCGAGGACATGCCCGGCCTGGTCGCATTCAGCGCCGCCTCGAGCGGGCTGCTGGCAGAGCGGCTGGATGTTCGGCGGCGGCAGGCGGAGTTGCGGACCGCGCTGGCGTCGGTCGTCGCCACGAGGGCCTTTCACCCTCTCTTCCAGCCGATCGTCGACCTCGAGTCGCGCGAAACCGTGGGCTTCGAGGCGCTCACCCGCTTCGACTCCGGTCAGCGCCCGGACCTCTGCTTCGCCGACGCCTGGTCGGTAGGCTTGGGAGCCGAGCTCGAGATCGCCACCCTGGAGGCCGCGGTCGCTGCCGCGACGGGGCTGCCGCCGGGTGCTTGGCTTGACCTCAACGTCTCGCCCCGCCTGCTCGCGGATGTCGAGCGCCTGCGCTCGGTCCTCTGGGCTTCCGACCGGGCCCTGGTGCTGGAGGTGACCGAGCACGACCTGATCGAGGACTACGACAAGGTCCGTGACGCCGTCGGGTCCCTGGGCCACGACGTCCGCCTCGCTGTTGACGACGCCGGGTCCGGTGTCGCCAACTTCGGCCACATCATCGACCTGCGCCCGGACTTCGTGAAGCTCGACATCAGCCTCGTCCACCGCGTCAACGCCCACCTCGGGCGCCAGGCACTCGTGGTGGGGATGCGCCACTTCAGCCGGACCGCGGGCTGCCGTCTCATCGCCGAAGGGATCGAGACTCCCGAGGAGGCCCGTGCCCTCACCGCCCTCGGTGTGGAGTTCGGGCAGGGCTATCTCTTCGGACACCCGCAACCGCCTGGGACCTGGGGCCCCGCGGATCCTGCGATCAAGGTTTCCCCCGCCGAGTCGACTCCGGCCGCGGGTACCGACGGGTAGCGCTGGAACGCCTGTCGGCGATCAGGCGCCCCGACCCGAAGAGCGAGTTCCGGATCTAACCTCAGCGCTTCCATTAAAGGACCGTGGCCAGGTCGTTGGGTTGAGCGTCCCTGCGTCGAACTCGTTTCACGGCGTCCTCTGGCAAGTCGGCGCGGAAGGAGCGAGTGGGCTGGACGCAGGTGGCCGCCGGGGCCGGCTATCAGGGTTGCGCCAGGCATAGCTTGTCCGCTCACCAACGCCGACCCCGACGCCGAGACCCACGCCAACCCCGGCGCCCACGCCGCGACCGTCGCCGAGCCCCTCGCCGTAAGACCACTCCGCCGCCGATTTTGGATGGATGCCATGTACTGGCAGGTTGACGAGCTCATCCCGACACCACCGGCCGTGCGCGAGCCAGATACTCCTACCGGGTATTGACAAATACCCTTGTCAAGGGGCTTGACACGACCTAGAATATGGACTCGACGGCCTGTCAAGACTTGACAGGCCCACAATCATGTTCGGCGCCTCGCGG
>JBBQMH010000123.1:0-4144 GCA_038328755.1 Candidatus Limnocylindrales bacterium
GAGCACCGCGAGCGCAACGCGACCACCGGCCCGGCTTTCAGCCGACTGACAGTTCAATTGGCCACTCGTGGCGTGGCTACGGAGCAGCCTCGAAGGAGGGAACAGGACGCGCCGCAGCATCTGCTTCTGTTGCGGCCACACCGTTCTGGTCGATGTCGCGGATTAACCACTCCATCGCAGCGATCTCACGGCGCTGGGCCTCGATGATCGCGTCGGCGAGATCGCGGACCCGGGCGTCGCTGATCCCCGCCCGATCGCTCGTAAGGATGGCGATCGAGTGGTGCGGGATCATCGCGCGCATGTAGCTGGCGTCGTCGATCAGCGCCTGTGTCTGGGAGAACAGGAACGCGGCCATACCGAGGATGACGGCGCCGACCACGATCGCGATGTTGCGCCGGTGGTCTGTGTGCATCTTCCACATCCACCCCAGCATCACGATCGCCATGGCAGAGCCCATCAGGATCGCCATGTAGAGCCGCTCCTGGCTGAAGTGGATGTGGGCAGGGTCGACGACGTTCGTGTAGGTGAGGACGAACATGACAATCGTCGAGGTCGCGATCATGCCGGCGAACCGGACATACGGATCGAGGGCGGGTTTGCGCTCTGCGACCTTGAGATCGGGATTGGTGGTCTGCATGATCGTGTTCTCCTTCGCTTGGGTAAGCGGCGCGACCCACTGCCTGTCGTGATTGAGGATACCCAGCGGACACCGACAACAGGGACGGCCATTGTCAGTTCTGGCTGGCGCGAGGTCGTGACTTCTGATCTCGTCCAGATACGTCCGTGACACCGGGTCTGGATGCGGGGTGAGGTTGGATCGGGCCGGAAAATGAGGTGAGAGCCCTCGCTACGCTGGTGGTGTCAAAACATCAGCAGCAGCGGAGACTCTCGATGCCGAAGTCTACCCGTCAGCGGGCCCATCCTCAGGGGACGCGGGCCTACAACCGGATGGTCCGCACGCCGGCCTGGGGACGAGCCCCGGTGGCCGCACCGGCACTCTCGCGCGATGCCCGCCGACGACTCACCATGCTCGACTGGCACCGCGCCCACGGCGGCAACGTCAGCCTGACCGCCCGCCACTTCGGGGTCGGCCGCTCGACCGTGTACCGCTGGCTCGGCCGGTTTGATCGCTTCCGCCTCGAAAGCAAACCGCCGGCTGCGCGATGTTGTCGCTGAGCTGACGGCAGAACAGTTGGCCATGCGCCCATCGCCGGAGCGCTGGCCGGTCTGGGCGACCATCGGGCACCTCGCCTGCCAGCGGGTCTTCTGGCTGTGCGACTTCGCGGGCGAGCCCGGTGCCGACACCACGCCGTTCACGAACGCGGCCTACGACTGTCCCGGGGACGACGACCTCGAACACGTTCTCGGGGCCGACGAGCTCGTCCACGCACTCGACTCGTCGTTCCGTATCGTCGAGGGTTGCCTGGACCACTGGAGCCCGGATATGCTGCGCGAGGAGTTGCGGCGGACCGATTGGGGCGAGGAGCGCGTGCACACCCGCGGCTGGGTCGTCGGACGCGCCTTCAGCCACGACGTCTATCGCGTCGCCGAGCTCAACGAGATGCTCGGGAACGCCGGGCTGCCGCAGGTGGACCTGTGGGCTGATGTAAGGAGCAAACCATGTCCTATGTCGTGGATTTCACCAACGTCTCGCCCATCGGCCTGGAGTCCTCGCCAGTCGCGCCCGCGCTCGCCGGTCTTCGGGCGAACGAGGCTCGTTACTACAAGAACAAATACGACCACGAGTTCACCGTGGAGCCGGCGAGCGATGCCCATGACACGATCGACTGGGTGCACCGTATCCTCCGGGAGGAGCGCGGCATCGTCATCGGGGCTCGCCCGCTTGAAGCGACGGCCTTTCAGGTCCAGAACCTTCGGATGGCCTACGTCTTCTACGAAAGCGGCCTGTCGATCAACGTGATGTACACCATTGAAGACACCTCGAAGAGAGCGGTCGGGTTCAAGCTCTCCGACGGGATGGAGGTCCCCGACGAGCTCGCGTCGCGGTTCAAGTTCACGAGGCAGAAGTCCAAACTGGCCGGAACCATCCGGGGTTCGTTCTTCGTGATCAAAGGCGAGTACTGATCCGGGCATGGATTCGGCCCGGTGGTCGACGAGAGCCAGGAGGTTCCCGCCATGAAGCGCCCCCGTCTTGCCAGCACTCCCGCGACGAGCTCCGCTGACACGCCCCTGGCGTCCATGCCGGTCCGCACCGTTGTCGAACGCGGGCCCAAGGACAAGCGATCGGTGGCGTTCAGTCTCGACTGGCCGGGATGGAGCCGCGGCGCGAAGACCGCCGACCTTGCACTGAAGACGCTCGAGTCTTATCGCGAGCGCTACCGGCCGATTGCGAGCCTCGCCGGGATGGGACCTGAGTTCGCCCCTGCCGGCCCCCTCGAGGTCGTGGAGGACAAGGTCGGTACGGGCTCGACCGACTTCTGGGGCATCTCCTTCTCCCCCTCGGCGGCCGAGCAGGGACCGACGGGCGAAGCGGAGCTCGAGCGCGGGATCACGCTGGTGCGGGCCTGCTGGGCGTTCTTCGATGGCGTTGCGGCTCGGGTCTCGCCGGAGATGCGCAAGGGGCCGCGCGGGGGAGGCCGGGACCGCGACCACATCATCCGTCACACCATTCGGGTCGAGAGCGAGGACTTCGCACAAAAGGTTGGGTTGCGGATTCCCGAAAACGCGGCCCTCACGCCGGACGGGCTGCGCCAGTATCGCGAGGACTACGTGGCGGCGATGCGCGCGTACAACGCCGGCGAGGTGACCAAGCGCATGCGGTCGTGGACGCTACCGTTCCTCATCCGGCACTCGGCCTTCCACACCCTCGACCATGCGTGGGAGATGGAGGACAAGGACCTCTCCAGCGAAGACGGAGCCTGACCGTTCGAAGCGGCGGTCTGCCACCGCGAAATAGGAGGCGTGCCACAGCGGTCCCGCGAAGATCGTTCCTCGGTCCAGGGCTACCGCGGCGCCGTCGAGGGACTCTTCATCGTTCACGCTGCAACGCCGTCGTCCCGAACGACGGCCGCTACTCCATCGATGTGCTACATTCATGTACATGGATCGAACCGTTGGGATCGCGGAGCTGCGTCAGAACCTGAGTCGATATCTCCGCCGCGTTGCGGAAGGCGAGCGCCTGATCGTGACCGACCGTAACCAGGCGGTCGCTGAACTCGGGCCTCCGCCGAGCACGGGCGAGGCGCTTGATCGGCTGATCGCCGCAGGCCGGGTCGCCCGCCCGACACGTCGCGGGTTGCCGGGTCCGCTCGCCATGGACGGGGACGCCCATGCGCTGAGCCGGTCGCTTGATGACATCCGCGGTGAGCGGTAGCCCGTGGCGCTGTTCTATGCAGATGCGTCTGCGTTGGTGAAGCTCGTCCGTGATGAACCGGAGAGCTCGGCGCTTCGAGCCTTCGTGGGTGATGCCAGCCTCATTTCGAGTCAACTAATCCTTACCGAGGTTCCGCGGGCGATTCGCCGGGCCGTGTCCCTCGACCCGCGCTTGCCGATGGACCTCCTGATGGCGCGCGCGGCCGAATTGACCTCTGCGGTTGCCCTGCTTCCGATCGACCGCGCCTTGCTCCTGGTAGCCGGTGCCTTCGCCGAGCCGGCTCTTCGAGCGCTCGACGCGATTCATATCGCCTCGGCTGTTGACGTTTCGCCCGTGGACGGCTTCCTGACCTACGACGAGCGCCAAGCCGCCGCCGCTCGGCTGGCGGGAATGCGGACAATGTCGCCGGGCACAACGAACCGGTAGAACCGCTGTCGGGCGGTGACGGCCCATATTCCAAACCTGTCTTGCCGCCGAGCAGTTTCGCGTGAACGCTCGCCGCGGCTCCGGATCTCAGGCCTCAGCGGGCGCCTGGAGTTCGGCACCCGTGGAGGCGATCTCCTCCGCGTCGGTCACCCGGATCCGACTCGGGGCCAGGAAGAACACCGCGATCGCGCCGACAACGAGGACGCCCGACGCGAGTAGCAGCGCATTGCCGACACCATCGACGAACGCCTGCTGGGCCGCCAGGACCAGCTGCCTGCCGCGTTCGCCGAACTGGGCGATCGCCGGCGAACTCGTGAACGCGATCGAGGCCTGGACGCGTTCGGCCACGTTTGCGGGCAGCCCGACCAGGACATCGACCAGCCC
>JBBQMH010000124.1:0-4050 GCA_038328755.1 Candidatus Limnocylindrales bacterium
GTCGAGCGCCTCCCGAAAGCCGTACGGTCCGCCCGCTCCGGCTTTGGTCAGCCGGGCGAAGTTCCGAGCTGCCGCCTCGGGCTGGATCATGGCGCCGAGGGCGGTGGCGTATGGGGCCACGACGACGTCTTCGCTCAGTCCCCGCTTCAGGCCGAGACCGGGGACACCGAAGCTCGAGTATTGGTAGGTCTGCTCCAGGTCCCGCGCGTTGAACGCCGATTCGGAGATGCCCCAGGGCACCCCCCGCTCGGCGGCATAGCTGATCTGGCGGGCCACGATCAGCCGGTACGTATGGTCGAGGAGGCTGCCGGCGGGAGCGCGCATCACGAGCGCCGGCATGAGGTACTCGAACATCGACCCGGACCACGAGATCAGGGCGGAGCCGCGACCGACCGGCGTCAGTGCCCGCCCGAGCCGGAACCAGTGCTTCGAGGCGACATCCCCCTTCGCGATCGCGAGGAAGCTCGCGAGGCGGGCCTCCGAGGCGAGGAGGTCATAGAAGCTCGGATCCAGGGCTCCGTCCCGGACGCGGAAGCCGATCGAGAAGAGCTTGCGGGTTGGATCGAACAGGAAGCTGAAGTCGGTCTCGCGGACGAGTTGCTGGGCCTGGTCGGCGATCGCATGGAGCCGTCGCACGAGCATGGCCGCAGCCGCGGGCCCGGGGCCGCTGTCGCCGCCCGGCGGGTCGGACAACTCGGCGATCGTCGGCATGCCGGTCGGCTGATCATGGACCGGGAACAGAGCGATGTCTCGGAGATGGCTGTTCGCGGCCCGCCGGGTGGCCTCGGCCCAGGTCACGAGGTCGCCGTCAGCCCGATCCCCGCGCTCGGCAGTGAGCGCAGCTGCAACGTCCGACAGCGTCCCGCTGCGCGCCGCGAGCTCGCCAAGGTGGGCCGCCCAAGCCCCGGGCGTCGCGGGTACGGCCATCGCAGCCGGCATCCCGAGGGCTTCGTCGAGGTGCCGCCGCGTGAGCGTCTGGCTTCTTCGATCATCACCGATCGCGCCCGCGGCCTCGCGGGTCAGGGCCATGGCATCCCCGATCCCTCCGAGCGCGGCCGCCACCGGCAGCGGTTGGTCGATCATCTGGCGGCAGGCGCTGGAGAGGGTGAGCAGGTGGCCGGCGAGATTGCCGCTGTCGACCGAGGAGATGTATGCCGGCTCGAGCCGCTGCAAGTCTCGGGTGTCGTACCAGTTGTAGAGGTGCCCGCGAAAGCGCTCGAGGCTTGCGACGGTCGCGAGCGTCGCCTCGAGCCGATCCACCATCTCGTAGGTTCCGATCCACCCGAGGTCTCGCGCGGTGACGGTCGCCAGCAGGTACAGCCCGATGTTCGTCGGCGACGTGCGATGGGCCACGACGGGCGCGGGATCGTCCTGGAAGTTGTCGGGCGGCAACGCGTGATCCTCGGGACGGACGAAGGCTTCGAAGAATCGCCAGGCGCGTCGCGCGGTCAGGCGGAGCACGCCGACATCGGCCGCGGAGAGCTGCTGTGCGGCCGATTCTGGCGGCGGCACGCTGGCCCACCGGGCAATGACTGGCGAGAGCAGCCACAGGACCACGAACGGCGCGGCCACGTAGCCCGCGCTCGGCTTCGTGGCGATGACGAGGACTGCGGCTGCGGCAGCAATCGCGACGCCACCCGCCATCTGGCGGTAGAAGCCCGCGACACCCAGGGCCTGGCTGGCCTTGGCCTCGGCCGCCGTCGTCCATTCGAGAAGGTTTCGCCGGCTGACATACAGCCGGGTCAGCGTCCGCACGATCGCGTCAACCATCAACCACGCCTGGCCCGCGAGGAGCGTGAGGCTGAGACCGACGTGGGCAGTCGCCGTTGCGACATCGGCGCCCACGGCCCGGAGGTGGCTGCGCTTTGAGATGCCTTGCCGTCGCGGCGCCAGGCCGGCGAACACCGGCAGCACCTGCGGAACGATGAAGACGGCCAGGATGAACGCGGTCCACAGTCCCGCCGAGATCCCGGGGAGCGTCCACGCAGCCACCAGTGTCGCGAGCGACAGCGGCGCGGACAGGGTCCGGCGTAGGTTATCGACCATCTTCCAGCGGGCGATCGCCGGCATCGAGCCAGGGCGCCGCCCGCCGAGGGCGTCCCGGGCCCGACCCAGGATCCAGGGCAAGAGCTGCCAGTCGCCGCGCGCCCAGCGATGCTGGCGCGCCGCCGAGACCAGGTAGTTGGAGGGGAAGTCGTCGAAAAGCTCGATGTCGGTGACGAGGCCCGCTCGCGCGAAGACGCCCTCGAACAGATCGTGGCTCAGCAGCGAGTTCTCGGGGACCCGGTCCGCCATCGCCGCGTCAAACGCGGCCAGATCGTAGATCCCCTTGCCGGTGAAGCTCCCTTCCCGGAAGAGGTCCTGATAGACGTCGGACACGGCAGACGAGTACGGGTCGATCCCAGCCGAGCCCGAGAAGATCCGCTGGAAGAGCGACGCCTCGTGCTCGGCGGGAAGCGTCGGGGTGATCCGTGGCTGGAGCACGCCGTAGCCCTCGGTCACTCGGCCCGCGCGCACGTCGAACGTCGGCTGGTTGAGCGGATGGGCGATCGTCCCCGCGAGGCGCCCCACGGAGCCTCGTGGCAGTCGCGTATCAGCGTCGAGCGTGATGACGTACCGGACATCGGTGGGTGGAGTTGACGCCGGCCGGCTCGATGTGAGGATCCCGGTCGTCGTCGAGCCGCGGAGGAGTGCGTTCAGCTCGTGCAGCTTGCCGCGCTTGCGTTCCCAGCCCATCCAGCGGCCCTCGGCCTCGTTCCAGCTCCGTTTCCGGTGGAAGAGCAGGAACCGGGCCCCTCCCCCTGGGGCCTCGCCGTGGCGCTGGTTGAGCCGGTCGATGGCGGCAGCCGCCGTCGCGAGGAGCTCCTCGTCACCGGGGAATTCCTCGGTTGACGCATCGAGCCAGTCCGACAGCAGGGCAAAGCGAACATCGCCCTCGGGATTGGCGAGGTAATGCACCTCCAGGCCACCGACCTGGATCTCAACCTCCGAGGCGGTGGTCAGGATCGTCGGCACGACGACGAGCGTCCGTAACCGGGACGGGACGCCGGCATCCAGGTCGAGCCGGGGCAGTGGTCGCGGGCCCAGCAAGTTCGTGACCAGCCGATTGACGAGGGCGATCGCCAGATCCGAGGCCGGAATGAGGGCGAGGATCACGACGAGGACGTTCCAGGGGCCCGCGGTGCCGCCTGCCCTGGAAAGCAGCAGGGGCACCCCGAGCAGGACCGCCGTGATCAAGGTAATCGTCCCGAGGTACCCGGCGGTCGCCGTCCCGACGTAGGCCCGCCGCAGGCGGACAGTCAACGGCACCCGAACGTGGAGGGCATGCTCGAATGAAGGGCGGCCGTCCGAAACCAGGTAGTACCCAGGGTCTCGACGTGACGCCGACTCCGCACCCTCGGCAACGTGAGCCGAGGGTGCGGCGGCCGCCATCTCGGCCGCCCTTCGGGCTACCTCGACCTCGCGCAGGCCCGAGCGTCGGGCGAGCTCTTCGACGGCGGCGCGATAGCGATCCCGGGTCGCGAAATCCATGTCCCCGAACGAGCTCTGAGCCCGGAGCACGTCGTCGACATGGCTGACGCTCTCGACGAACTGGGCCCAATCGAACCAGGTGAAGAAACGCATGCTCGTGATCACGTTGCGGACCGTCACGTTCATCGTCGCCTGGCGCTGGTGTTCGAGACGGACCTCCTCCTCGGCGGTCCTCCCCTGGGCAGCGAGGAACTCCTCCAGCCGTCGAAGCCCCGGGGTGACTGCGGGGTCCTGATCGCGCAGGCGCTGGAAGAGCTGGACCCGGGCCGCCGTCGGCAGTGCCGTACTCGCCAGCCGACGCAATGATGCCGCCGCTGCCTCCGGGCCATCCGCGCGGACGCCGAGCAGGCCATCGGCGATCTCGTCCGCCAGCTCCCGCGCCGACCGGCTCTGGACGATCTGCTCCGCATGGCGGCGGAGGTTGTCGACGAGGAGGATCCGGAGGCTGATCGCGATCGCCCACAGCTCCCCGATGGTCAGCGGCTCGACCTCCTGGTAGGCGCGCACCATCCGTCGCAG
>JBBQMH010000125.1:0-4036 GCA_038328755.1 Candidatus Limnocylindrales bacterium
CCAGGCCGGCGCGACCGCGAATCGGGTCGCCCTGGAGGCGATGGTCCTTGCCCGGAACGAGGGCCGCGACATCTGGAACGAAGGCCCGCAGATCCTTGCCGATGCGGCCCTCGGCTGTCGGCCCCTGCGGGCCGCCCTCGACACGTGGGGCGAGGTCACGTTCGACTACGCGAGCACGGACACGCCCGATTTCGTGCCAACGCCGACGCCGTCGTGAGGGGTCTGTCATGAGGATCACCCAGGGAACGTTCTCCTACCTGCCCGACCTGTCGGATGACCAGATCCGGCTACAGATCGAGTACTGCCTCGAGCAGGGCTGGGCGATTTCGCTCGAATACACCGACGACCCCCACCCGCGGAACACGTACTGGGAGATGTTCGGCCAGCCGATGTTCGACCTGCGCGATGCCGCCGGCGTGATGGTGGAGCTCGCGGAGGCGCGCCGAACGTTCCCGGACCACTACATCAAGCTCAACGCCTTCGACTCGACGCTGGGCTTCGAGACGGTCCGCCTGTCGTTCATCGTCAATCGTCCGAGCCAGGAACCGGGGTTCGCCCTCGAGCGTACGGAGGCGGCCGGCCGTTCGGTTCGCTACTCGATCCGCGCCTACGCGACCGATAAACCCGAGGGTGAGCGCTACCGATGACGCGCGCCGCGGACCCGGTCGAGGCCGCCGCGGACAAGGCTGTCCCGAAGGAAGCCGCGCTCGACCTCGAGGCCGCCCTGGCGGAGTCGCGCGTCGAGACGCTCCTGGGCACACTGGAAACTGAGCTCGTCGGCCTCGTCCCGGTCAAGACCCGCATCCGGGAGATTGCCGCGCTCCTGCTGGTCGAGAAACTGCGCGGGCAGGTCGGGCTGTCGACCGGACCCCCGTCGCTCCACATGAGCTTCACCGGCAACCCCGGGACCGGCAAGACGACTGTTGCGATGCGGATGGCCGAGATCCTGCATGGCCTTGGCTACATCCGGAAAGGCCACCTCGTCGCGGTCACCCGCGATGACCTCGTCGGGCAGTTCATCGGCCACACCGCGCCGCGGACCAAGGAGGTCCTGAAGCGGGCGATGGGGGGTGTCCTGTTCATCGACGAGGCCTATTTCCTGTCCCGGCCCGAGAACGAGCGCGACTACGGCCAGGAGGTCATCGAGATCCTGCTCCAGGTCATGGAGAACCAGCGCGACGATCTGGTCGTCATCCTCGCCGGCTACCGGGACCGGATGGAACGCTTCTTCGCAGGCAACCCGGGCATGAGCTCCCGGATCGCGCACCACATCGACTTCCCTGACTACGCGCCCGAGGAGCTGGCGGCGATCGCCCGCCTGATGCTCGAGCGACTGCAATACCGCCTCTCTCGCGAGGCCGACCGCGCCCTCGTCGAGTACATCGAGCGACGTCGGAAGCGGCCGAACTTCGCGAATGCACGCTCGATCCGCAACGCGCTCGATCGCGCCCGGCTCCGCCAGGCGAACCGGCTGTTCGGGAAGCTAGGGTCGAAGCTCACGCGCGAGGAGCTCATGACGATCGAGGCGGCGGATATCCGCGCCAGCCGCGTGTTCGACGCCGAGACCGGCGCTGACCCGACCGCCGGGGGAACGTCGTGACGGCCCCGGCGCAGCGAAAGCCGGCGCGGCGGAAGCCAGCGCCCGTTGCCGCGGCCGCGGTCGCGTGGACGGTGCCGCCGGAGCAGACCTTGACGGAGTTCCTCATCGGCGAGCAGCGGAAGGTGCCCAACGCGACGGGCGGCTTCACCGCTCTCGTCAACGATCTCCGCCTTGCCTGCAAGCGGATTGCGACGATCGTCGGCAAGGGCCCGCTGATCCAACTGGCGGGCAAGGCCGGAACGTTCAACATCCAGGGCGAAGAGCAGGCACGACTGGATATCGTCGCGGACCAGATCTTCACCCAGACCCTGGAGCGTGGGGGCACGATCGCCGCCATGGTCTCGGAGGAACGCGACGAGGTGCGCCGCGTCCCAGCCGAGTACCCACGTGGCCGCTATCTGCTGGCGTTCGATCCCCTGGACGGTTCATCGAATGTGGACGTCAATGTGTCGGTCGGGTCGATCTTCTCGGTCCTGATTGACCCGGATGCGGACGCGGAGGTCGGTCCCGGAGCGTTCCTCCAGCCGGGGAATCGGCAGGTCTGCGCCGGCTACGCGATCTACGGCCCAACCACGATGCTGGTCCTGTCACTTGGCCGGGGCGTCCATGGATTCACGCTCGATCGCGAGATCGGGGAATTCATGCTCACTCAC
The DNA here is from genome assembly GCA_038328755.1 of Candidatus Limnocylindrales bacterium. Lineage (GTDB taxonomy): Bacteria > Chloroflexota > Limnocylindria > Limnocylindrales > CSP1-4 > UBA5189. The sequence goes on from JBBQMH010000125.1 coordinate 2,254, forward strand.
CCCGACATGCGAGTCCCGGACGAGGCGAGTGAATTCGCGATCAACTCCTCCAACACGAGGTTCTGGGAGCCGGCCGTCAAGCGTTACGTGGACGAATGCCTGGCCGGTAACACGGGACCCCGCGGGCGCGACTTCAACATGCGCTGGGTGGCCTCGCTCGTTGCCGAGGCGCATCGCGTCCTCCTTCGGGGAGGCGTGTTCCTCTACCCGCGCGACGATCGAGCCAGTGCCCGCAGCGGGAAGCTGCGGCTGCTCTACGAGGCCAATCCGATCGGCTTTCTGATCGAGCAAGCCGGCGGGCGCGCAAGTTCGGGGGACGGTCCGATCCTGGACATCCAGCCCGAGGGCATCCACCAGCGGACGGGCTTCGTCTTCGGGTCCAGGGCGGAGGTCGAGCGAATCGAGTCGTATCACCGCGATCACAACGAGCGACGCTATGACGCTCCGCTCTTTGGCTCGCGGGGCCTGTATCGCAAGGGCAAGTAGGAGACGGTCGTGTCGACATCCCATCCGATCATCGCGGTCACGGGCTCCTCGGGCGCCGGGACGTCCTCCGTATCGCGGACCTTCCAGCAGATCTTCCGCCGGGAGGACATCGACGCGGCATTCGTCGAAGGCGACGCGTTCCATCGCTACGACCGGGCGGAGATGGCCCAGCGGATGGTCGAGGAGACGGCGGCCGGAAACCACGCGTTCAGCCACTTCGGGCCGGAGGCCAACCTCTTCGAGGAGCTCGAGGCCCTCTTCCGCGCCTACGGGACCGATGGATCCGGACGGTTCCGGCGCTACCTGCACGACGAGGCCGAGGCTGCCCCGTTCGCCCAGCCGCCCGGCACCTTCACGCCATGGGAGGACGTCCCTCCGGACACGGATCTGCTGTTCTACGAGGGGCTCCACGGTGGGATCGCCACAGACGCGATCGACGTGGCGCGGCACCCCGATCTGCTGATCGGGGTCGTACCGGTCATCAACCTCGAGTGGATCCAGAAGATCCAGCGCGACAAGGCGACGAGGGGCTACTCGACCGAGGCAGTGACCGACACGATCCTCCGGCGCATGCCGGACTACGTGAACTACATCACGCCCCAGTTCACCCGGACCCATATCAACTTCCAGCGTGTGCCCGTCGTTGACACCTCGAACCCGTTCATCGCCCGCTACATCCCGACGCTGGACGAGAGCTTCCTGGTGATCCGTTTCCGGGATCCGCGATCCATCGACTTCTCGTACCTTCTGACGATGCTCCACGACTCCTTCATGTCGCGCGCGAACACCCTCGTCTGCCCGGGCGGCAAGATGGATCTCGCGATGCAGCTGATCTTCACCCCGATGATCGAGCGCCTTCTCGAGCAGCGGCGGCACACGCTCGGACGAACGGGGCACGCAGCGGCTGGCTGATTGACTCGGGCTGGTCCCGCGGCGCCCCGCGTGCGAACACCCCAGCCGGGCTAGGCTGAGGCGTGAGCACTTCCGGGCGGGATGTCGTGGTGATCGGCAGCGGGATCGTCGGTGCCTCGGCCGCGGCGATGCTGGCAGGTGCCGGCGCCAGGGTGATGCTGGTCGAACGCGAGGGGCTCGCATCGGGCGCGTCCGGCGCGAACTCCGGCCATGGTTCTTCAACACATTCCGCTCGTCGTTCACGCCACCCATGAGGCTGGGGTGAAGCTCGGCGGCATCGGCGCCGTGCTCGACGGCCTCCTGGTCTCACCTGCCTACAACGAGGCCGTGGGCCGCTCGATTCTGGTGGGGCCGATCAACACCTGGAACGCCGTCGAGATGGAGC
>JBBQMH010000126.1:0-4024 GCA_038328755.1 Candidatus Limnocylindrales bacterium
GACGTGATTGCGCACCCATCCGGTCGCAAGATCGGCGAGCGGGACGACCTGGATCTCGATTGGGACGTCATCTACGCGGAGGCCGCGCGGACGGGCACGGTCCTCGAGATGAACGGCTCGCCGCCTCGCCTCGATCTGTCCGTTGAACGGGCGCGGCAAGCCGTGTCCGAGGGCTGCCTCCTGTCGATCGATTCGGATGCGCACCGGGTCGAGGAGCTGGACTACCTCGACTGGGGTATCGGCCAGGCGCGGCGGGCCTGGGTGGAACCAGCCCAGGTGCTCAACACGCGATCCCGTGCGGACCTGCTCGCCTACGTTCGCCGAAACGACGCGTGAGCGGCATCGGGACCGCGGCCCGCGGCGGCGGGGACGGCCACTTCGACGTCGGCTCCTCGCGTACCATCGCGCCGATGGGCATCGCCGGCGCCTCGCGGGACCTCGTCGCCGTATCGATGGTGATCGTGCTGGCCGCACGGTTCATCGATGGCCCGGTCGTGTGGCTCGCCGGGTTCGTGCTGCTGCTCGCCGTCTGGTTCGGAACGCTCCAGGTTCTCGGGGACGGCATCCCCTCGACAAAGGGGACCGGCGTTCCAGTCGAGGCGCTCATCGTGCCTGGCGTGACCGCCGTCGGCATCTACGGGGCGGTTCGCCTGGTCCCGATCGGGATCTTTCTTGCACCCGCACTCCTGCTGGGGGTGTGGCTCTTCCTGCGAGTGCTGGCCACAGAATCGCGACTCCTGGCCAGTCAGAAGACCCCGTCGGGGTCCGATCGGACCGCGGTCATGTCCGAGACCATGGTGGTGGGCCTCCTCGCCTTTGCGGGGATCGCGGCGCTCGTGCCCGGCGGGTGGCCCGAACAAGGAGTCGCCCTGGCAGCCCCGACTGGGGCTCAGCTGGCAGTCCTCGCCGGGGCGGATGCGGTGATCGCGTTCCTGCTCGGTTATCGGGCCGCCGCCCTGCGCTCAACGAACCTCCCCGAGGTCGCCTGGTTCGCGCTGACCAGTGCCATCGTCGTTGCGATCGCAGCAGCGGCCTTGCGCGCGATGGAGATCCCGCGGTTGCTAGGCCCGGCCCTGCTGGTGCTCGTCTTCTTCCTGTGGGACGCAATCCACGTTTCGCCGGCGACGCGCCGTCGGGACGCTCGCTGGATCTGGGAAACGGTGCTCCTCGTGGCGCTCGCGGTGGTGGTCGTGGCCTGGAGCACGCGTCTCCGTAGCTGACGCCACGGATCCCTGGCGAGGCTCGGCCAAGGCACTGCAGCATCCGACCATTTGACCGTCCGCCATCCGGGTGCTACAAACGTTGTTCTGCTTTCAGCGCCACCGGCATGCTGTCGGCCCGCGCCCTCCTCGATCGTCCCGCCGCAAACGCGGCTCGCCAGTTCATTCGGCCGAAAGGATCTGACTTCGTGACGTTCCCCGAGATGGAAAACGCGTCCAGCCCCATCGCCACGACGCGCCTCAAGCGACAACTCGCGGAGCAGGCGACCGCGCACGCCGCCGCTGGACGGTGGACCGAGGCAGCCGACACGAACCGCCGGCTCCTTGAAATCGGTGCTGAGGCCGAGACCGAGAACCGCCTGGCCAAGGCGCTCTGGGAGCTTGGCGAGCTTGGCGAAGCTCGCGAGCACTACCAGGCAGCACTCGCGCTCGATCCCACGAACCGGATCGCCGAGCGGAACATCGACCGCCTGCGGACGCTTCTGGTCGCCGCCGGCGAGCGGACCGTCCCGGCCCAGGCTGGCAGCAAGGCACCGGTCCGGCTGTTCGTCGAAGAAACCGGCAAGACCGGCTTCGCCTTCCTGCTCGATCTGCCCGACCCGCGCCTCCTCGCCCAGGTCAATCCGGGTGATTCCGTCGAGCTCGAGGCCGATGGAACTCGCCTCGTTGCCACCAGCGCGGGCGTCAGGATCGGCGTCGTCGAACCGCGTGTCGCTGCCCGGCTCCTGAAGCTGATGGCGGACGGCAACAAGTACATGGCCGGCGTCACGTCCCTCGGTGCGGTGGACGTCCGGATCATCATTCGCGAGATCTACCAGGATCCCCGGAACTACGGCAAGGTCAGTTTCCCGACCGCGGCGAAGTCGACCGACCTGCGGCCCTACACCAAGGGCACGCTCGTCCGCGAGGATGAGGAGCTCGAAGAGGACCTCGAGGACGATGTCGAGGACGACGAGATCCTGGATCTCGATCGCGTCCTGCCGCCCGACGACACGACCGATGAGGCATTCGAAGAAGAGAGTGACGACCTCGACGAGAACTAGCCCCAACGAGCGCTAGCCCCAACGAGCGCTAGACGGTTCCGGTCGCGGCTCGCGCGCTCCGCGCGACGGCGGTCAACTCGGCTGCGAGCTCGCCCAGGACCCGGTCGACGCTGCAGCCGCGCTCATCGACGATCGCAAGAAGCCCGGCCGACATCGGGTTGACCACCGCTTCGAGGTGGCCATAGGTCCCGTGCAGGCGACGGACGAGGCGATCGACCTCGGACGGCTGCAGGCCAAGGCGGACCAGCGTCTTGTCGAGCTGGATGGTGTGCTCGACCAGGTGCGACGACAGCGACCGAGTCGGAATCCGACCGTAACCGGAAAGCTCGCCCAGCGAGCCGCCAGCGCGAGGTCGGCGTCGTCGAGGTGCGCCAGGCGTCCGGCGATCAGGTCGGCGACCGCCGCCAACCGGGACCGGATGTCGGTCAGGGTGCCGGCACCCTCGGTCTCGTCGTCGGGCAGGCCTGAAGCAGAAACGCATCGACGGTCATCAGTGTCAGCGTATCGCCGGATCGCGTCTGCCACAATCGCGGGATGGTGGGTCGTGCCCTGTTGTCTCGTGCTGCGCCCGGTTTCACCATGCCTGCTTTCGAGCGCCTGGCACCGCCGCCGGCGCCCGACCTGGTCGTCGCCCACATCGAGGCCAGGACGGCGCCCGGGGACATCGTTGCCGACCTCCATGGCCGAGGCGGATGGATCGCCCGGGCTGCCATCGATCGCCAGCGACGAGGCCTGACGCTCGAGTCCAGCCCGCTGACGCGACTGCTCGCCGAAGTGGTCCTCCGCCCACCCGATCTCCGCCACCTCGACGCGGCCTTCTCGACCTTGAGCGCGTCGCCGAAGGGGGACACGAGCCTCAAGCTCGCCGTCGGGGCTCTGTTCTCCACCCAGTGCGCGACGTGCGACCGAACCGTCAGTGCCGACGAGTTCAGCTGGGCCTCCGACGACGCGGCCGACGGCGAGCAGCCCGGGCCGCCGTACCCGACCGCGAAGACCTATCGGTGCGTCATCTGTCGCGATCAGCGTGGCGGGCATGAGCAGCGCCAGATCCCGGTCGATGACGGCGACCGGGCCCGCGCGCACGACGAGGTTGGTGGCGAGACAGCACGCCAGACGCTGCGCGACCGTTTTCCGGTTCCCGACGGCGCGGAGGCGCTCCCGGACGCGATCCTGGACCTGCATACGGACCGCCAGCTCGTCGGACTGCTGGTCATTCTCGAACGCATCGAGGGCGATCTGCGCGCCGCCCCGGTCGAATCGGCTCTCCGGCTGGCATTCCTGCATGCCGTTTTGCCCGCCAGTCGGCTCGGCGTCGCCCCGGGTCGGATCCCGGTCCTGCGGATCGCGGGTGGGGTCGTTCGGACGCCGTTGCCGGGCGCGGTTCGCGAACGCAACCCATGGGTCGCGTTCGAGGAAGGATTCCGCGCCGTCCGCGGCTTCATCCAGGGGATCGACAGTGGGTCGCTGGGGCCGCTCGAGGCCCGCCTCGGGACCGATCTGCGGAGCCTTTCCGACGGGGGAGCTACCGCCGTGATCCGCGTCGCCGGCCCGGGCGCGCTGGCGGCCCTCGCCCGTGACGGCACGGAAGGCGAGCCTGGTCGTGGCGTGCGGTCGCCGCGGATTCGCCTGATCCTGGGCCAGCCGCCGCTCCGGCTCAACCAGGAGCGACTCGCGGCCGCCTATCACGGAACCTGCTGGGCGCTCGGACGGGAGGCCGCCAGCCTGCTCCCGATCGACGCCCTGGCGGGACCCGCAATCCGC
>JBBQMH010000127.1:0-3983 GCA_038328755.1 Candidatus Limnocylindrales bacterium
GAGCATCGCGGCGCGGGCGACCGTCCACAGCAGGCGCCCGATCCCGCCGTCCTCGACCGAAGTCCCGCCGGCGAGGTCTGGCGCGTCCGGAAGGTTGAGTGGACCCCAGAAGCTGACCCCCATGCCGACGACGAGATAGAGGGGCAGGCCGAGCGGCTGGCGGACGACGTTCCAGAGCGACTCCTGCGAGGTGACGATATCGACGATCGAGAGGGACTGCGCCGGCAGCGCCGTGGCAAGCATCGCCAGGAGAAACGGGATCTGGAAGGACAGCGCCTGGGCGCCATAGCGGTAGGCGCCGTGAAGGGCGAACGTCGAGTTCGGCGACCAGCCGTGCAGGAAGACCGCGATCATCACGAACGCGATCGCCGCCGAAAAGATGACGAACCCGGTGGCCGGATCCGCCGCGACGAGGTTCGGGCCCAGCGGGACCATCACCAGGGCGAGGGCCGCCAGTCCGAAGAGCAGAGCCGGCGCGATCGCCCAACCCTGCGCGTCGGGGCGTTCGGTCGTGCGCCGCTGCTGGACGAGCAGCCCCGCGGCAGAGCGGAACGGGTCGGCGAGGAGGGCGGGCAGACGAGTGGGAGCACCCGCCACGGCGGACCCGATCCAGCGATCAAGAACGGCCACGAGGTAGACCCCTGCCAGCATCGTCAGGGCGACAGCGACGAGGGCGACCTCCACAGCCACGTACGGTCTCATGCCACGACCGCCGGGATCACGAGCTGATCCGCGCTGGCCGCCTCGTCGAGATCGAGATCCAGGCTCACGACCGTCGCCACCGCGTCGCCCCACCCCATTTCCTGGAGGATCTGGGGCACGAGTGGCAGGAGGCGGCCGCTCGCCGAGCTCCCGAACTCAAGCCGTCCGCGCGGCGACTCGACTCGGCCCATCGGTGTCGATCGGGCTTCGCCAGCACGGGCCGCGAGGTCGAGCGCGTTCGCGGCCTCGGCCAGCCGGACGTCCCAGCGCGCGGCTGCGTCGGCGCGCTTGCCCACGACTGGTTCGAACCCTAGCGCGCGGTAGGCAGGATCCTCGAGCCGGACGTCATCGATGAGGCCCGCGGCGCGAGCCACAGGGCCGGCGCCAAGGCCGGCGAGGTCATCCGCGGAGACTCTGCCGACCCCGCGCATCGACCAACGGGTGACCTGCGTCCAGCCGATGCGCCGAGCGAACCGACGGACGGCTCCGCCGTCGCCCGGCTGCACTCGCTGCGCCAGCCTGAGGGCACGGGCGCCCAGGGCCGGGAGGCCATGAGTGACAAGGGCGTCTGCCAGCCAGCGCAGATGTTCCCGCGCCCGGACGAGCTCCAGCTCGGCGATCGGAACGGGCTCGGTAAGCGCGCGCACGAACGGCCGTAGGCCCGTCCGCGGCGGGGCGACGGGCCGCCCCAGGGCACCCTCACCGACCGTCGCGTCCAGCACAAGGTCGCCGGAGAAGTTGATCTCGAGGATGAGCCCGGATGGGAACCCCGGGAAGAAGGGCCCGACTACGACCGGCAGCACGTCCAAGCGCAATCCGTCCGGATCCGGACCGACCTCGGCCAGCGGGCGCCCGTACGGCGCGCCCCCGGTCATCCCGCTTCCACCCTGGCCGTATGGCCCGACGCCCCGCCACTCCACCGGATCGACGTCGGGCAGGATCGCGGGCTCGGACGGGCGTCGCCCCAGCACGAGGTCGACGTAGGCGACGACTGTGGCCGCGACCGGGTCGCTCCCGACAAGGACCGGGTCGACGACGCCGGGCAGCGACGGGAACCTGCCCTCGGGCGCCCAGAGGATCGTCGCACGCGGGTGCGGCAGGGCGTCGTGAACGCGAGCCAAAGCCGCTGCGTTGACATCAGCGACGGGCCCCGCCACAACTAGGACAGAGGCTGCCTTCGGCGTGTCGACGATCAGGATCTCGGGTCGCAGCCGGAGATCCTGGACGGCGCCGCGCGCGCCGCTCCCGGCGATCGCGAAGACGGGTACGCGCGCTTCGGCGGCGAACCGATCGAGGCGGCTGGTCAGGCCCACTCCAGAGCCCGTTCCCGCCACGCGTAGAGGATGCCGAGGAGCAGGATCGCGATGAACATGCCCATCTCGACCATCGCGATCGCACCCTCGCGGACAAAGACGACCGCCCATGGATACATGAAGACCATTTCCATGTCGAAGGCGAGGAAGATCAGTGCCATCGGGTAATAGCGGACGTGGTAGCGGTTCCAGGCGTGGAATCGCGGCTCCGAGCCGCCGGCGAAGGGCACCCGCTCCGGGACCGCCTGGTGGCGGCCCCGGTGAGTGTCTCCGAACCACCACAGCCCGAGCACGACTGAGAACGCCGTCACGAAGACGGCGAACGCGACACCGAGTGGACCGAGCGGGACCACGCCGTGATGGGCGGACGATCCGCCTAGATGTAATCCGCCGGGGACTCGCGGAAGCTGTCGGCGCAGTCCTGGCTGCAGAAGTAGTAGGTCGTCCCCTCGTGCTCGATGGAGGCGACCGCCTCGGCCGGTTGGATCTTCATGCCGCACACGGGATCCGTCACAAGCTGCTCACCGTTGGCCATCTGGTCCTCCTTGTGGATGCTCAGGTGCGCCTTCCGCTGGGTATCAGCGTGACCGGCCAGCACCTCGGGAAGGGACGCTTCACCGTCGGGGGTCTATCGGATCCTTGGCTTCCATTTCGTCTCGAAGTTGCCAGCCACCGTGCCGTGACCCGTCAGTGCACCAAGAAGATAGCCGACCGTGACTGAGAAGGTGCTGAAGAGAACGTGAGAATTGGCGAATCGGGAGGCGAGATCACTCGGCGATGATCAGGAACAGGCCGAGGATGAGCATTCCCAGTAGCGACACGACGCCGATCATGCCACCGACCGCGAGGACGAGGGCGGCCGTCCCACAGCGTGCGGTCGGCCGCGCCGAACATGATTGGTCCGAGCGCTTCGCCGCCGCCGTCCGTCCCTGGCGGGCTCCGTCCCGACTCGGCACAGAGCATTGGATGCTTCCGATGACCGCCCCCCATCCGTGCAGTCCCGTGCACGTTGCTCCGTTCGACCAGTATGCCGACGGCGACGGGAAGCTCTGCCAACGCGGGCTTGACGGTGAGGCCCGGCAAGCTTGGCTGGCCGCCGTGATCGCGCAACACGGCCTGATCTCGGTCCTCGCGATTGACCGAGCCATGACCATCGCCGGGAAGGTCGCGATCGCGGTGTTGTACTCACGGATCGCCCCGTTGTAGCCATCTCGCGCGGTCTGGATCTGGTCTTGGCTCTCCCAGGGATCCGTGCCACGCCGGAAGAGGACCGCCCGGGCGGTCCGCACGAGACCGGCCCGATGGCGCGTCCCGACAACTCGGCCGAGCGCCGTGGTGGCGACGGTCAGGAGGCCGTGACCACGATCGTGCCCGTCATGGCCGGGTGGTATCGGCATAGGTACGCGTAAGTCACGGGCGAGTCGAACCGGCGCTCGAAGGCCCCGCCGGCCCGATCACGCGCAGGAAGGGCCGGGGCCGGATGCCCGACCATGCCAAGGCCAGGCACTGCGCGGCGACCCGAAGTCCGTCGATCGTCATCCGCGTGAGTCAACAGGCCGGGAAGCGGCGGACGCCAGAGATAAAGGTCACTTGAGGAAGTTACTGAAGGCACCTTGAGTCACCCGATCGGACAGGCGCCCGCCATTTTCGCGAACGACTGAGCGCCCACTCTGGGTGTCGACGTCCTCCGCATCGAGCGCCCTCTCGACGATCTTCTCAGGTGCACCTCAAGCGGGGCTCATCTTCGCCTTCCATGCTCCTGATGGCGGCCCGGCCACGATGAAGATCGGCCGCCGCCACGCCTGACCCTCACTCAGGAGATGAGCCATGATCCGATTGCCGTTCGCGCCGCTCGCTGCGGCCATCGTCGCCGTCGGCGAGTCCGCCTATCTCCTCTGCGTCGCAGCCGGCGCGCTGTGGCCCGACGTCTTCGGTATGCGCAGCGCCTTCTCGACGATCTTCCCGGGC
>JBBQMH010000128.1:0-3723 GCA_038328755.1 Candidatus Limnocylindrales bacterium
GAAAGCATCAGACGGCGCGGTCGTCAGCGAGCAGCATCTCGATCTCACGCTCGATCGCCTCCCGAGGGCCGATCTCGACCGGCAGCAGTTCGGCTCCGTCGGCCCCGACCGGTCGGCTTGCCAATCTGCTAGGATCGTCGACCTCGGATATGGAGCGCATCGCCCCGGGGCAAGCGCCCATTCTGAGCACGGAATCGGTGGGGCGGCTAGCTCAGCTGGTTAGAGCACTTGCTTGACATGCAAGAGGTCACTGGTTCGAGTCCAGTGTCGCCCACCAACCACCACTATCACGCTCAGATGAACGCGACAGAAAAAGGGCGGGTCGGAATAGCGGTGGCTTCCGTATGCTTCGGACCTCATGAAGGAGCATTCGCGCCTGCTGGGGACCGTTGTCGGGCAAAGCATATGCCGCCATCGGCACCGCCCCCTCAGGCAGCTCAGAGATCGTCGTACATCGCCGACAGGAGCGATGCCATGACAAGCGAGGCCATGACGGTCCGGAGTCCTCGCTCTTGGCTGCTCATTGGACCGCCGGTTGTCCTCCTCCTCATCAAGGGTGCGGCCGTCGTCGCCCAGCTTGCAGTCCCTGGGGAGAGGCTGGACCGCGGAGAGCTGGTCGTGCAGGTGGTGCTCGCCGCACTCAGCTTCCTGGCCGCAGTGGCCCTCGTCGCCGGCCGCCGGTTCGGGTGGCTCCTCGCCGTCTGGATCGTCGGCTGGGACCTGGCAGCCTCTCTCGTGCTGTGGTGGATCGGCACACCGAGCTACCTTGAGTTGGCGCTGCTGACCGTGAGCGCCGCCCTCATCACATCCCCGGAGATGCGCCGCACGTTCGGGCCGTCGGTCACATGACTAAGGCTGGCTCGGTGCGCCCGACGATCGACAGTCCCGACCTGGACTTGCTGCGCGCCTTCGAGCCGGTGGTCAGGTACACGCGCGGAGAGTCCTTCCTGCCCATGCCTGTCGAAACCTACGTCCGGTCCGCCGCTCGGTTTCGCGAGCATCGCGGCTCCGCCGATCGGATCCTCGGTGACGCCGGAACTCTGGCGGTCGCTTCGCTCCTCGATCCGGCCGAAAGGGCGGGCCGGGACTACCTCTCCGTGGCGGGCAGCGCGGATACCGACGAGCTCGCCGCGCTGTTCCGGGGGGACGCGCGACAGGCCGTCGGCTTCCAGCACCGTGGCAGCCGCCTGGCCCGAGTCGGATACACGGCGCGCCTGATCGACGCCCTGTTCGCGATCTCGCTGCTTGCGCGCGGGCGCGTGCCCGGCTCGCTGGCGCGGCGCGCGGTCGAACGCTACCGAGAGATGGCCGCGACAGACGAGCGGCACCCGTATTACGGTCGCGTCGTCCGCACCGCCACCTGGACCGCGCTCCAGTACTGGTTCTTCTATGCGTTCAATGACTGGCGATCCGGTTTCAATGGCGCGAACGACCACGAGGCGGACTGGGAGCAGATCATGGTCTACCTCGACCGCGATGCCGAGGGGAACGCTGTGCCAATGTGGGCGGCGTATGCGCAGCACGACCTTCATGGGCGCGACCTGCGCCGCCGCTGGGACGATGACGCGCAGCTCGATCTGGTCGATGACCATCCGGTCGTGTACGCCGGGGCGGGCTCGCACGCCTCCTACTTCCGACCCGGCGAGTACATGACGCAACAGGAGCTCCGGCTCCCGTCCGCACTTCGGCGGGGGATCAATGCTGTCGCGCGCTTCATGAATGGCACCCAGAGCACAGGCGCCGAACGGGTTCTCGGAATCGCATTTGTCGACTACGCGCGTGGAGACGGCGTGGTGATCGGTCGAGGAAGCGAGCGCTCCTGGGATCCGGTGGTCTTGGACGAATCGCAGGAGTGGGTCGCTGGCTACAGCGGGCTCTGGGGGCTGAGCGTCCGGGATCCCTTCCAGGGCGAGGATGCCCCGGCTGGACCAATGTTCAACCGTGATGCCACCGTACGCCTGTCATGGGCGGATCCGATCGCCTTCGCGGAGCTCGATTCGGAGCCACCGCCATCGCAGGAGGTCAGGCTCCTGCGCGCGAGGGCCGAAGCAACGGCGGCGCGGCAGGCCGAGCTCGCTGCAACGATCCCGAGGCTCGAGCGGGAGCTCGCTGCAACGGGGGCCGCGGGCCGTGGCGTGAGCTTGTCGGCCGCGGACCTCGCCGACTCGACGGCAGGTCATGATCAACTCGGTCTGGAGCTGATCGATCGCCATCTCGAGCGCGAGACGAACAGCTTGCGCCTTGCCGACCTGCGCCGCCGCATCGCGGCAGCCGAGGCCGGTGAGCGGCCCGCGCCGCAGGCACACCTTCGCCGAATTCCCGTTCCACGAGCGCCGGGTGCTGACCGAGCGGGAGTCATCGTCGAGTTGTGGGCGGCCGTGAGCACAGGATTGCTCCTCTTGGCGTTGGTTGTGGCGCTCATCCTCGCGCCTCGCTTCGGCCTCGTCGCCGCGGCCGCAGTCATCGCACTCTTTGTGCTTGTCGAAGCGAGCCTCCGCAAGCGTGTCGTGGACCTGGTGGTTGCCTGGGTGCGGCTGCTGGCGATCGTTGGCGCCGCGATCCTCGTCGTTCGGTTCTGGCAGCTGGGCGTTATCGCGATCGCGGTTGCCGCCGGTCTGTTCGTCCTCCGCGAGAACGTCTCCGAGCTGGTCTCCGCGGCGAGGTCCGAAGGGGATGCCTGAGTTCGTCTGCGTCGACATCGAGCGAGTCGGAATACTGCGGGGCATGCGACGGCAAAGGCCATAGAGACGCTGGCGTCCTTCTTCCCCGAACGAGCTGGCGGTACCGGTGACGCTGCTGTAGCGCTCGAGCCCAATGGAGACGACAAGCAGCCAGCCGAACGCCGCGGCGATGCCTGTCAGCAAGTGGGCACGGCCAGCCACGGACCTGACCGAGCCAAAGGCCTCCATGCCAATGACGACGAGGCCAACCCCGATCGCGAGCCCGAAAATGATTCCGCCCTCCAGGACTGGGAGCCACAGGGTTCCGCGGATAATCGCCGGGTCAGTCACCAGCTGACCATCGGTCGTGGATACGAACGCGCTGACGAGCGGTTGGCCGAAGGAAATGCCGGCAAGCAGCGCCACGCAGCCGATGATCCGATAGGTCTGGCGCATCGTGTCCTGCTGGGGAGATCGACCTGGACTGGGGGGCAGCGTCCACTCCCGCCACCCCGGGAGGCAAGGGGATGCCCATCCCGAACCCCGGGAGGTGATCTCCCGGCCGGGCAGTCGCGTCGCGGTCCTGTCTGCCGGCATGGTTGGCACCGTGGCGAGACTTGGCGGCTCGGCAGCTCGGCAGGCAGGCCCGATCGAGGTCGTCGTCCGCCGCCGCGCCAACCGAATCCCGGAGCAACCGATCATGCGAAGGCGCGTGCGCCCCGCACGTCAGTCGAAGGACCGATAGTTTCGGCGACCCCTTGACACAGTTCATATATTCACAATATGACTCGTATTGCCCCGCGGCCAACCCGCGGGTATCGGAGCGGACTGCGCGAAGAGCAGACCGAGGCGACGCGAGCCCGCATCCTGGACGCGACGATGCGGGTGCTGGCGATGGGCCTGGCGAGCCTGTCCGTTCCGGCCGTGGCCAGGGAAGCTGGCGTGTCCGTCCCGACGATCTACCGTCACTTCCGCACGAAGCGGGAACTCTTGGCCGCTGTGTATCCGCACGCCGCACGCCGGTCCGGCCTGGACACGATCCCTGATCCGCCCTCGCTGGACG
>JBBQMH010000129.1:0-3524 GCA_038328755.1 Candidatus Limnocylindrales bacterium
GGTCGACCTTGATCCCGGGCACGGCGCCGAGCTGCTCGAGGAGTTGCGGGAATGGCGTCCCGTCCGCGGTCTGCTGGCGGATCGTCTCGTCGAAGAGGATTACCCCGCTGATCTGCTCGCCGATGCCGGGTGCCGTGAACAACAGTTCGCGATACGCGCGGCGAGTCGCTTCGGTCGACTCGATGCCGACCTGCTCGAAGCGGCGAGCGATCGTACCGAGGCTCTCGTCGGCCGCCAACAGCCCCATGCCCGGGGCAAGGAGCCTCGCGATCGTCGCCTCCATCTCGCCCGAGGACTGGTCGCCGTCAGCGGTCAAGTCAGGCTTCATGCGCATTGGCCTCCACCCCGGAATGAAGGATAGTGCGGGAACATGCGCCGGCGGAGCGCAGATCCCCTCGAGCCGTAGGCGGTCTGGACGGCCTCACCCGCCGCGACCAGCTGATTGGCTCTTGGAGTCGTCTGCCAATGCAGATGGGAGCATTGACCTGAGGCGTCGGCCAGGGCGCTATACGTCGACATTGTTCCACCCGCGTGCGCCTCGCGAGATCGTTCCCGGGCAACGGACGGCGGCGGCGCGCTCGGTCCCGATCGGGCTCGTCACGGCGTGACGAAGGCAGCGCCGGTCATCCCGGCCGCGGCGTGGCCAGGCACCGTGCAGCTGAACGTATGCGTGCCGGGCTCGTCGAACAGCAGCGTGATCGTCCGCGTCTCACCCGGCTCCAGGATCGACTCGACCCCGAGCAGGCCCGGCATGTGGACTGATGCGAAGCTGAGGTCATGGCGTTCCGTCCCGCGATTCGTCAACGTCACTGTGAGCGGCACGCCGACCTTGGCGTCGATCCGGTTCAGCGTGAAGCGCATTTCCTCGAGAACGATCTCGGCCGAACCTGATGAGCCGCCGGACTGGCTTTGGCAGCCCGCCGCTGCCATCGCCACGAGCACGATGACCCCAAAGAGTGCGGCGAGTCTCATGCCCGCGATTGGCTTCATTTCTTCCGTCCGTGGCGGAGGCTTTGATTAGCCAGGTGGAGGGGGCCCAGCACGCATCGGGGTCTTTCGATCGCCCGCGACCAAACGCCGAGTATCACGCTGTGTCGACCCGATCAGAGCATCGCCCGAGCCGGCTGCTCGCGTCTGCCACCAATGTGCTACAAGGGTGTAGTTCGACGTTGTCGCGGTACACCTTTAGTCACTGGCCCTTCTGGCCTTGGCCACCGGGCCCGCGCGCTGGTGCCCGTCCGGAAGAACCTGGACGGCGTAGCATCCCCTTCTGCGGTGGCGGCTGCTCAGGTCGACATGTTGCGCGGAAGGCATTCCAGGTCATCCACTCTAGGAGGAAATAGATGTCCGAAGAGGCACAGCTCGTCAAGGATCCGGTGTGTGGCATGAAGATCCAGCCGAGCGAGGCGGTTGCCTCGATCGAGCACGAGGGGACGACCTACTACTTCTGTAGCCAGGACTGCGCCGACAGCTTCCGCGAGTCGCCCGCGGATTACGTCTAGGCGGATCGCCCGCTCACGACGGCGTGGTCCCCCTCGCTCCGCTCGGCATCGCGTTCGCCGTCTTCGTGACGGCGTTCGCGGTCGTGCTCGGCCTGTGGTTCGTCGGGGACTCCCGCCGAAGCCACCACCAGTCGGTCCCGGAACGGATGCCATTTGCCGGCGGCTCGGAGCCGCGATTCCACGCCTGGAACCGCTACCACGTCCGCTACTACCCGATGGCGCTGATCTTCCTCGCCTTCGACATGGAAATGGTCTTCATGTATCCATGGGCGGTCGTCTTCGTCAGCGAGGGGGCCATCGCGATGGTCGAGATGGGCATGTTCATCGCGATCCTCCTCCTCGGCATCCTCTATGCGTGGCGCGAACGGGCCCTCGAGTGGGCCTGACCAGCCGCCTCCAGCAGCTCGCTGCCCAGGCTCGCGTGCCCGTGTTCGCGGTGGCTGGGAGCGGCGCGCGGGCCGCCGTCCAGGATCTTCGGCTGCGATCCGAGATCCGCATCCTCGATACACCGAAGGCCGCGTCCGTCCTCATCGTTGCGGGTCCCATCGCCGGCGTTCATGCGGCCACCCTCGCCCGCGTCCACGACGCGCTGCCGCACCCGCGTGCCACCGTCCTGTGGGCACCCCAGGGCGAGCTCGCTTCCCTTCCCGGGGCACCCGCGATCGTCATCACCGACGGTGACCCGGTCGCGGTCATGGTCGCCGCCTATCGTGACCTCCTCACGGGGCGGCGCCCATCCGAGCCTGCCATCCTGCCCGACGTTGATCAGGCCGAGTGGCGAGGTTTGGGACCGTACGGCCAGGGCGGCAGTGGGATGACCGGCGGCACGCCGTATGGGCGCCCGCTGGCCGAACTGGGGCCGGATCCGGACGGGTTGCGCCTCGACGTCGTGCCGATCTCGGTCGGTCCGTTCTTCCCGCGGTTCCCGTCCGGCCTCGTCCTCGACATCCGGTTCTCCGGCGACCTCGTGCTGGATGTGGCGATCGGGGAGGATGCTCTTGAGTCGCCGGTCGGCGAGCCGCGGCCGGCCCTGCGACCGTTCCTGCGGGCGCTCTCTGAGCCCGTTCCGATCTACGAGCTCGAGCTCGCCCGTGCCCGCGAGCACCTGCGCTGGCTCGCAGACGCCCTTGTCGCCCACGGCCTCACGGCGCTCGGCGTTCGGGCGCTCATACTGGCACAGCGGGTGCAGCCGGACGACGGCGAAGCCATCCGTCGGCTCACCCGGCTCGTCGCCTGGACCCAGGTGACCCGCTGGTCGACGCGAGGCGTGGGCAAGGTGTCGGCGGATGACCTCGCGGGCCTCGGCGCCGGTCCCGTCGCTCGCGCGGCGGGCCTCATCGAGGACAGCCGACTCGACGATCCGGCGTACCGCGCGCTAGGGTTCGAGCCGATCGTGCGCGATGGCGGCGACGCGGCCGCGCGCTGGGCCGTCCGGCTGGCCGAGGCCGCTCAGTCGCTCGACCTCGCGGGCCGCGCCGGGGACGTCCGAACGAGCCTGATCGGCCGGGTCGAATCGCCGCGCGGGCGGCTCGAGTCCGGCACTGCCGCGAGCGCCCGCCTCCTGGCGCTCGTGCCCCAGCTCCTGCGCGAAACGGAGTGGGGCGATGCGGTGGCCACGGTCGTGAGCCTCGACATCGACCTCGAAGAGGCGGCCCACGCGCTGCAGCTCGCCCGGGCGGCGGCCGTGGCATGAGACCGTACGCGTCTGTGGAGGTCGCCCTTGTCGCGACAGCCCTGACGATGCTGGCAGGGGTCTATCTCGTGGCCGTTCTTGACCGCTGGATCGGGTCCGCCGTGGCCGGTGCGCCCATTCGTCTGCCCGTCCTCCTCGCCGACCCGTTCCGCTCTGGCGCGGCCCTCCTCGTCCAGCAGCAGCGCACCACCGAACGCCCCGACGCGCACGGTTGGGCGTTCGCGCCGGCACTCCTCTTCGGACTGGCGGCCCTCGCCCTGGTGATGGTCCCGCTGGGCCCGAACCTCGTCGTGGCGGACCCGGCCACCGGGTTCGTGATCTTTTCGGCG
>JBBQMH010000130.1:0-3509 GCA_038328755.1 Candidatus Limnocylindrales bacterium
AGCGATCTTCGCCGGGTGCCGCGGAACGGCCTGGTCCGAGCCGCTTGAGATGGTGGGCCCGGGCGCGGCTCGGTCGACAGGGGGTGCACGGCATACTTGGCAAACCATCAATCGGCCCCCGAGGAGCGTCGTGACCAAGAGCGCCTCGAGCCCAACGGAACCTGTGACGTCCACTCCCGGCGCGCCGCACCAGGCGATCTACCGCCGCTGGCGCGCCCAGACGTTCGCCCAGATCGTCGGGCAGGGTGCGGTGGTCCAGACGCTCCAGAACGCCGTTCGCACGGGTCGCGTTGCGCACGCGGTGCTGTTCGTTGGGCCGCGCGGGACTGGCAAGACGTCCCTCGCCCGGATCCTCGCCAAGGCCGTCAACTGCACCAATCTCCAGGACGGGGATCCGTGTGATGCCTGCCCATCGTGTGTCGCCATCCGGGAGGGCCGGGCGCTCGATCTCGTCGAGATCGACGCGGCCTCGAACCGGGGCATCGACGCGATCCGGGAACTTCGCGAGCGGATCAACTACGCCCCGACGGATCTCAAGCGCAAGGTCTACATCCTCGATGAGGCTCACCAGATCACGAAGGACGCCTGGAACGCGCTGCTGAAGTCGCTCGAGGAGCCCCCCGACTTCGTCGTCTTCATGTTTGCCTCGACCCATCCACAGGATTTCCCGCCGGCGATCCTGTCGCGGCTCCAGCGATTCGACGTGCGGCGCCTGACGGTCGCCGAGATCGAGGGCAAGTTGCGCCGGATCCTCGAAGGCGACCGGCGGGCGGCAGAGCCCGCCGCGATCCACCTGATCGCCAGGCTGGCTGCCGGCGGGATGCGCGACGCGGAATCGATGCTCGACCAGTTACTGGCCTCGGCCGGCGAGTCCCTCAACGAACACGCGGTGCGCGACCTTCTCGGCCTCGCCGGCGCGGATACGGTCGACGCCTTCGCGGCGGCGCTCGTCACGAACGATGTCGCCGCCGGCGTCAGGCTCCTCGACGAGCTCGAGGACCGCGGGCGGGATCTCCGGTCGTTCCTGGATCAGGTCGTGGACCGGGTGCGCGGCGGGCTCGTTGGCAGCACGGTCCGGCAGGCCGAGGGTGAACCCCTGCCGCACGCGGTGGCGGACCTGGTCGGGGTCGCCCGGCGCCTGGCTGCGATCGAACCGAACCGGGCCGGGATCGGCGGCATCCGCCTCCAGCTGGAACTCGCACTCTTCCCGCTCGATAATCACCCGGCCAATGCGCGCACCACCAAGGTGGCTGCGCCCACGCCCACGCCCGCGCATCCGCGCGAGACCATCGCGACCGCAGCGACCTCCCCGGCGCGGGCGGTCCGAAGCGAGCCGAAACCACGAACAGATCGCCAAGCCCCGACGCCACCTGGTCCCGCCGCCACCGCGACTCCCGATGCCGCCGCGGATGCGGCAGTCGGCGAGACGGCCCGGAACGCGCCACCCGCCTCGCCGCCATCGATCGAACCGGCCAACCAGCCAGCCATCCCAGGGTCCGATCTGGATGTCCTGCGCAGTCGCTGGGCCGAGGTCGTGATTCGCGTGAGCGCGCATCCGCCCACCAAGCCACTGATCGCCGTCTGCCGTCCCATCAGCGTCGAGGATGGCATCGTGACCCTGGGCTTCCCCGAGGATCAGGGGTTCCTTCGAGCCGTCGCGGAACGGCGACGAGGCGTCCTGGAAGAGGGGATCGGGGCGGTACTCGGGCGGTCCGTTGGCGTCCGTTGCGTGGCAACGAACCTGGACCTCGTCCCGGAACTCCCGGCTGACGCCGATGCAGCCTACGTGCTCGCCGAAGCCCGCCGGATCTTCGGCACCGACGAGCCCGATGCCGGCGAGGTCTCTTGACCTGGCGATCCCGCACGGCACTGGGCGTCTGAGCACGCGGGGACGTCTTCCGCCAGACTGAACAGCTCGATCAGCGGGCAAGGAGCGCAACTGATGGGAATGGCGAACCTGCAACGCATGGCGATGCAGATGCAGCAGGACATGGCGAGAATCCAGGACGAGCTCGGATCGACCGAGGTCAACGGATCCTCGGGCGGCGGCGTCGTGCAGGCGGTCGTCACAGGGAAGCAGGAGCTTCGGTCCGTGACCATCGACCCGGCGGCCGTCGATCCCGACGATGTAGAGATGCTCCAGGATCTCGTGGTCGCCGCCGTCAATGACGCCCTCGAGGCATCGCGCCGCCTGGCGGACGAGAAGATGGGGGCGTTGACCGGCGGTCTTGGTGGAGCCGGTGGCCTCGGCGGCCTCCTCGGGCGCTGACCCCTCGTGGCAACGCCGCTCATCGAACCGGTCGCCCGCCTCATCGAGGCATTCAATCGGCTGCCCGGCGTCGGTCCCAAGACGGCCCAGCGGCTGACCTACCACATCCTCCGTGCGCCGGATGCGGAGGCACGGTCGCTCGCAGCGGCCCTGATCGCCGTCCGCGAGCAGGTCGTGTTCTGTGAGGTCTGCTTCAACATCAGCGATGCGCCGAGATGTCCGATTTGCCGCGACTCCGGGCGCGACACGCGTCGCGTGTGCGTTGTCGAAGAGCCGCTGGACGTTCTCGCCCTCGAGCGGACCGGCGAATTCCGCGGGACCTACCACGTCCTGCACGGCGCGATCTCGCCGATCGATGGCATCGGGCCAGACCGACTCCGCATTCGCGAGTTGATCGCCCGGGTCGATGACGCGGCGGCCGACGGCTCCAATTTCCAGGAGGTCATCATCGCCACGAACCCGACCCTCGAGGGGGAGGCCACGGCGATGTACCTCGACGAGCGACTCCGAGACAAGGTCGGCTCGGTGACGCGCATTGCCCGCGGCATCCCGGTCGGCGGCGACCTCGAGTACGCCGACGAAGTCACCCTCATCCGGGCGCTCCAGGGCCGGCGCGCCATCGGGGAGCGGTCGGCGTGAGTCAGCTCCTCGCCGAGATCGCCCTGCGTCTCCTCAAGGCCGCGGCCGCGGCTCTCGTCGGATTCGTGATTTACCTGGTCGCGACCGCCGTCTTCGGAGCTTCGCCCAGCGTCGAGTTGGGCCTCATGTCGTGGCTGTCGGGGGCCGCGTTCGTGCTCCTGGTGGAGTCGAGCCCGATCTGATTCGTCCCGTTCCGGAACCGGACTTCTGGCCGTTTGACAGTCGACCCCACCACGCCCTAGCATTCGCGGCCGTTGCCTCCCATCGGAGGCGAATCCCTCCCCGGGCTGACGCTCGGATCGGGCGGGCGCCTGGGTTTGACGCCCCGGCCAGAAAGCCTCATCATTGGCGGTCTGCGCCGGTCGCCGTCGCGCCTCGGGTGCCGCACCTTGACAACTGAAGAGTGGCAGGAAAATCCGGAACAAGAAAACGGATGTGCGAGCGGTCAAACCCTCGGAACAAGTCGCAGCCGCAAGGCTGTGCATTTTCGGAGAGTTTGATCCTGGCTCAGGATAAACGCTGGCGGCGTGCATGAGACATGCAAGTCGAACGGACGATCAGGGCTTGCTCTGATCGTTAGTGGCGGACGGCTGAGTAACGC
>JBBQMH010000131.1:0-3448 GCA_038328755.1 Candidatus Limnocylindrales bacterium
CGTCGGGGCGTGGCGCAGTCTGGTAGCGCACCAGTCTGGGGGACTGGTGGTCGTCGGTTCAAATCCGGCCGCCCCGACCAAATCTCCCGCACGAATCGCGGGTCCTGACCGGGGATATCGAAGCAGGGAGGCATCCGATGCCGAAGTTTATGGACGTCCATCGCAGCATGCACGGCGTGACCCCGGAGGCCCTCAAGGCCGCCCACCAGGCCGACCTGGATATCCAGGCCGACGAGAGCGTCGATTTCCAGCACGCGTGGGGCGACCCGGAATCGGGCCTGGTCTGGTGCATCTCGGAAGCACCCGACGCCGACGCCGTGCGGCGCATCCACGAGCGAGCCGGGCATCCGGCGGACGACGTGTACCCGGTGCCCGTCGAGGCGTAACACGGCCGCAGCCGTCATGTCTGGAGGGGGCCAGTGACTCCTCCCGCGCCGGTCCGGGATTCCGTCCTCGACGCGCTCGGGTTCGCGATCCGCGTCGTGGCCAAGCCCTCCTACTGGTGGGCGCCGACCCTGCTCATGGCGGTCAGCTTCATCCCGATCCTGGCCCTGCCGGCAAGCCCTGGAGCCCCCTATGGGCAGCCGCCGTTCGCGCCGGCGCCGTTTGCGACGCAGGCCGAAGTGGAGGCCTACTTCCGGTCCCTGGTCCCGATCATCGTGTTATCTACGGTGCTGAGCATCGTCCTTACGCCGGTGACCGCTGCGCTCGCGTATCGGCTGGCCAAGCAGTTCGACGACGGAGAGCCTCCTCGGCCGTTCGGTCCCGGGCTCGGCGGTCTGGCGTGGCGCATCTTCCTCCAGACGCTCGCCTTCCTGCTGCTGGTGATCGTTGCCTGGTTACTGCTTGCGGTCGTCTTCCTCATCGCGTTCGCCTTGAACGCCGTGGCTTTCGGTTTCCTCGTGGCGGCGATCGGCGGCCTCGTGGGTTTCTTCTTCGTGTTCCTGCGACTGGCGCTCGCGCCGATCCTTCTGCTCTGGGGTGGCGGTCCCATCGAGGCGATCCGGCGCTCCTGGCAGATCACCCGCGGACACCTGGGAATCGTATTCCGCTGGCTGTTCGTCACTGCCCTGGTCGTCGGCCTCGCGGCTGGTGTGGTCTCGGCGGCCCTCTCGTTCGCATTCGCCGCTGTCGGACCGACCACGATCGGCCAGTTCCTCGGGAGTCTCCTGTACGGCCCGTTCCTCGTGGTCGATGCGGTCGTCTTCATCCGCCTCTTGCATGTCCTGACTGGCCCGGTGGCCCCGCCGCTGCAACCTGAGCTTCCGGCCTGGCTGAACGCTCCGGGACCGGTGGAGCCAGCCGCGGCGCCGACCGTTTCGGAGTAATGGCCCGACGCCCGCGACCTATGCTGTCCACGACCCGATGACCGAAGGGGAGTGGAGATGACACAGCCACCGGACGAGCGTGATCCTGGTGAGCCCGGCGCTCAGGTCGAACCGCCGAGCCAGTCGCCAGACGAGCCACCGAGCAGCGACGCGCCGACCGAGGCCTGGGCGCCGCCTCCGGCCGCTCCGGACCCGTCCGCGCCCGGCGCTGTGCCGGCCACAGGCTGGGGTGCACCGCCTGTGCCGCCGAGCCAGCCCGCTCCAGCTACACGGTGGGGAACGCCACCGACTCCTGCGAGTCAGCCGGCCCCCGCCACAGGCTGGGGCGCACCAGCAGCCCCGCCCGATGCGACGCCGGTACCGCCCCCGATTCCCAACGTACTGACGTCCGCCGACCCTGCCGCAGCGCCGGGCCCCGCCGCCCCGGGCGCTCCGACCGGCTGGGTGCCGCAGCCCGCCAGTGGCAGCAACCGTCTCCTGACGGCCTGCCTCATCATCGCGATCGTGTTGATCGGGCTCTTCCTCCTCTCCATCGTCGCCCTTATCTTCCTGGGCGGCCAAGTGAGCGCGATCCTCTCGAATGTCGGAGAGTCGATCTAGGGGATCGTTCCTCGTGCAGCGCTGCGCGGTGCTTCGTCGGCCACCTATGATGGCGATCGTGTCGACGCAGGGAAGGGGAGCACGATGACGCAGCCACCGGACGACCTCGAGCGCAAGCCCGACGGCACCGCGCCCGACGACCCGACCGCGCCAGAGAACCAGCCCACCGTCGCCTGGACGCCGCCTGGCGCGCCCCCACCCGATGCCCCCGCCGCCGCCGCCACACCCCCCGCGACACCCTGGGAGACGCCCGCCACACCGCCGCCGGCGAGCCCGATCATCAGCGCGAGCCCGTCGGTGGCGCCAGACGCGAGCGGGCAACTGCCACCGACCTCACCGACCGCCCCGGTGGTCGGCTGGGCCGCACCCCCTCCGCCGACCGCCGCCCCCGGACGCGAAGGCTTCGTCATCGCCGGCATAGGTGCCCGCATCGTCGCCTACCTGATCGATGCCCTCCTCGTGGGGGTCGTCCCGACGGTCATCACCTTCTTCGTCGTCGATTACGCGAGCCTCTTCCGCGATGCATTCGAGGCGTCGCGCAATGGCACGTCGGGGAGCGTCGTCATGACAGTGACCCCCGAGCTCATCCTTCTCCAGTTGATCTCCATCGCGATCTCGTTCATCTACTTCGTCGGGTTCTGGACGAGTGGCGGGCGCGCCACGCCCGGCATGCGTGGCCTGCGGATGCAGGTCGTCGATGCCCCGACCGGCGGGACGCTGTCCCTCGGCGCGGCCGTCAAGCGCTGGGCCGCGCTTGGTGCTCCACTGTCGCTCCTCGCGCTCATCCCGGCCTTCCAGTCACTGGCCGGGATCCTCCAGTTCGCCCTGTTGCTGTTCTTGTTCTTCACCGTCATCACGAACGATCGCCGGCAGGGCCTCCACGACAAATTCGCGAATTCGCTCGTGATCCGTTCCGCCTCGAGTGGCGACGGCGCGACCGTGATCGGGTGCCTGCTCGTGGGCCTGCTCGTCGTCGGGCTGGCGATCGTCGGGACGGCCGCGCTGTTCGCAGCCGTCGGCCCGCAGATGGAGGAGCTCATGCGCGAGATGGGGAACTCCATCTGAACGAGGACGAGTTGGGCATCGACGATGCGCAGCGCGATGGCCTGACCGACATCGAGCCGGCGGCGTTCCGCGCCGCCGCCCACGCCGTGGTGGACCTGATGGCCGACTACCTCGAGACCGTCGAGGAGCGGCCGGTCTTCCCCCCGATCGAGCCGGGCTCGCTGCGCCCGATGTTCCCGGCCGCGCCGCCGGAGGCACCCGAACCGCTCGCCACGATCCTCGACGACTACCGGCGCCTGATCGAGCCGAACGCGACGCACTGGCAGCACCCGGGATTCCTCGCCTACTTCGCGACGACGGGGTCCGGGCCGGGGATCCTCGGCGAGATGCTGACCGCAGCCATGGGCCAGAACGCGATGCTGTGGCGGACCTCGCCGATCGGCACCGAGCTCGAGGAGGTCGTGGTCGACTGGCTCCGCCAGGCTTTGGGGCTACCGGAGGCCTTCGATGGGCTC
>JBBQMH010000132.1:0-3398 GCA_038328755.1 Candidatus Limnocylindrales bacterium
CTCGCCCAGCTCCAGTGCCCGCGGCGTACCGGGGACGAGGTTGAGACCGACGGCGTCCGCCCCGGCCCGGACCGCGGCCTCGATCCCGGCCCGGTCGGTCACGCCGCAGATCTTCACGAACGGGATGCGGTCCTGGTTCGCCGGATCGGTCGGCGACCGACCCGCCGCAACATAGGAGCGCGCAGCAGCCTCGGGTTCGGCGGCCCGGACCAGCGCCTCACCGACGAGCGCCGCGTCGAACCCGAGGGCCCGCCAGCCACGCACGGTTGCTGGCTCACGGACCCCCGATTCAGCGATGACGATCCGATCCTCGGGGACCAGCGCGATCATGGTCGACGCCCGCTCCGGATCGACCTCGAGCGTCCGGAGGTCACGATTGTTGAGACCGATGAGTCGCGCATCGGTCGCGAGCGCGCGCTCCAGCTCACCCTCGTCGTGCGCCTCGACGAGCGGCTCGAGACCCAGGTCGAAGGCTCGGCGGACGAGCTGGCCGAGGCGCGGTCCGGGATGCAGCACAGCCAGGAGCAGGACGAGGTCGGCTCCTGCGGCACGCAGCAGATCGAGCTGTCTGGCCTCGACCACGAAGTCCTTGGCCAGGACCGGGATCGAGACCGCCGCCCGGATCGAGGTCAGGTCCGAAACGGCTCCCCTGAACCAGTGCGGTTCGCAGAGGACCGAGATCGCGGCCGCGCCGCCCCGCTCGTAGGCCTGAGCACGAGCGACGATGTCGTCGTTCGCGGCGGCAATCGTGCCGGCTGACGGCGACGCGCGTTTGATCTCGGCAATCAGATGCAGACCAGGCGCCGCCAGGCGTTCCGCTACGGGGCGGACAGGCGCGGCGGAGCGAACCATTCGTCGCAATTTCGAGCGCTCGATGGCTGCCAGCTCGGCCCGGATATCGGTCCGGCGACGGCTCGCGATCTGGGCGACGATACCTGTCGCACCTCGCTTGGCCGCCCGGTGCGCCGCCATGTCCTTCGCAGGCATCAGACGGCTCCACCGTCCGCGCTCTGAGCGGCCTCGTCGGCGGCGCGCCTCGCCTCACGAAGATGCTCCAGCAGCCGCAGGGCAGCGCCGCCATCGATCGTCTCGGCTGCGATCACGATCCCGTCGCGGATCGCACGCACGAGACCCGCGGCGACGAGCGCCGCGCCGGCATTGAGGAGCACGACGTCACGCCGAGCAGCACCCCGGCCCTCGAGGACCTCGACCGTCAGCGCAGCGTTCTCCTCGGCTGAACCACCGCGTAGCTCGCTCGTCGCCGCCGCCCGCAGCCCCAGGCGACCGGGATCGACCGTGGACCGGCGAATGCCGCTCGCGGAGACATCGCGAATGACGCCGCTGCCGTCTAGTGGAAGTTCATCGACACCGGCGCCGTGGACGACCAGCGTTCGGTCGGTCCCGAGCCGTCTCGCGACCGCGGCGATCCGGGATGCGGCGGTCGCGTCGCCGACGCCGATCAACGCGCGGGTCGTCCCGGCGGGGTTGGTGAGCGGCCCAAGCAGGTTGAAGGCCGTCCGGACGCCGATCTCGCGGCGGGTCGGGCCGGCATGGCGCATCGCCGGGTGGAAACTCGGTGCGAACAGGAACGCAAACCCGAACGCCCGAAGATCCGCGGCCGCGGATTCGGCCGTGTGCTCCACGCGAACGCCGAGGGCATCGAGGACGTCGGCCGCCCCCGAACGGGACGTGATGGCCCGGTTGCCGTGCTTGGCAACCGGCACCCCGGCCGCTGCGACCACGAGCGCCGCGGTCGTCGAGATGTTGAAGGTGCCCGAGCCGTCGCCACCTGTCCCGACCACGTCGATCGTGCCGACCGGCGCCTCGACCCGCAGGACCCGGTAACGCATCGCTGACGCGAACCCGGCAAGCTCATCGATCGTCTCGCCGCGCATCCTGAGCGCCACGAGGAAGGCCGCCAGTTGGGCCGGGGTCGCCTCCCCGTCCATGACCGAGCCCATCGCCCGGCGCGCCTCTTCGAGGTCGAGGGTTCCGCCTTCGATGACAGACGCGAGGGCGGCGCGAACGGCATCGCTCATCGGTCCTCCTCCGGACTCGGATGGCGCTCCGCGAGCCCGGCCGTCGCAAACGTCCCTGTCGCGTCATCCAGGAGCGAAGCCACGCCTTCCCCTGCCAGACGCAGGAAGTTGGCAAGAAGGTGCGGGCCCTGGGGCGTCAGGACGCTTTCAGGATGGAACTGCACGCCCTCCATCGGCAGGGCGACGTGACGGATGCCCATGATCACGCGATCCACTTCGGAGATGGCCGTCACGCGGAATTCGGCCGGGAGCGTCCCGGGATCAATCGCGAGCGAGTGGTAGCGGGCCGCCATGAAGCTCGGTGGCATGCCCGCCAGCAGCCCGGTTCCATCGTGGGTGACTTCGGACGCCTCGCCGTGGACGAGGGTCGGCGCGCGCACGATGGATCCGCCGAACGCCGCGGCCATCGACTGCATGCCGAGGCAGACGCCGAGTAGCGGGATCTCCCGATCGGCGGCCACCCGGATGGCGTCCATGGACACGCCGGCGTCGTCCGGATTCCCGGGACCGGGCGAGATCACGATGCCGCGAAGATCGGCCTCGGGATCATCCGCCAGGGCTTCGACGCCGGTCCGGTCGATGGCGTCGTTGCGCAGCACCGTGACCCGCGCCCCGGTCGCCTCCAGCGCCTGGACGAGGTTGAAAGTGAAGCTGTCGTAGTTGTCGACCACGAGGATCACGTGGGGGTCTCGCTGGCCGGCGTGGTTGGGCTCACCGGCGTGTCTGAGCTCGCCGGGGCCGATCCGCGCGATTGTGGGCCGGGCCCGGCGGCCAGTTCGATGGCACGCCTGAGTGCACCCGCCTTGTGCTCGGTTTCCTCGAATTCCTTCGCCGGGACGCTGCCGGCGACGATGCCGGCACCGGTGTGGATATGAGCGCGCCCGTCCTTGAGGACGGCGCTCCGGATCGTGATCGCGGTATCCAGGTTCCCGTCATAGCCGAGGTAGCCGACGGCCCCGCCGTACAGGCCGCGGCGCTCCTTCTCCGCGGCCGCGATCAGCTGCATGGCTCGGATCTTGGGGGCCCCGGACAGGGTTCCGGCCGGGAAGACGGCTCGCAGTGCGTCAAGCGCGTCGAGATCCGGCTTGAGGCGTGCCTCGACATGCGACACGAGGTGGAGGACGTGGCTGTAGCGCTCGACTTCCATGTACTTGCTGACGGTCACCGTGCCAGCGCGGGCCACCCGCCCAAGGTCGTTGCGCCCGAGATCCACCAGCACCACGTGCTCGGCTCGCTCCTTGGGATCCCGTTGCAGCTGCTCGGCGAGGATCGCGTCCTCCCGTGCATCGGCACCCCTCGGTCGCGTGCCGGCGATCGGGTGCGTGGTCAGCTTGTCGTTATCGAGCTGAACCAGGAGCT
>JBBQMH010000133.1:0-3177 GCA_038328755.1 Candidatus Limnocylindrales bacterium
AATTTCGCGCTGCGGGTACCCCTCGCGGATGGCGGCAACCATGCCGCCTCGCTGGTCGATCTCGTCGAGGTAGCGCCAGACGTCGCGCTCGACCTCGTTGGTCAGGGCTTCCACGAACCACGACCCGCCAAGCGGATCGACCACCGAGGCGACGCCGGTCTCCTCGGCGATCACCTGCTGCTGGCGCAGCGCGAGCAGGGCGGCCGCCGCCGTCGGCACAGCGAGCGCCTCGTCGTACGCGTCCGTGTGCAGGGATTGTGTGCCGCCAAGCACGGCGGCGAGCGCCTGTGTGGCGACCCGGGTCAGGTTGTTGAGCGGCTGCTGGGACGTCAGTGATACGCCTGCCGTCTGGGTATGGAAGCGCATCCAGGTCGAGCGCTCGTTCCCGGCGTGGTAGCGCTCCGTCATCAGCTTCCACCAGATCCGCCGAGAGGCGCGGAACTTGGCAATCTCCTCGAAGAAGTCACTGTGCGAGTTGAAGAAGAAGCTGAGCCGTGGCGCGAATTCGTCCACCTGCAACCCGCGAGCCAGCGCCGCCTCGACGTAGGCCATGCCGTCCGCAATCGTGAAGGCGAGCTCCTGGACTGCCGTCGAGCCGGCCTCACGAATGTGATAGCCGGAGATCGAGACCGTGTTCCATTTCGGCATCTCTCGGGTTCCGAATTCGATCGTGTCGGTGACCAGTCGGAGTGAGGGTTCTGGCGGAAAGAGGAACTCCTTCTGAGCCACGAATTCCTTGAGGATGTCGTTCTGGGTGGTGCCTTCGAGGGCCGCGCGCGGAACGCCCGACTTCTCCGCTGCGACGATGTACATCGCCCAGATCGGGGCGGCCGGCGAGTTGATCGTCATCGACGTGGAGACGCGATCCAGCGGGAGGCCTCCCACCAGGACCTCCATGTCGGCCAGCGAGCTCACCGCGACGCCGCAGGTCCCGAATTCGCCCTCTGCCTCGGGATCGTCGGTGTCGTAGCCATAGAGGGTCGGCATGTCGTAGGCGATGGACAGGCCGGTCTGGCCAGCATCGAGCAACTGGCGGAAGCGGGCGTTCGTGTCCTCGGCCGCCCCGAACCCGGCGAACATGCGCATCGTCCAGAGGCGCGAGCGGTAGCCAGTTGGATGGACGCCACGGGTAAACGGCGGCTCACCGGGGAATCCGAGGTCGCGGGCCTGGTCAGCGTCGTCCCAGCGGCCCGCCTGGATCGGATCCCCATGGTGGTCCACTGCCGTCGGCCCACCGGCGCCGGCCGGTTCGCCATCCGCCGCGCTCTCGAGGGACCACGGTCCATATAGCGGCTCGAGAGGGATGTCGCCGAGCGTCACGAAGCGTGACCGGCGCTCGGGGGCTCGGGCGCGGGCTGGATCAAGACGCTCGATCC
The DNA here is from genome assembly GCA_038328755.1 of Candidatus Limnocylindrales bacterium. GTDB lineage: Bacteria > Chloroflexota > Limnocylindria > Limnocylindrales > CSP1-4 > UBA5189. The sequence goes on from JBBQMH010000133.1 coordinate 1,377, forward strand.
GCCACGCCGCTCGTCTTCGGGCCCAGGCGTCCGACGGCGTACTCATCTCGCGACCGACTCTAGCACGGGCTCACGGGTTGACCGGTGACGTAGCGGCGCCAGTCTGGACCGCGGTGGTGGCGGCTACGGTGCGGGCCACCAGGTCATCGTGGGCGGCACGGCTGGCGGATGGATCGACCGACGTCGCGACGAGCACGACGCGGACGTACGGACCGTCCCCCCAGACGATGACGGTCTGGAGAGAGAGGTTGTTGAGCGTGTCGAGCCGATAGACGACCCCTGCCCGTTCGATCGTCGGACTGCTTGTCGCGATGTTCTCAGTGCGCTTCGCCGTCCGGGCGCCAATGTCGTAGAACTCGGCGATCCAGGTCGCCGGGAGCTCCCCACCAGGCAGCCGGAAGATGGCGCTGGAGACGCCGGTCCCGCTTCCGAGATCCCAGGTGGCACCCGCGTAGTCGACCTCCGACACGCCGTGAACGATCAACGATCCGAGCGCAGCCTCCGAGCAGTGCCGACCCGAATCCAGGGACCTCGGGCCCTTGCCCTCGAATGTGGTCGGGACCTTGGCCTCGAGGTCGGGGTAGGCACCGGCGACACGGCCGTCCACGCCACACGGGACGGTTGGGTCAAACGTCGTCGCTGAGCCAGCGCAGCCGGACAATGTGATCAGGACGGCCGCGGCGACGAGGAGCTGCCGGGCCATGGATCGTGGAATCACCGCCGCAGCCTACCGCCAGTCGGAAGAGCGTGCCGCCGCGCCCGGTGCACCTGGGGCGCAACCGTACGGAGGTCCCGGGACTGGTGCACGCACGCCATCAACCATCGAACCTGCCATTGGCATGACGAGGGACCTATGGCGTCGGGTCCATCATCGACCTACGGTGCAGCCACGTCGAAATGCGACGGCCATCAGGACCCGCTCGAGGTATCGGTCACGGAAGATCGGTCGAACGCCCGGTACGACAGGTGTCGGTACGGGGATCTCGATCGGACCTCACGAGCCGAGTAACCAGGGACGTATCTTCGACCTCGAGCCGGGTCCCGCGTCGCGGGGCGACGGATCGGAAACGGAACCAACGATCGCCTCCCGCTCATGCGAGGGGCGATCGTCCACGTTCAGCGGACCGGCGCGGGGCGCTGGCGGCGAACCACGGCGCGGGTATCCAGGTCCACCTGAAGTGCGCGTGCCGCAGCGACGAGTTCCGGATCGTGCGAGATCGTCCGGGCGAGCCAGTCGATATAGCTCGGCTCGAACGTGGCGATCTCTCCCAGGAGGTGGCCGTGGAACTTTCCGAAATCGATCGGATGCGTCCGGGCATCGTCGAGTGACGGCAGTGGCATTGGCCGAAACTTCGGGTCGTGAGCCCGATTCAGCGGGCCGGTGGGCTGGGACGCACGAGGTGGCTCCCGATCCACGCGCTCCCCACGCGGCGGCTCCTGGCCGGGTGGATAGCTCGCCGGTCCGGTCCGATGATCGCGGGGCCGGAACGTCTGCGACGTATCAAACCGGGCTGTGACCGGCCTGGTCGGCCGCGCGGGTTTGGATGTACTCGAGTCGGGATCGGCGCCGTTGCCGCTGAAGCCGGCCGGACCCTCGATCTCGATCTGTTCGTAGGCGCGGTTGATCTCGGCCATCTTGCGGGTTGCCGTCCGGGCAGCGACGGGGTCTGAGCCCGCGACGTCCGGGTGGTGGATCCGGGCGAGCTTTCGCCAGGCGGCCTTGATCGTGGCCTGCGAGGCGTCCCGGGCGATGCCGAGGACGACATACGGATCGCGCTTCGTCACCGCTCGAGTGTATCGA
>JBBQMH010000134.1:0-3073 GCA_038328755.1 Candidatus Limnocylindrales bacterium
CTGCCAGCCGAGCGGGTGGTCGCCGTACACGGACTTGGCGTAGACCGGGGTCAGGGCGACGAGCGCACCGACGCTCAGCTGGGCGATCGCCGATTGGATCGTGTTGGCGAGCAGCACCGGTTCGCCGCGCAGGAACCGCCAGCCCGCCTTGAGCTCGCCCATGAAGCCAGGCTTGGCGTCATCGATGGCGCCTTGCGGCGGCGGTCCGCCAGTCGACGGCGGCTCCGCGGTGGCCTCACCGGTCTTCCCTGTCTCGACGGCGGTCGTCTCGGTCTCTTCATCCCGGCCGCGAACGACGAGCGTGGCCAGCAGCACGGCCGACGCCGCGTAGGTCGCCCCATCGAGCCAGAACGCGATCGGCAGCGACGAGCCCAGGGCGACGACGAAGAGCCCCGCCAGCGGAAAGCCGATGACGTCGGCCATCGTCTCGCCGATCCACAGCGCCGAGTTCGCGGTCAGCAGCTCGTCCGGCCGCACGATCTGCGGCAGGATCGCGACCCGCGCGGGCCGGAAGAAGATCGATACCGACGTCAGCGCGAACACCAGCGGGTAGACGAGCAGGATGTTCGTCACGATCGCCAGTGGGATCAGCAGGACGATCGCGGCGCGCAGGATGTCGCTGACGATCAGGACCTCCTTGTGGTCCCATCGATCGACCAGCGTGCCGGCGAACGGGCTGAGCAACAGGTTCGGAACGGTCGCGGTCGCGAACACCAGGGCCGTCGCGAGCGCCGATCCGGTGCTGACCAGCACGGCCGCAGCGAGCGCGAGCTGGTGGAGCCGATCGCCGAACAGCGAGATAAGCTGCCCGGACCAAAGGGCCGTGAACGAACCGTTCAGACCGAGGCGGACGTAGGGGTGCCGTCGCACCCGCTCCAGCGTCTCGGGCGATGGGCGCGGGAGCGTGATCGTTGGGGCGGGGCCCGCCTCGGCGTCCTGGAATCCGGCGGCGTATTCGGGGAGTGGCGCGAGGGCCGGCGACGCGAGGCCGGCGCCCGACCCGCCCAGGACCTGCGGGCGTTCCAGCGCGGCAGCGTCCTGGAGTGCCGGCGACAGGCCCGTCTCGGATGCGACCCCTCGCCCCCCGTCCGGACGCGGCAGGCGGGCGCTGCCCGCGAGGCCCGCGAGGCCCGCGAGCCGGGCATGAACGACGGCCTCTTCGTGTTCCTCGAGCGGGGTGGGGACGCGCACCACGCTCGCGAAGAGGAAGAACGCGAGTCCGGTGGTCAGGAACAGGTCGCCGAGCGAGGCGACGTTCTGGATGAACGGGATCGGCACCGGGACGATGTCGCCGAGGATCAGCGCCCGCAGGAAGAAGTCCGACGGTTCCCCCGGCACGACGAAGTGCAGCGCGCTCGTGACATCGTTCGGCGTGAGGCCCGCGGCCGTCAGGCTCGTCGCCCAGACCGGCATGTGGCCGCCGTTGACGATGATGACGATGCCGTTGAGCAGGATGCCGACGAAGGCGACGCTCAGACCCGGGTAGCCGCGGTTCACCCAGAGGGCGATGAGCAAGAGCCCGAACCCGGCGGCCAGGAGCGGCACCCGCAGCGTGTCGACGATATCGACGTGCAGGTTCAGCAGGCCCTCGGTGCCGAACCGGACGAGGACCGCGGCGATCAGCAGCAGCGGCCACCGAAGCTGGATATTGGCGAGGTTCTCGAGTCGTCCGCCCGCTCGCACGCCCAGGAGGAGCCCGAGCAGGATCCCGGCGATCAGCACGGGGTCATCATGCTTGAGGGGGAGTGGCGGGCGTCAGGCGTGACGGATGGCCGTCGCGTGATTCCATCCTCACGGCCGCGGCACATTCGTGGTTGCGTGAAGAGTCCCACTTGACCCGGCACCCAAGGCGACCGATGAACACCGACGAACCAGACAGCGACGGACCGGAACGGGCGCAGGATCCGGGTATCGCGGCTCGAAAGGCCTTCCTCGATGCGCACGGCGCCGCGAAGGCAGACCAGGCCCTCGCCGACGCCGACCAGACGGCTGCCAATTCCGACCAGCAGATCTCCGGGGCCGATCAACGTGGCTCCGATTCCGATCAGATGACCGCGGCGCTGGATCAGGCCGCCTCCGACCGAGACCAGGGGGCCGAGGATCGCCGGCACGCAGCGGCCATCGACCCGACAGAAGCCGACGAGGAGGACTACCAAGCGTCGAAGACCGCACGAGAGCACGTAGCCACCGAGCGGCAGCAGAACCGCCTGGAGCGCGCGCGCACCGCTCGCGACCGGGATGCCGCCGCCAGTCTTCGGGACCGAACGGCGGATGAGCGAGACGAACGGGGCCTACTTCGGGACGAGAACGACCAGAAGAAGTGATCGGTCCGCGGATCAGGCGTGCTCGACGGATGTCGACTGGGCAGTGGTCGACAGGGCGGTCGTCGACGCGGCCGTAGCAGGCTCGACGTGCCCACCCACCATCCGGCTGGCTGCCTGCCCGATCAGGGGGATCGGTCGCGGCTGGACCGTCCGGCCCGGGTCTTCGATACCGTCGACCCAATTCGTCTGCACGAACGCATCGACGACGACCGGATCGAACTGGATTCCCGCGAACTTGCGGAGCTCACCCAGCGCCTGCTCCCTGGTCAGGGGCGTCATGCGGTATGGGCGGGCGGCGGTCATAGCCTCGAACGCGTCCGCCACGTGCAGGATGCGCGCGAGCTTCGGGATCTCGTCACCCATAAGGCGGTCGGGATAGCCCGAGCCGTTGTACCACTCGTGGTGGTGCCGGATGATCGGCAGCTCGGGCGCGAGCTTGGTGACCGGCGCGATGATCTGCGCACCCAGGACCGGATGCGAGTTCATGATCGTCCGCTCCTCCTTGGTCAGCCGTTCCGGCTTCAGGAGCACACGGTCCGGGACGCCGATCTTGCCGACGTCATGCAGCAGGCCGCCCCACTCCAGGGCTTCGAGCTCGGAGTCGCTGACGCGCATGACGCGCCCGATGTCGATCCCGATCTCCTTGACCCTCACGGAGTGCAACGACGTGAAGGGATCGCGCTTGTCGACGGCCTCCGCCAAGGCCCCGATCGTCTGGGTGAACATCTCGCGCATCTCGACGAAGCGCT
>JBBQMH010000135.1:0-3025 GCA_038328755.1 Candidatus Limnocylindrales bacterium
GCTGTGGATGTCCGGCGCCAGCCTCATGTGGCTCGGGGCACTGGCCGCAGGCGTCATCGCGATGGTCCCCATCGCGTGGACCTACATCCTGCGGGACTACCAGAAGGAACGGCTTACGTCGTTCCTGAACCCGACCCCGGATATCACGGGTTCCGGCTATCAGCTCTACCAGTCACAGATCGCGGTGGGCTCGGGCGGGTGGTTCGGACGCGGGCTCACCAACGGTACCCAGGCCCAGGGCGATTTCCTGCCGGTCCAGACGACCGACTTCGTGTTCTCTGTGCTCGCGGAAGAACTCGGTTTCATCGGCGGCGTCGTGCTGTTCACCCTGTTCGCGCTGCTGCTGTGGCGGGTGCTCGTGGCCGGTTGGCGATCTCGAGACCCGTTCGGGACGATGTTCGCGGCCGGCGTCGCATCGATGGTGCTGTTCCAACTCGTCGTAAACGTCGGCATGGTGATGGGGATCATGCCGATCACCGGCATCCCGCTGCCGTTCGTGACCCACGGCGGTGCGTCCCTCGTGAGCATGGCGATCGGCCTGGGGATCCTCCAGAGCGTCAACATCCGCCAGACAAGGGCGGAGTGGTAGGAGCAGCCAGGCGATAGGGACGATACGCCCGGTAGCGTGGAGTGACTGGGGTTTCGGGTTCGGGGGCCCTCGAAACTAGCGTCGCCGGAATAGCCCTCGTCGGTCACGCGTTTCTGCGGCGGCCGACCGACGCCGGCCCTTCTCTCGAAGAATCTCGTCGATCTGGTCGCGGTACGGTCGGCCGATCGGCATGCGATCGAGCCACTCGAGGTACTCGAGGTCCCTCCGCGCGATCTCCCCGAGCGACCACCCGGAGTAGCGCCCGAAGTTCATGACGCTGCCCGATGGGTTGCCCGGCGGATCGCCAGCCGCCCCCGTGCCGTCGGCCGTGCGCATGGAGGGCTCGTAACCGCCGCCGACCGATGATCGGCCGGTCGTCCAGTCGCGCGAGACGGTCTCCGGCTCGATGGGTCGCCCGGACGGGGCCGGTCGTACGCCAGCGGAACGGGGCGGCGGCGGATCGGGACGCTGGCCGCCCGGGGGCTGATCCCAGTCGGACGCGCTTGAGCCCGTGCCGCCCTCGCGGGCGCCTGCCGCCGCGCTGCCGCCGGCCGCGGAGCTTCGAGAGCTCGCCTCCTGGATGGCCCGTTGCCGGTCGTAGGCAGCGCGTCGTTTGGGGCCGCCGATCAGCTCCCAGGCGGCATTGATCGCCTGCATGCGGCCGAGCGCCTCGGTGCCGGTCGCCGTGTCCGGATGGTATTTGCGGGCAAGGCGTCGATAGGCGGCCACGATGACCTCCTCCTCGGCCTCGGGATCGACCTGGAGGATCTTGTATGGATCCGGGCTCGGACCGCTCATGTCGCGGCGGGATCGGCGGATGTGGCGGGGTCGAGCGTCGCCGCGCCGACGGCGCCGTCGGTCGCCACGGGGGAATCCACGTGTGCCTCGAGCCCCAGACCCGCGATGGAGCTCGCCAGCGCCTGCGACGCCCCGGGGCTGAGCCGTCGGAACAGGTATCTGACGACGTCTCGCGCGGCCGCAGTGACCGGCAACGCCAGGATCGCCCCGAGGAGCCCTGCCAGCCCGCCACCGATGATGATCGCGAACATGACCGCAGCCGGATGCATCTCGACCGCGTCCCCCTGGATCTTCGGCACCAGCAGGTTGTTCTCGACCTGTTGGACGAGCGTGTACAGGACGAGCGCTGCGATGACCGGCTCGACGCCTGCGGTCGCCGCGAGGAGCAGAGCCGGAACGGCCGAGATGATCGGACCGATGATCGGAAGCAGCTCGAGGATGCCGGCGGTCACCGAGAGCAGGATCGCGTACCGCCCGAACACGGGATCCACCGTTCGGCTGAGCACCAGTAGGCCGACGAACGTGAAGATGCCGACGGCCAACCCGAGCAGGAGCTGGCCCCGGACCCACTGCCCGAAGACCCGTTTGGCGATGCGCAGGACCGCCCAGACATCGAAGCGCCAGGTCGGTGGCAGGCTTCGATCGAATTGTTCGGTCAGGGCCACTCGGTCCTTGAGGATGTAGAACACCCAGACCGGCAACAGGATGTAACCGAAGATCGCACCGATGACGCTGCCTGCACCGGTCAGCACCGGGAAGAAGATCGAGATATCGACGACCGGTTGGCCGCCTCCGCCCTGGCCGATGCCCGCGATCATCGAATCGATCCAGTTGCGGACGGCGTCCGGCAGCTGAAGGCGTGAGTAGATCTCTGACACACGCTCGATCTGCGCCTGGAGCTGCGTCGCGAGACCAGGAAGGTCCTGCGCGAACCGGATGACCTCATCGACGAGCGGCGTGATCGTGAGGCTCACGAACTCGACGATGCCCAGGATCGCCACGACATAGACGAGCAGGATCGCGATGGTCCGGCGCATGCCGCGGCGGACGAGCCAGCGCACAGGCGGCTCGAGCAGGTAGACGAGCAGCAGCCCGACGATGAACGGGCGGACCGCGTCGCGCGCCATCCATAGCAGGACACCGAGGACGATGGCGGCCGCGATCAAGACCGCGACCCGTGGTGACAGCGGCGCGAACCGGAGCTGGCCGGGGGTGGAGGTCCGGTCCACGAAGGGAGGTGGCGGCAAGTCGTCGACCCACGCGTTCGACGGCGTCAGTGCCACCGTCGTTGCCACTGGGGCGGGCTCACGGTCCTCGTGCGACCGTTCGGGCTCGTCCATCGTCGGGCAGACTACCAGACGTGTCGGACCCGCCCATGCGCCTCGCCGAGCCTCGCCAGCGCTGGCGCCTCGTGGTGGCACGCGCTCCGGGCGCTCCCGAGCAACCCCAGCGGGACGTCGCCGAGGCGTGGGCGAAGGCCATCGATGCGGCCGGGCTGCCGGTCGCCTGGACCGAGGGCGCGCGGCCGCGGCCGCGGATCGCGTTCGGTGCGCCACTCCCCGTCGGGATGGCCGCGAACGGCGAGTTGATCGATGTCGTCGTGACCGAGCGGTGGCCCGCGTGGCGCGTCCGCGAGGC
>JBBQMH010000136.1:0-2946 GCA_038328755.1 Candidatus Limnocylindrales bacterium
CGGCGTTCTCCTCACATGACTCGGGTTGGGCTGAGCGTACCCGACGAGAAGGACACGAGCTGGCCCCTCGAAGGTGGTCGGGTAGAATGCGCGCCCGATGCAGCGCCCACTCGCGGTCCAGAAATTCGGCGGCTCCTCCCTCGCAGACGGGGATCGAATTCGGCGTGTCGCGAAACGGATCGCCCGGGAGCGCGCCGCCGGCTACGACCTCGTCGTGGTGGTCTCCGCGATGGGGGACACCACCGATGAGCTGCTTGCCCTGGCCTCGGCCATCACCGAGGAGCCGGACCCCCGCGAGCTGGACATGCTCCTGGCCACCGGCGAGCACCAGAGCGCCACGCTGGTCTCGATGGCGCTCCACGCGATCGGCGTCAAGGCCATCTCGCTGACCGGGCCGCAGGCCGGGATCACGACCGACGGTCGCCACGGTCGGGCCCGCATCGCCAACATCGACCCGCTCCGGATCCGCGAGGAGATCGAGCGCGGCAACGTCGTCATGATCGCCGGGTTCCAGGGCCAGAGTGCCGAAGCAGCGGGCCGGAACGAGATGACGACCCTGGGCCGTGGCGGCTCCGATACGACGGCGGTCGCGCTGGCGGCCGCACTCGGCGCCGAACGATGCCAGATCTTCACCGACGTCAAGGGCATCTACACGGCGGATCCGCGCATGGTGACCGCCGCCCGCCAACTCCCGGTGATCGGCTACGAGGAGATGCTCGAACTTGCCCACCAGGGCGCCCAGGTCATGCAGACGCGCGCCGTCGAGCTCGGCTGGGTCAACGACGTCGTCATCGAGGTCCTCAGCTCGTTCGAGGATGCCCCGGGAACACTGATCAAGGAGGACCCACTCGTGGAACAGCGAAACAAGGTCCGGGGCCTGGCCCATGACCGCAACGTTGCCAAGGTCACGGTCGTCGCGGTCCCGGATCGCCCGGGCGTCGCCCGGACCCTGTTCGATCCCCTGGCTGAAGCCGGAATCAACGTGGACATGATCGTCCAGAACGTGGGGCACGGTTCCACGACGGACATGTCCTTCACGGTGCCGCGGGCGGACCTCGCCCGGGCCAGGAAGGTGCTTGAGCCGATCGTCCGGGACCTCGGCGCCCGCGAGCTGACCTCGGACGCGACCGTGGCCAAGGTCTCGATCATCGGCGCCGGCCTGCACAACGCGCCCGGTTATGCGGCCCGCATGTTCGGAACGCTGGCCGACGCCGGTGTGAACATCGAGATGATCTCGACGTCGGAGGTCCGGATCACCTGCATGATCGCCGAGACCGCCCTGCCCAAGGCACTCGATGCCCTCCACGGGGCATTCGAGCTGGCGAAGCCTGACCCGGTCGATGCCGCGGCCGCGGGCCTGGCCGGCTGAACGCGTGACGACGACCCTCGCCCCGGATACCTTCTCGCGCGTCGAGCACTTCGCGTCGGTCGCCTCGACGAACGACGTCGTGCGTGGTTGGCTGGCCGCGGGGACGCCGGAAGTCTGCGTGGCGGTCGCTGATGAGCAGACCGCCGGCCGGGGACGGAATGGTCGGACCTGGGTCGCACCACCCGGCTCGTCGCTGCTGGCATCGCTCGGTTTCCGCCCGACGTGGCTGCCGCCGGCGGACAGCTGGCGCTTGGCTGCCCTCCTGGCGATGGCCATGGCAGATGCCTCCGAGGATCATGCCGGTATGACCGAGGGCACGATCCGGCTCAAGTGGCCGAACGACCTGGTCATCGTCAACGGCGGTCCGGACGCGCTGCTGGTCGGCGATCTCAGCGCGGACGAGGCGCGACAGCGCCAGGCCGGCCCGATTACGCTCCAGAAGCTGGCGGGGATCCTGGGCGAGACGGACGGACTGGGAACCGATGACCCGCGTGTCGTGATCGGTATCGGCCTGAATGCGGACTGGGACGACGCCGAGCTGCCCGCGGAGATGCCCGCCGACCTCGAAACATCCATGACCACGCTGCGCGCCGCCTCGGGCGGCCGGCCGATCGATCGCGAGGCGCTCCTCGAGGCGTTCCTCAGCCGAATGGAGACGAGGCTCGCCGCGTTGCGGGCCGGTCGGTTCGATGTCGCCGGCTGGACCGATCGGCAGGTCACGACCGGGCACCTCGTCTCGCTCGCCTCGATCAACGGCGACATCCAGCACCTTCGCGCCCTGGGGGTCGACGGCGCGTCGGGCGCCCTCGTGGTCGCGGATCCCGACGAGCCTCGCAGCTCGGGCGGACGCCTCGTCCATGCCGGCGAAGTCCTCCGACTCCGCCTTCTCGATTCGGGCGAGGTGTAACGAAGTGGCTCGTCCGGTGTTCAGGCAGATGGGAGCGGCGCAGGAGGCCGCGCCCCGGATCGCCCACCTGGATCTCGACCGTCCGCTCGTCGATGCGGCCCGTCGCGACCCGGCGCGGTTCGAGGCCCTCTATCGGCGGTATGTGGCACCGGTGTACAGCTTCACCTACTACGAGCTCGGCGATCACCACGCGGCGGAGGACGTGACCGCGCGCACGTTCATGTCCGCGCTGGCGAACCTGGAGCGCTTCGAGGAGCGCGCCCGGCCCGAGGACGGCGAGGGTGCTTCGACCTTCAAGGTCTGGCTCTTCCAGATCGCCCGCAACGAGATCTCCAACGAGCGCCGATCCGCGCGCCGGCATCCGGCGACCGATCTCGAGACCACGGCCGCGTCGATCGTGGCTGACCCGCTCGATGTCGAGGGTGACCTGGTCCGGCGCGATGACGCGGCGGCCGCGTGGCGGGCCGTCGGGCGCCTGGCTGGCGATCGACGCCGGGCGCTGGTCCTGCGCTTCGCGAATGAACTCTCCACGGCCGAGATTGCCGGCATCATGGGCCGCTCCGAAGGCGCCGTCCGTGTCCTGCTGCATCGCGGGCTGCAGTGCGTCGCCCGGGAGCTCGGCGGCGACCGCCCGGGTTCTCGCGCGGAGCCCGGAAACGGCCCTCCGACG
>JBBQMH010000137.1:0-2902 GCA_038328755.1 Candidatus Limnocylindrales bacterium
CAACCCGTCGAGTCCGTCGGTCACGAATTCGCCGGGGGCGAGCGCGAGCGGCTTCGCGCCAAGGTCGACCTTGATACCCGGGACGGCTCCGCGCTCCTCGAGCAGTCGTGTGAACGGGATCCCGTCCGAGGACCGCTGGCGGATCGTCTCGTCATGCAGGATCACGCCACTGATCTGGTCGCCGATCCCCGGCGCGGAGAACAGCATCTCCCGATACGCGCGCCGCGACGCCTCGGTCGAGCGCACGCCCATCCGCTCGAACCGGCGGCCGATCGTGGTCGGGCTCTCATCGGCCGCGAGGATCCCGGCGCCGGGGGCGAGCAGGCGGCGGACCGTCGCGTCCAGCACGTCCCGGTAGGGCGGTGCCGGCTCCATGGACGGAGTGGCAACGCCCGGTTCGTCCGGGGTCGGATCTATCTCATGCGGAGCCATAACGGCGGATCCCTTCGAGCTTCGTGCGCTTGAGGAGCAGGGCGTTCACCGCGACGAGGAACGAGCTCCCAGCCATGTATTGGGCATCATCGTCGGGCCACTACGCCACTGTCGTAAACGCCGTTGATCGCCGGCTCCGACGTTTCGAATCGATGCTTGTCCCTCGACCTGAAAGGGACGTTAGACGAAGCTGAGGAAGCGCCCACACGGTGTCGCTTGGCTCAGGCGGATGCTTTTCTTACCCTCCACTCAGCTGGGTCTCAGGTTTCGCGGCGACAGTCGATCTTGGCAGACACGCCAACAGGCACATCGAGGTCGTCCATGACGTGAAAGCTCAGGCTGACCTCGCGGCCGGCGCTCTCCTGGCATTGCTCGTCGGAGCGAGCCCGGTCGTGGCGGCTGGTAGCGGCGCCGACTTCGGCGCCTGCGTCGCGCACCACGCGACCGACAGAGGACGGTTTCAGCCGCGAACACAATTCCGGCAGGCACCCGGGTTTCGCTGGCTGGCAGGGGGGCTGCCCCACGCCTGACGCGGCCTGATCCTTCCATCGCCACCCTCTCGCGGGGCCGGCTGGTCGCCCATCCCCGACGCCCCCTCCCTCCGACCCCGGTCCTCCCCGGCCCGGCACAGGCGACGGGGCCGCCTTCGGCCGGCCCCGTCGGTATTCCTGTCGCTGAGCTGCACCTGGATGGGCCAGGTGGAGAACCCGGTAGTTGAGCGGTGGTGGCCGAGGCCGAGGAGCGACTTCCGCGGGTCATCGAGTCGTTCGCCACGGATGGATGAACCGAGCTGGCGCGGCGCGCCCACCGGGGCTGTTCCGTGGTGACCTTGACGATTTCTTGACCCTGGTACGCATCGTTCGTTCAGGTTCGCCTGCGAGGATGACGGTACCCGCCGAGATCGGCGGATCGAGAGAGGAGTGCGTTCCATGATGGTAGGTGGCTGGGATATGGGCTCCGGCGGATGGCTATGGATGATCGGGGGCCTGGTCCTCCTCATCGGGATCGTGGTCCTGATCGTATGGGCGATCGGTGGCTACAACCGGGTGTCGGATCGGCGAACGGATACGAGCTCCGCGACGGACCCGCTCGGCATCCTCCGAGCGCGGTTTGCCCGGGGAGAGATCACCGAGGCCGAATTCGAGCAGGCAAAGCGAATCCTGGGGTACGACAAGTGAGGGGCCGACGTCTCGGTTGGCTCGGGGCTGGCCTGGTGGTCGTCGGGCTGGTATTCATCGTCGTCGGGTCGGCTGTCGGCGGGGTCGCCAGATACGGTCCCACCGGATACGGTCCCGGTGGGATGATGGGGTCGGGCGGGATGATGGGCTGGGGATCCGGTCCGACTGCTCCGGCGGGAACCTCCGTGCGCATGGCCGGGTCACGGTTCGAGCCGGCGACGTTGACCATCGCCCCGGGATCGACGGTTCGCTGGTTCAACGATGACTCGCTACCTCACACCGTCACGGCCACGGACGGCTCCTGGGACTCGGGCAACCTCGCGCCTGGCGGTCAATTCGAGCGCCGTTTCGACTCGCCGGGCACCTACGCGTATCTCTGCCGCTATCACCGGGGCATGGCAGGCACGATCGTGGTCGCGGCGCCCTGACCCCAGCCTCGGCCGTCATTCCGAAGCGTGCGGCGCAGCCGCATCCGGCCAGGTGGCGCAGGCCCCGGTCGCTCCCTTCTCAGGGCGTCCTCAGGTTCGCCTCATGCGTGCTTCAGTGGCGGACTCCAGCGTGGTGGTAGGAGGACGATGACATGGATCAGATCACGGCAGGCAGGCCTCCTTGGAATCGTGGCGATCTTCGTGTTCGTCGCCCTTGCGGGCGGCCGGCTGCCAAAGCCCGGCAGGTGGATCCTTGGGCTCCCGCGGGGAGACCCGGACGCTCCCCCTCACCTTCGACGAGCCCGGCACGCACACGTTCATCTGCAGGCTGCCCGGCCACGCCGCTGCCGGCATGACCTGCGCCGCGTACGTGACCCCATGAGTGTGTTGAAGGCCACCGACGGGGACGCGGCGTCGATGCAGGGCACGCTCGCGGTGACCGCCTGATGTGCCTACATCACCCGACTCGTCGCGCTCTTGTTTCTCGCCAGCCGACCGTATTTGATCAGGGTGATCAATCGCTGGCACCTGGAGCACGCCGGTGGGACGAAGATCGCGCTGGCGGTCGTCGTCATGGTGCTCGGATGCGCCATCCTGCTGACGGTATGACGCTATGCATGGCGGACGGAAGGCGGGTTACCCTCCGCGGTATGGCCCGCCCCAAATCGATGCGATAGCGGCGAGTGCCGCAGCATGAAGGAGTGACAGATGTCCAACGACGAGCAGCTCGTGAAGGATCCCGTGTGTGGGATGAAGATCAGCCCCGCCGACGCGGTCGCGTCGATCGAGCACGACGGCACGACCTACTACTTCTGCAGCCAGGACTGCGCCGATAGCTTTCGCGAGTCCCCGGAAGATTACGTC
>JBBQMH010000138.1:0-2846 GCA_038328755.1 Candidatus Limnocylindrales bacterium
GCTTTTCCAGCAGATCCGGGACGCGACCCGCTGCGACTCGATGCGGACGGTAGGTGTACCAGTACGAAAGTACCGTCGTCAATACACGAATCCGGCCAATCGCGGTAGTTGGCGCGGGCCGTGTCGCACGAATCACGCTGAGCCTGTCGCCTGGGCGACCGATAATGGTGCGCCCGGGCAACGGATGGGGACCCGGGCACTGGGCCGTCCCACCTCAGCGCGTGGCGAACGGGTTCGGCGCGCCGCCGGCGATGATGGAGGCTGCGGTCGGCACGGCTTGGCGCCGGGCGGGCACCCTTGCCTCTACGGGATCGCGCTCGGAACCGGGACGGCGACCGACCCGAAGCTACCAACCGACACCAGGACCAGGCCTACGACGGCGATGAACACGAGGATCCGGAGGCCGGTCCGCCGTCGAGCAGCGCGGTCGGTGCCTCCGGACCCGGACACGGGCGACGCTGGGACTCGGCGGGATCGTCGCTTCGCCATTCCGTCAGTTGTCCCAGTGGTCGTTCACCGAGGTAGCGTACCGCGGGCCTGAACCGTGCGGACCCGCCTCGTGAGGTCCGAGCCGACGTTCGCCCTAGCGGGGCCCGAATGAGCTGGGCGCACCGTTGGCAATGATGGCATGGGCCGAGAGCGGCTCATCTGACGCCCGCCTCGGTCGTGCGCCCGCCGCCACCGGTTCGCGGCGCGCCGCCGTGCCAACCACGGCGCTCGGAACGGAGACGCGAACCGGCCACGCGACGCCGGCGGGTGACTCACCGACCGGCAGGGCCCCCGCGAGGGCCTCGAGGTCGATCGTCGTGACGTCGGCGATCGCGCCGGGCCGTCCAAGCAGGTAGCCCTGGCCAGCATCCACGTCGAGCTGCCGGATCATGCGGAGCTGGGCGGCGGTCTCGACGCCCTCCGCGATCGTCAGCGCGCCCCATCGCCCGGCAAGCTGGACCAGGGAGGTGAGGACGGACATCGTCTGGTCCGCCCTGGCACCGCCCTGGACGAGGGACAGGTCGATCTTGACCACGTCGAAGCGGAACTGGCTCAGGAGCCGCAGGCCGGCGTTGCCGGCCCCCACGTCGTCGGCGGCCACGCGAACGCCCGCTGCCTGGACGGTCTCGATCGCAGTCCGGAGCCGATCGGGGTCCTGGACGGCCTCGCGTTCAGTCAGCTCCATGAGCACGCGATTTGGCTTCACGCCGTGCCGCTGAAGGATCCCGAGGAAGCTCGCAGCGCTGAACTCCGGCGCCTCGAAGCTGCGCGGCGAGACATTCAGGCTGAGGAGCGCATCGTCCGGGATGCCGCCGGCGCCCCGGAGTACCACGTCGAGGGCGGCCCGGTCGAGATCCAGGACGCGACCTGCGATCTCCGCCGCATCGAAGAGCGCCCCGGTGTGCGGGAATCCGGAGGACGGGTCAACGCGAACCAGGCCTTCGTAGCCGAGGATGCGGCCAGTGTCGAGGTGCACGATCGGCTGATAGACGGCCGACAGGCCGCGCGATTCGATGACGGCCGAGATGGACGCGGACAACTCGGAGCGCATGCTGCCATCGACGTGGCCGCGGTCCAGCTCCGGGTCGTAGACGTTCACGATGGTCCGGCCCTCGCGCTTCCCGCGATACAGCGCGGCGTCGGCCTGTGCGGTCAGCTCGAGTCGCTCGGTGCCGCCCCGCGGGCACTCCGTGATGCCGGCGCTGAACGAGATCGGCGCCCGATAGCGGCCATGGGCGCGGTCCTCCAGGCCCCGGCTGAGAATTCGCTTGGCGACCACCAGCGCTCCATCGACATCGGTCTCCGCCAGCAGGATGGCGAACTCATCGCCACCGATCCGGAACCCGACGTCGGCGCCGCGCGTGCCCCCACGGATGAGATTGCCAACCTCGATCAGGAGCTCGTCGCCCGTGGCGTGGCCGCGGGCATCGTTGACCAGCTTGAATTCGTCGATGTCGAGCATGACCAGCGAGAAGCTCGTGTTGTAGCGCCGCGCCTGCTCGACCATCCGGGCGAGGGCCTCCTGGAATGCGCGGTGATTGCCGAGTCCGGTCAGGCTGTCCTGCAACGCGGCCTCGCGAGCGGTCATGTAGAGCTCGTGGAACCGAGCGCGCTGCTCCTCCATATCGGCCGCCGGGGCGATGATCTTGCGCGCCATCCAGAAGGTGAAGCCGATGAGCAGGGCGAGCATGAAGACGAGCGCTGCGAGCATGGCCATCGGCAGCTCGATGACCGATTGTGGTGCGCTGGCAATGACCTGCCAGCCGCGCAGGCCGGGCGTCTCTAGGGTCGCGACTCCACGCGCGAGGACCGAGGGATCGGTCTGGATCTCGATCATCGAGCCGGGTGCCACCGAGGTGGGTGTCAGGTTCGTCACGGCAGTCCCGAATGCGCCGCTCACGTCAGTAAGCTCGATTCGATCCGCTGCTGACGCGAGGTCGCCGTTCGCCCAGCGGATCAGTCCGTCGATCGGAACCAGAGCGAGGACGGTGCCGATCGGGGCGCGGCTGGTCGTTTCGGATCCTGGTGCTGCCAGGATCGGCACGGCGATCTCGAGGCTGGTCAGACCGCCGGTCGCGCCTGGTACTGGTCGGACCTGTGAACCTTCGGGATCTGGCAATGGCAGGAGAAGGAAAAAGAAGGCGGGGCCGGCGGTCGCGCGAAGGGCACCGGCGGTGTCAACGATCGCAGCGGTTTCGATAAGTGAGCCCGCGTTGCCAATCGTGCCGGCCAGCTGACTGGAAGCCGCCCCGATCTGCTTCTTGCTCGGCTTGGCGCCCAGGGCTCCGGCCACGGCGTCGGACTCGGCTGCCTGTTCGATGGACACACGGAGGGCTGCGACCTCACGCTGGATCTCG
>JBBQMH010000139.1:0-2814 GCA_038328755.1 Candidatus Limnocylindrales bacterium
GTGCCGGCCGTCCGCGATGCATGACAGCCCGAGCGCTGGGTACACTGGCGCCCGCGCCCGCTGCAGCCGATGTGATGGCCCTTGCCGCGCGCCTGGAGTGACGACCAACGCATGACCGATCGACCCGCGGGCACGCCTGAGCCCGATGCCGCCGACGCCGACGCGCTCGAGCCCGATGATGCCATCGAGGACGACGTCGAGGGCCCCGCCGAAATCGACGCCGAGCCCCGCGAGGCCGAAGACGAAGAGATCGACGACGACCTCGAGGCCGAGGCGGACGAAGAGGTCGACACCGGTCCCGATGACTACGACGAGGCCGTACGCGAGGTCGCCGGCGAGCCCGTCTGGACGAGCGCCGCGGCCGCCGGTGTTGCAGCCGCTGCGTCCCGGGCGAAGCGCCGTGCCCAGCCGGCCCCGACCCGCGCCCCGTCGCCGTCCGAGATCGCGGTCCATGTCCGCGAGGACGTCTCGAAGGTCTTCGTGATCGCCGTCGTCGTCGTGTTCGTCGCGATCCTGCTCAACGCGCTGGTGGCGGGAAACGGCGGACTCCTCACGGCCACGCCGTCGCCCTCACCGAGCCCGAGCGAGTCGGTGTCGCCGTCCGGGTCGGCGACTCCTTCGGCGTCGGCGCCCGCATCGGCGACCGCTTCCGCAAGCCCGTCAGCGAGCGCCAGCCCGCCGGCCGGAACCTCGGCCTCACCCAGCCCATAGGTTCGGCTGGGTCGGAACGAAGTCCGTCCGACTGCATTGACAGATGTACATCCGCCTGTACAGTTGGATGCGTCATGAAGAGCATTCCGATCAGCGATCTACGGCAGAGGGTGGCCGACGTCATCGACGACGTCCAGGCGAGCGACAAACCCACCATCGTGTTGCAGCGCTCACGGAAAGCGGCGTACATCGTGAGCCCCGAGCGGTACGAGCGCGATCAGGCCGAGCTCGCTGCCCTTCGCCGCGTGGTCTTCCTCGCCGAGGTCCGCGAGGCCGAGGCCGAGTATCAGACCGGCGAGGCGCCGGGCTTCGACAACGTCGAACAGCTACTCGACGAGCTCCGGGGCTGACGCCTTGCGGCTGACGGCCTCGACTCGCTTTCTTCGAAAGGCCAAGAAGCTCGGAGAACCTCAGGCTTCGATGCTGCGAGCCGCACTCCGCCGCTTCGCGGCCGACCCGCAGGATCCGCTCCTCAGAACGCACAAGCTGAAGGGCGACCTCGACGCCTATTGGGCATTCAGCGTCGACGACGATCTGCGGGTGCTGTTTCGCTGGGAGGGCGACGAGGCGTTCCTCGTAAACCTTGGTTCCCATGATCAGGTGTATTGAGGCCCATCGCCTATCCTGAATCCCATGGCCAGCGACGAGGGCGCCACGCGCGATCGACAGCGGATGGTCGATGAGCAGCTTCGGGCCCGCGGCATCCGCGACACGCTCGTGCTCGAGGCGATGGCCGCGATCCCGCGCGAGCGGTTCATCGATCAGCGGCATCGGCGGGCGGCTTATGCCGACGAGGCGGTCCCGATCGATGCCGGCCAGACCATCAGCCAGCCCTGGATGGTCGCGCGCATGACCGAGCTGCTGGCGCCGCGGCCCGGCGATCGCGTGCTCGAGCTCGGGACGGGGTCCGGGTACCAGGCGGCGATCTTGGCATGGCTCGGTGCCGACGTCGTCAGCCTCGAGCGCCATCCCGAGCTGGCAGCACAGGCGCGCGAGCGCATCGCGACCCTGGAGCTGCCCGGGCGTGTCGATGTCCGTGTCGCCGATGGAAGCCTTGGCGACCCGGACGGTGCCCCGTACGACGGCATCATCGTGACCGCGGCCGCGCCGGCCATCCCGATCGAGCTCCGCGACCAACTCGCCGACGGCGGCCGCCTAGTGATCCCGGTCGGGCCGCGGAGCCGGCAGATCCTGACCCTCGCGGTGCGCCACGGGAACGACTGGGTCGAGACGGCACACGGGGCGTGCGTGTTCGTGCCGCTCGTCGGTCCGGGCGGCTTCCCGGACGAGCGCTTCGACCCCTTCATCTGATCGGTCGATCGGCGGGCGGCGAGGCCGTGGCCCTCGGTATACTTCGCCGGCCATGACCCACGTCTTCGTCGCGCCCCACCCGGACGACGTCGCCCTCTCCTGCGGCGGCCTGATCGCCAGCCTGCGCGAGCTCGGGCAGAACGTGACGATCGTGACGGTCTTCTCCGGCAACGGCGCCAACGACGGGCTGACGCCGTACCAGCGCGAGGCGCTCGGCTTCGGGTCGAAGACGATGTGGCCATCGACCGAGGCCTTCAACCGTGCCGACATCCTGCCCGACTACCCGATCTGGCCGGCGTGGATCGCCGACGAGGATGGGCTCGAAGCCACCCAGGTCGACGCCGACCAGGCCGCGAAGCGCTTCTGGCAGCGATCGTCCTGGTATCGCCGGGCCAGCATCCGCGCCGAGTCGATCGCCGGCCAGCCCGTCATCGATGATCTGTCGACCCAGGGCGCCGTCCTGACCGAGGAGGTGGTCGACGCGGCCGCCGCCGGCGACCTGATGGCCCGCCGACGGGTCGAAGATGAGCGTTATGCCTACTTCGCCGAGGCGTCCGTGGTGTTCCTTGACCTGCCCGATGCCGTCTTCCGCGGTTACGAGGGCGACGACCAGCTGCTCTCCGCGCCACGCGCCGACGACACGGCGCCGTACGACCTGCTGCGCCGCGAGATCGCCCGATTGGAACCGCAGAAGGTGTACCTGCCGCTGGGCGTCGGCGGGCACGTGGACCATCAGCTCTGCCGCGAGGTCGGTCTCGGCCTACTGAATGAGAGCCGCCGCTGGGTCATGCC
>JBBQMH010000140.1:0-2791 GCA_038328755.1 Candidatus Limnocylindrales bacterium
AGACGCCGAAGTCGAGCGCGTAGACGACGCGTCGGTTATGCAGCGTGGTCGTGCGCAGGTCGATGGTCTTGCGGTAGACGCCATCGATATAGATGGTGGCCTTGCCTCTGGTTGGCGAGGTTGGGGCGACGATCGCGACGCCCCGACCGGCGAACCGATGCGTGACGGTGGCGCCACGGGCCGTCGTCGTCGTGAGCGTGCCGCCGATGGCCGGGCTGCTCGTCACGCGACGCCAGGTGCCCCGATACGTGAGCATCGTGGATCGGTCGCCGATGGACGAGATGTAGTACGGGGTGGCCGTCTCGGCCCAGGCGCTCCAGTCGCCGTCCGAGTCCTGGGCGCGCACCCGGAATCGATGGCTCGCCGAGGCGGCGAGCGCCCGGAACGTCGCGGTCCGAGTGGTCGCCGCGGTCGAGATCGTCGACCACGTCACGCCGTCGAGGCTGTGCTGGACCTGGTAGCCGACGATCGCGTCGGACAGGTCCGTGGCGGCTGGCCAGCTGACGCGCAGCGCGAGGAGTGGCGTGCTGGTGCCTCGCAGACCCGTGCTGATGGACGCCGCGATGGCGGCACTGGGCGGTTGTGCCGTTGGGCGGTCGCCCGCCACCTGGATGGTGATCGTGCTGGTGTGCCGCCGGCCCCAATTCATGGCGACGACCGTGATCGAGTAGGTGCCGGGCTTGGCGGTCAGCGGGGCCGTGATCGTGGCGGTCGTGCTGTTCGCGGACCAGCCGTACAGGGTCCAAGTGCCGAACTTCGCGTTCCAGCCGGTGGGCAGGTCCTGGAAGCTGAGACTCACGCGCTCGAAGAACGACGAGCTGCGGGCGAGCGTCACGGGGACCTCGACCTGGCCGCCATTCGACGCGATGCGGAACGGGGTGCTGGGCACGCTCACGTCGAACGCCCCGAGGGCGGCCACGCGGTGGACGTCGAGCAGGGGCTCGTGGACGCTGTCCGGGTCGGTCCATGTCTTCCAGCCGAAGTTACCGAGATACCGGAGCGCTTCCCGCACCTCGGCCGGTGTCGCGAGCGGCCGGCTGGCCTTGTAGAGGGCGGCGGCACCGGTGACGGCCGGGGCGGCCATCGACGTGCCCGACGAATAGCCGTAGCCGCCGGGGATCGTCGACCAGATGCACTTGCCGGGGGCGATGATGTCGACGTCCGAGCCGTAGTTGCTGAAGTCGGCGAACGTGTCGTCCTGGTCGTACGTGCCCCACGAGTAGCACCGATTGCCGCCGAGTCCGCCGGACTTGCCGTCCGTGTCGGCGAGGGCCGAGACCGTGATGACCTCGTTGTAGGCAGCGGGAACGTAGTTGGAGGCGCTCGCGTGCTCGTTGGCCGCCGCGGCGATAACCGTGATGCCGGCCTTGTTGAGTCGGCAGATCGCCGCGTGCAGGATGTCCTTGTTCGAGGCGCCGCAGTTGCCGTCGTCCTTGCCGGTCTTCGCGACGCTCATGTTGACGGCCTCGATGAGGGGGCGCGTCGCGTCCACCGGGTCGCGCTGGGCGAGGATCCAGTCGAGGCCGCACACGTACCACGACAGGAGGCCGTAGCCGTCCGCGTTGAGGATGCGGACCGCCCAGATGCGGGCGCCCGGCGCGACGCCGACGACGCCCATGTCGTTGTCGATCGCGGCGACCGTGCCGGCCACGTGCGTCCCGTGGCCGTTCTCGTCCTGCCACTTCGTTCGGTCGCTGGTCGAGCAGTTGACGCCGCCGACGACGTTGAGGTCCGATCGGACGACGACGCCGGTATCGACGATGGCGACGTCCGCATCGACGCGCTCATCGATGCCATCGATCTTCGCGGCGGGCGAGAGACGGGCGCCGACGCGCGAGACCCCGGTCGGGTAGACCTGGCCCGTCGCCTGAATGACTTCGTCGGGCACGATCGAAGCGACGTTCGGGTCGGCCTCGAGGGCCTTGCGCTGCTTGGCATCGAGCTTCGCGGCGAAGGCGTGAACCCGATCGAAGCGGCGGTCGGCTTTGATGCCCTCGCGCTTGTTGTGGCGGGTGACGAGGGCGGCGGTGTCGGTCGTGGCCTTGAGGATGACGATGTAGCGACCCGTGGCGATGGGGCGGCCGGCGACGTCGGTCGTGGGCTCGGTGGTGGTGGGCTTCGCGGCGGGCTTGGTGGCGCCGGGCTTCGAGGCCTGGCTCGGGTCGGCGGTCGGGGCGGTCGGGTCCGTGGGCGCGGGTGCGGCCGTGGGATCGGCGGCAGGGGTCGGGTCGGCGGACTCACTCGGGGCCGGATCAGCTGAGGCCGTCGCGTCGGGGGCCGGCGTCGGCAGGTCGGAGGCGCTCGGGGCGGGGTCGACGGACGGCGTCGGCTCGACGGTCAGGGTCGGCGTAGCGGTGGGCTCGACGGAGGGCCCAGCGCTCGCTGACGGGTCCGCGGCGATCGCAGGTACCACCAGGGCGACGGTGAGGAGCAGCGACAGGGCCACGGAGGCGAGAGGGCGACGCATGGGAACTCCGGCTCGTGGGGGCTTGGCGGAGGAGCCGGCAGTTCGCAATGACATGCGCTGGACTCAAGACCATATTCCCCCGGCCGTCCAGCGATGAATACTCGCCCGGTGGTCCGGGTCACTCGTAGGCGAGGGGTCCTAACCACACCAGACCCGAATGGACTATCGACCGCCCATCGCGGACCGCACCCGCGACCCGCCTGGCCGGCGCGGACCCACGAGTCCGCCAAATGCTCGCCCGGGGAGCCTTAGGCGGTGTAGAGGCCGCCTTGCGTGCCAAGACCGTCCGATTCAGGGGTCGCCCAGATCGGATTCGTGCGTAGC
>JBBQMH010000141.1:0-2584 GCA_038328755.1 Candidatus Limnocylindrales bacterium
CGGGGCAACCGCCGTGACGACGGCCGCGATCTCATCGAGGGTGCCGAGGCGAGGAGCGTAGAGGCAATCGGCGCCGGCGTCCGCGTATGCCTGCAGCCGGCGGATCGTGTCGTCCAGGTCAGGCCGACCGACGACGAACCCTTCTGATCGACCCGTCAGCAGCACCCGGCCGCCATGGTCGTCGATCGCCTGCCTGGCAGCCCGGATCCGCGCAAGGGCCAGGTCGAAGGCGAACAGCGGCTCCGACGGATCCCCGCTCGAATCCTCGATCGAGAGCCCCGCGATCCCCGTCTCGCTGGCACGGCCGACATTCGCCGCGACCGCGTCCGGCTCGATCGCGAACCCACCCTCGAAGTCGGCGTTGACCGGGACGTCGACCGATGCTGCGACCGCGTGCAAGTGCTCGAGCACCTCGTCGAGGGTCACCCCGTTGTCGGCCTTGCCCAGCGACCACGCAAATCCTGCGCTCGTCGTCGCGAGCGCCTTGAACCCGAGGCCGGCAAGCAGGCGGGCGCTGCCGACGTCCCATGGGTTCGGGATCACAAAACAGCCCGCTTCGTGGAGCGCGCGGAACGTGTCAAGACGATCTGCGGGACCAACCATCAGACCAAGGGTAACAGGCGCGATTCGTGGGGCCGGGGTGGGGCCGGGGTGGCGCCACCACTTGCCGTCGTGTGACACCGTCGCGCCATGAGCCCCACGCAGAGGCCAGGCACTCCATCTCGCTTATGGTCCCGCAGTCGAGAAGGTCGAGGTCCTTGGAGTCCAGTCAGTCACGACCCACTCAACCCGGGCCGATGCTCACGGCTGGTCGGTGCACTCGGTCCATCAACGTTCCTTCTAAAGCTCGAAGAACGCCCGTTTCGGAGCCACGGGCGGAGAGGGTCAACGCCCTTCGAGCAAATAGCTAGTCGTCCGCTGGGGCCATGCGCTCGGGTTCGGGCAGACGCGGGGCCGAGATCCATACGAGCTGCGCCGTCGTCTCCGCGCCCACCTTGGATCGAGCGTTCGCCAGATGGTGCTTCACCATCGAGTGCGACAGGCCCAGGCGGTGGGCGGCTGCCTTCTCCGATCCGGCGACGAGGACTGCAGCAACCACGCCGAGCTCACGGTCGGTGGCGCGCGAGAGCGGAAGGTCGTCGCTGGCCGGGCTATCTCCTTTGGGAGGTGCCGCGCGGGGCGCTTACCTCCTGGAGACCGAGTTCTCATGCCTGCCGCCTTGCTGCGGCGAGCCACTCATCGCGGCCCTCGAGGCGCATGATGCAGGGAGCCACGGTTCGGGACTCCGTGGGAGCGTCAGGCACCTCAAGAGGCACGCCATGGCACGAGATCACCAGTGGCCGGTCATCCTCCTGCCCGGCGGCATCCTTCCGGCCGAGCCCGCCTACGCTGCGCTGCTCGGGGAGCTCGGCGACACCGTGGATGCCCGGCCAAAGGACCTCGAGATCTATGCGGGTCCGACGGTTCCACCACCGGGCTACAGCCTGGAGACCGAGGTCGAGGGGGTCCGCCGGGTCGCTGACGATGCCGGCTTCGGGACATTCCACCTCGTCGGGTATTCCGCGGGCGGAGCGTCGGCGTTGGCATTCGCGTCCCGCGATCCGGGACGCCTCCGGAGCCTCGCTCTGATGGAGCCGGCTTGGGCAGGGCGGACTGGCCAGACGCCAGAAGAGGCGGCCGTCTTCGATCGTTTCCGAGCCATCCCGGAGATGGCGCCCGAGGAGATCATGCCCGCCTTTATCCGAACGCAGCTGGCCGACGGGGTCGAGCCTCCGACACCGCCTCCGGGGCCGCCGCCGCCGTGGATGCCGTCGCGATTGGCCGCGCTCGGCACATTCATGGCGGCATTCGACGCCTTCGAGCCCGACTTCGACGTGCTCCGGAGATTCGATCAGCCGGTCTACTTCGCCTTGGGCGGCCACGGGAATCCCGACCTCTACGTGCGCATCGCGGAGCGACTGGCCGGTGTCTTCCCGGACTTCACGCTGGACGTCTTCGAGGAGCGTCACCACTTCGACCCGCCGCACCGGATCGAGCCCGCGAGAGTGGCCGCGGCGCTGCGGGCACTCTGGTCGCGCGCTGAGGCGTAGGCGGCCACCGCACGGCGACGCCCGTCCGGATGGCCCAGGAGGCGATCCGGGCCTGCAGACTCGGCCAACTCGTGTACGCCGCCTGGCGCTTCGGTGGTGAAGGCGACAGCGACCACCCGGACGCCGATCTCATCGAAACCCAGTGTCATGGGTTCGACATGCTCGAGCACCTGTGTGGTCCGATCGCCGCAGTGTCGGCCGAGATGACCGAATTCGCGGGACGTGGGCATTCGACGGTCGCCGTCGCGCTTCGGTTCGCCGAGGGAGCGGTCGGCACGTTGCTCGGAAGCTACGACAGCTCCTATGCCTACCCTGACGCGCATCGTCTCGAGATCGGCGGGGCGCTCGGGCGAATCATCGTACGGGACACGGTCCGCTCATTCGAGTTCCAGCAGACCGGCAGCGAATTGCGCGAGGTCTGGCAGGCCGGCTACTTCAACGACCTTGGTCGGATGTTCCGCCGGACACTCGACCGGCACGTCGACGCGGTCCTC
>JBBQMH010000142.1:0-2554 GCA_038328755.1 Candidatus Limnocylindrales bacterium
GGGTCGATGGTATTGAGCGAATAGCCCATGGCGACCGACGCCGAGCCGAACGAGCTGATCTGGTGGTCGACGATGAGGGCCTTGCCCTTGTAGGTCGTGCCGGCGACATCGAAGAACTGCTTCCAGCTCGTGATGTCCTCCGTCACCTTGGAGCTTCGATAGGCGATGCCGGTCGTACCCCAGTTCTTGGGGATGGACACGGTGTTGCCCTTGTCGAAGGCCTGGTCCATGAACAGGGGATTCCAGTCGGCCTTCACGAAGTCGGGGAGCTTCGCGTAATCGATGGCTTCGATGAGGTTGTCGGCGACCCAGCCCTCGACGGCGTAGTTGGATGGCACGACGACATCGAAGCCGGAGTTCCCGGCCCGAAGCTTGGCCTCCATCTCCTCGGTGGAGCCGTAGGTGCCGACGTTGATGGCGACGCCGGTCTCGGCGGTGAAGGCGTCGAGGACGGCCTGGCTGTGGTAGTTGGGCCACGTCGCGAGGTTGAGGGTGTCGCCGAGGGCGGCACTCCCTGCGGATGGGGCGGCGCTACCGCTCGGGGCGGCGCTGGCGGCGCTGGCGGCGGCGGACGTCGGAGCGGCGGAGCCGCTCGACGGCGGGGCGCACGCGGCCAGAGCGAGCGCACTCAGACCGGCTCCCGTGCCGACGAGGAAGTGGCGCCGCGTCATCCGGCGCTGGATGGCGAGGCGGGTGATCTCGTCGGGGTCTCGTCCGTTGTTCATCGGTCCTCCTCCAAAGGGTCGTTTCGGGTGATGCTTCGACACGCGCGGAACGCGGGGGCCAGGTCAGGCACCGTCGGCGACCACCTCCCTTCCTGCGGCGGCCGCCGCCATGGCCAGGGCACACTCGACCTGCTCGCGGACGCTCGGGCCAGCGGGCAGCTTTCGATCGAAGATGGCGCCACCGATGGTGAAGGCCCAGGCGCCCGCGTCGGCGAGTGCCTGGATCCGCTCGGCCGAGTCGACGGAGCCGGCGGCGATGACGGGGCCGTTCGAGGCGTTGACGACCGAGCGGACGAGCGCCGGCACGTCGCCGTTCCATCGATAGGCCAGCAGGTCCAGGCCATCGACGCCGTCGCGGGCCGTGAGCGCGCGGGCGCTCTCGGTGATCTCATCGAGGGTGCCTTCGAGGATGCTCGGGTGGTCGACGACGCGACCCGGGAACGGGCAGTAGCGTGGCCTGCCGGGAGTGCCGGGCGGACCGACGGCATCGAGGATGGAGAGCGCCTCGTCGGGGTGCGTGCCACCGAGCAGCCAGTCGACGCCGATGTCGAGTGCCGCCTTCACGGAGCGCAGCTCGTCCTCTGCCCGCTCTGAGACGACCTCGAGGAAGACCTCGCGGCCGTCGGCCCGCATCGCGTCGGCGAGCTCCCGCAGGCGCGCCGGCGGCAGGCCGATGTCCTTGAACCCGACGTAGCGCAGGCCCGTGTCGCGCAACGTCCCGTACACGTCCAGCGCGTCCGGGACGGTCTGGTCGTTGTGGGTGAGCATGAAGATGAACTCGATCATCGGCTCCCTCCTGGGGCGGGCAGGACCTCGGCGACGCTGCCGAGGACGTAATCGGGGATGACGCTCGCGTCATCGAGCGCTTCGGGCTTGGTCGCCCCGGTGAGCACGAGCGCCGACGACATGCCGGCCTCGTGGGCCATCAGGACGTCGGTCAGGAGCCGGTCACCGACGAGGATCGTGTCGTCGGGGGCGAGGGCAAGGCGTTCCAGCAGGGTGTCGGCCATGTACGGCGAGGGCTTGCCGACGATCGCTTCGGCCTTGGCGCCGGTGGACGCCTCGATGGCGGCGAGCATCGCAGCGCAGTCGGGGAGGTCGCCGTCGGGCGTGGGGCAGAACGGGTCGGGGTTCGTGGCCACGATCCGG
The DNA here is from genome assembly GCA_038328755.1 of Candidatus Limnocylindrales bacterium. Taxonomy (GTDB): domain Bacteria; phylum Chloroflexota; class Limnocylindria; order Limnocylindrales; family CSP1-4; genus UBA5189. Next base: position 1,875 of record JBBQMH010000142.1, read on the forward strand.
GCGCCTGCCCTCACGGCACGGAAAGCGGCCAGGAGCTTCGCGTAGGTGAACGTGCGATCCCACGACACGACCACGACGTCCGCGGTGGTCGGGTCGTCCGTGGCGGGCTCGATCGTCGCGAAGCCGTGGTCGCGAAGCATGTCGACGAGGAGCGGCTCCGTGATCGGCAGGATCCTGGCGCCTTTGGCGTGGCGTTCGAGGTAGCGCAGTAGGGCGTCGGTGGACGACACGACTTCGCGGGCGGCGGCCGGGATACCGAGGTCGGTCAGCTTGGCGGCGTAGGTCGCGGGCGTCTCGAGCGGCTTGTTCGTGAGAAAGGCGACCCGGCCGCCGTCGGCCCGGATGGTGGCGACGGTCTCGGCCGCGCCAGGGAGCAGCTTGTCGCCGAGGTAGAGCGTGCCGTCCAGGTCGAACACGTAGCCGCCGAAACGGCGGGTGGGCCTTCGGAGGAAGGGACTGGCGGGGGCCGTCACACCCGGACTCCGAGGATGCCGGACTGGGTCAGGAGGTCGTCGACCGTGGCGTCCTCCCAGTCACCCGCGAAGAAGCGCAGGTCCGCGACGGTGAAGCGGTCGCGCATGAGCGGGAGCGCGCGCAGGGCCCAGCGGACCGTGGGCTCGGGGGCGGGCGGGTCCAGGTCCGCGATCTGCGCGGGGGCGTGGGCGTCCGCGAGGGCGCTC
>JBBQMH010000143.1:0-2526 GCA_038328755.1 Candidatus Limnocylindrales bacterium
GCGCTCGGCGCCCTGGATCGACAGGAACACGACGTGACGGACGCCGCGGACCTTCGCTGCGTCGAGGGCCGGGCCGATGACGTGCTTGACGTCGGCGATCTGCGGCGGTCGGAGCAGGAACATCCGCTCCACGTTGTCGAACGCGCCGAAGGTCGCCGGGTCGGCGAAGTCGAACCGGACGATCTCGACGGTATCGCCGAACGACGCCCGGGCGTTCTCGACGTCTCGCGCCGCGACACGGACCCGTGCCCCAAGGGCGAGCAGCTCCCCGACGAGGGGCGTGCCGATGTTGCCGGGCGCGGCGGTCACGAGGATCGGGCCGGGCGCGCTGGCGTCGGGGCGTTGGTCGGTCATCAGGTTGTCTCCTTGCCGTACGACATCTGCCGGTCCGATCGTCGACTCGCGCTCCGCTCATCCACCGCTTGATCCGCCATCGACCCGTGGCACGGATCGCGGCCGGTCGTGTCTGTCAGGCTCCGGGCAGAGTCGGCTGGATCCCGCGGACGAGGAGCCGCACCACGGACGCCAGGCGCTCGGGGTCGAGGTCTGCGTTCTCGATCGTCGACATGGCAGCGATCGCAAAGAGCGCTTCGAGCAGGAGGCTCGCTGCCTCCGTCGGATCGAGGTCGGCGCGGACCCGCCCGAGCCGCTGCTCGGCGGCCATGTAGGCCGCCATCGCCTCCGGGGGCCCGGGCGGCAGAGAGCTGCCGGCCGCCGCGAGGGCCCGGCGGCGCTGTGCCGCGAGCTCCGGGTCGGCCGCGATCGCCATCTCGAGCGGGATGACGTCGTCACGCAGGCCTGCAAGCTGCACGACGGCATCGATCAGATTGGCTTCGACGGTGCGCCGCCCGGCGCGTTCGGGCAGTGACGTCACCCATTCGACGATCGGGGCGTTCGTCTCGAGGACCGTCGCGAAGAACAGTGCCGACTTGTCCGGGAAGTGGCGGTAGATCGTTCCTTCGGCCACTCCGGCGGCCTGGGCGATCGCGCGCGTCGACGCGTGGGCATAGCCGACCTCGCGAACAACGTTTCGCGTGGCCTCGATGAGCCGCGCCCGCGTCGCCTCGCCTCGATCCGTCATGTCCCGAACCTCATCCGGATGCCACCCGAGCCGTCAGTCGGTGACATCTCGCCGCACGAACACGATTCCCGCGAGCACCAGGCCAAGGGTGACATAGCCGAGCGCCAGCAGGAGCGCCGTGCCGTAGCCCACCGTCGCGCTGCCGCCGCTTGCGACCGCGTTGAGGGTCGTCCCGAGCAGCCAGTCGGACGGCGCGTCCTTCACCATCTTGATGAGCGACTCGACGACGAGCACGTACCCGACGCCGATCGAGATGGCGACAGCGGCCGAGCGCGTGAGGACGGCGATCGCGAGCCCGAGGATACCCCAGACGCAGAGCGCCAAGAAGAGATCCAGCCAGGCGCCGGCGACCACCGTGATCAGGTCGGTCCCCCATGTGGAGGTGGATATGCCCGCCGCGCTGGCTGCTGGCATGACCGCGAAGACGTTGACAACGGCGGCGACCGTCGTGGCCCCAGCGGTCACGATGAGCAGCGCGACCACCTTGCCGGCGAGCAGGCGCCAGCGCCGCGGCTCTGCCGCAACCAGGAGACGGATCAGGCCGCTGCTGTAGTCGGTCGCAGTCGCCACGGCCCAGAAGGAGAGGGTGACGATGCCGAACATGTTCGATGCCGAGGCGAGGCCGGCCATGAGACCGGAGGGGCTCTCCATCTTGGCGAGCGAAGGGAACACCACGCCGGGCGCCCCGGGGGGCAGGCTGCCACTGCCGGACACGAAGGTGGTCATGATCGTGTTGCCCATCGCGGCGAACAGCGCCATCAGCCCGAACCAGATGATCAGGAGACGAGGCTGGCGCAGGCGCGCCAGTTCGCTGCGGATCGAGGCGATCATCAGCCCACCTTCCCGTTCGCTGCAGCACGGCCGCTTGCCAGCTCGCCGTCCACCCGCCCGGTCATCTGGAGGAAGATCTCCTCGAGGCCGTCCTGGGCGAACACGAGGCGGCTGAGGGTCATCCCGGCCGACGTCGCGGCGCGGTTGAGGTCGGCTGCCCGGGCGGCACCGCCCACGACGCGCAGCCCGCCATCGATCGGGCTGACCGACCAGCCGCCGGCGGCGAGCGCAGCCCGGAGCCGATCGGCGTCCTCGGGACGCTCGGCTGCAATATCGATGTGCTCCCGGGTCCGCTTCATGATCTCGACCATCGGCCCCGAGAAGATCAGCTCGCCGAACCGGATCACGACCAGGTGATCGCAGACCGCCTCGATCTCCGAGAGCTGGTGCGAGGAAACGATGACGGTCCGGCCGTTGCGCCCGACCTCCCGGAGCAGCTCCCGGATCTCCACGATCCCGGCCGGGTCGAGCCCGTTCGTCGGCTCGTCGAGGATGAGCAGCTCCGGATCAGACAGCAGGGCGGCAGCGATGCCGAGGCGCTGCTTCATGCCGAGTGAGAACCGCCGCACCGGCTCCCGGTCGCGGCCGGCGAGCCCGACCTGCGTGATCACCGC
>JBBQMH010000144.1:0-2393 GCA_038328755.1 Candidatus Limnocylindrales bacterium
GTGCGGGCGATGTTGCTGCCTACGAATGGCGGCGCGGCGGAACTCGCCGGACCGGTGCGACCGGAGCCGGACAGGACTTTTTCCATCGATCTCTCGGACGGCACGGTTCTGGCGGGAAGTTTTGACACAGCGGTCACCCCGGTGGCGATCACTCTGACGATCGATGGCGTGCCATTCGGGCAGAAGGTGGCGAAGACGCCGGGCACGCTCGCCCAAGCTGGATTCGACGCGCAAACCAACGCCGCAGGCAACATGGTGTTCTCGATGGTGCTCGCGGACGGGACCCGCTGGCCATTACCGACACAGCCTCCTAGACCAGGATGCCGGCCCCGAAATAGAGACCCGATGCCAGGATGGTGCCGGCCGCGATCGTACCGACATTGATGTAGAGCAGTCCCGTGGCCGATTCCATCGAGCGGGTCCGGGCCGTCTGAATGGCAGCCCAGCTGACGATCAGCGGGAACACGATCCCGACGACCAGGCGCAGCCAGACGAACAGCGCCCACGAACCGGTCAGAGCCCCGAACCCCGCGACACCGGACGGTCCCGCGCCGAGCGCTGTGGCCACGACGAACAGCCCCAGCTGCGCCGCCATGATCCAGGTCAGCAGTCGAGCGAACAGGACCAGCGGTGCCTCCGCGAGTTTCGGCGTCACGAGGTACCAGTGGCCGAGGATCATGGCCGCGAAGACCCCGCCGGTCGCGCCGGCGATCAGGCTGAGCTGGACGAACAACGTAACGGTGCCCACGGGTGAAGCGCCCCAGGCCACGGCACCGGCGCCCAGCCCAACGACTCCGGCCGCGAACCCACCGAGGCCAAGGTACGGGGCCCGCCGGCCCCGGGCAATCGCGATGACATACATGACCGCGAGCACGACGAACGCCCACAGCGCCCCCTGGCGCACCGTTGCCAGCACCGGATCCGAGATGACGCCGGGCCCAGCAACCGCGAGCGGAAGCGCTTCCCCCGAAGCGACGGCGAGGAGGCCCAGGAGGGCGGCACAGAACGCGGTGAACCCGAGGTAGCCCCGGGTCGCGTCAGTGCGTAGCCGACCGAAGACCACGGCCGCAAATGATCCGATCGCAAGGCCCGCCACGAGGGTCCAGTTGATGAAATCGAGGTTCTCGGCGATGCGTTCGGCGGGCATCGACCGAGTGTACGATGACGGCGGAGGTACCCCATGCGACGCGACGGCGAAACGGCGCTCACCTGGTTCGGCCATGCGTGCGTGGAGATCGTGAGCCCCGGCGGCAAGACGATCCTCATCGATCCCTGGTTCGGGAACCCGATGAGCACGCGCGCACCCGAAGCGGTGGACCGCTGCGACGTCATGCTGGTGACCCACGGCCACAGCGACCACCTCGGAAACGCGCTGCAGATCGGATCGCGCACGCGGCCCGCATGGCCAGCGATCCACGAACTGTCGCTCTGGCTGTCTCGTAACTACGCGGCCAAGGACCTCGTCATCGGCATGAACAAGGGCGGGACGGTCGAGGCGGCCGGAATCCAGGTGACGATGACCACGGCGCAACACTCGGCCGGCGAGTGGAATGCGGACGCCGGGATGACGCAGTACTTCGGCGAACCCGCGGGCTTCGTCGTCACGCTCGAGGACGGGACCCGCATCTACCACGCCGGCGACACGGCCCTGTTCGGCGACATGCGCCTGATCGGCGAGCTCTGGCGGCCGGACATCGCCCTCCTCCCGATCGGCGGCCACTACACCATGGATCCGGAGGCCGCGGCGATTGCGGTCGAGTACCTCGGTGCCGCACACGTGATGCCGATCCACTACGGGACGTTCCCGATCCTCGCCGGGACCCCGGAGCGACTCCGGACCGCCCTCGACGAGCGCGGCCTCGAGCGAGTGGTCATGCACGCACCCGAGCCCGGCGGCACCGTCCGCATCTGAGCCCGGGCTCCGCGACGGAGCCCTCGCGCAAAGGTCCCGGTCCCCGATGGGACATTCGGGTGGGTGCACGCGGACACCACGACCTGCGAACCTCTCGTGACGCTTCATGCCTCGCGAAAGGACCGATGCAGCTCTCACGGACAGATGCGCACCCGAACATCGGGGATTCCATCGACGGCCGCACCAGCCTGCGACTCGTCAAGATTCGGCTTGCGCTCACGCTGATTGCCGTTGCCGTCCTGCCGCTGGCCGCGCTCGCCCCGTTGGCACGAACAGCGCTCAACGATCCGCGACCCGCCCAGCAGGAACGCCTGACTGCCCAGGCCGAGCGCATCGCGGTCGAGATCCAGCGTGAGGTCGCAGCCCTCCGTGTGTCCATCGAACAGGCAGCCGAGTCCGACGCCGTGGCCGGAGCCCTGGGCGCCAAGCCGAGCAAGAAGCAGATCGGGGCGGCTTCCAGTCAGCTGGCCGGCACGATTGG
>JBBQMH010000145.1:0-2273 GCA_038328755.1 Candidatus Limnocylindrales bacterium
CCGGAGGCGGAGGGGTCGAGATCTCGGCATCGGAACTGGATTTCGGGGCCATTGGGCTTACCAAGAAGGGCTGCGAACCCGCGGTAATGGCCGTCGAGCAGGCGGTATCGGCCGTCCTCACTGGCAGGGTGTCCTACCGCATCGAGGCGGATGTCCTCACGATCGATGCTGGAGAGCGCGGCCTCATCCTGCGCGCCGCGCCCTGAGCGTGGCCGCCTGAGCGGCGATCAGCGACTGCGGAGCACCTTGGCCATCGCCGCCAGGTGTGCCGGCGTCGAGCCGCAACAGGCGCCGATGATCGAGGCACCTGCCTCGCGAATCTCGAGGGCGTAGTCCGCCATCATCGCCGGCTCGGCGCGGTAGACCGCCTTCATGTCTACGAGTTCGGGCATACCGGCATTCGACTTGCCCACGAGGACCACGTTCGGCTCAACGGCCCGCATCTGACGGATCACCGGGATCAGTTCATCGGGACCGTTGCCGCAGTTGCCACCGATCGCATCGGCGCCCCACTCCACGAGGGCATGGGCGGCGGTCTCGGGCTTGACCCCCATCATCGTGTGTCCCCGCGTGTCGAACGTCATGGTGGCAATCAGCGGGATCCCGGGGGCCACCTGGCGCGCCCCGACGATCGCGGCGTGGATCTCCTGGAGGTCGGACATCGTCTCGATCCAGATCAGGTCCACCCCACCTGCCACCAGCGCTGCCGCCTGCTCGGCAAAGACGTCGACGGCCTCGTCGTAGGCAAGTGTTCCGAGCGGGTCCATGAGCGAGCCCGACGGCCCGATATCGCCGGCCACGAGCGCGTCGTGGTCCGCGGCGTCGACCTCGGCCCGGGCGATCGCGGCCGCCATCCGGTTGACCTCGCCCACGTGACGCTCGTTGCCATGCAGGCTGAGGCGGAGTCGATTGCCGCCGAACGTATTCGTGAGGATGACCTGTGCTCCCGCGTCGAGGTAGGCCCGGTGGATCTGGCGGACCATGGACCCCTGGGGCAACGCGACGTTCCACATCTCGGGTGGATCACCGAACTGGAGGCCGGCCGCGAAGAGCATCGTGCCCATCGCGCCATCGGCGACGACCGTGCCGCTGCTCTCCACGAGCGCGTTCCAACGGGCGCGGGCGACGGCCGGCGTGACGGGACCGGGTCCGGTCCGCTCAGTGGCGTCTTGGTCTGTCATGGGTTCGCCTCCGGGCACGGCTTCGGGCGAAGTAGCGAGACCCGAAGGGTAGTGTCTGAGCGGAATTCGCGCGACGGGGATCGTGCCCCCGCGCGCCGGCACGGATCAGGTCTCCGTCTTGGTTCCGTCGCGGCCCATGCCGAGGTCGCCGCTGACGGCGGCGCTGCCGTTGGTGGTTGACCAGGCCGCGACCGCAGTCGCCAGAGCGGCCGAATCCGGGCGGACAGCCAGGCGATCATCGCCGCCGCGGATGCCTGCACCGAGCTCGGACAGGACGCCACGGTACGAGGGCCTGTCGCTGTCGAGACGCCCCGTCGGCGGGTAGACATCAAAGTAGCCGTCCGTGCTGACGACGATGGTCGAGGCGGAGGAGGTGAAGGACGTTCTTGCCATGGGAAACTCGATCCGTCGCGCGCTGCGGACCGGCGTATGAAAGCCCGGCGTCTGTGCGACTGCGACTCGACCTTGGGGCCAGTGACGCGTTTCGTCAAACGACGGGTCCACACCCGTGCTGCCGCAGTACCGTAGTCGCCCGCGCAGAGGAGGTCAGATACTCGAATGCCGAAGTTCACGAAGTCATCACCAGAGACGGTCGATCGGTTCAAGGCCGTCCTCGAGCGCCACGCGGCACCGGATGTCGTGATGAAGCCGATGTTCGGCTACCCGGTCGCCTGGACGGGCGGGAACATGTGGACCGGGCTGTTCGCCGATGAATGGTGGGTTCGCGTCTCGGAGCCGGATCGAGAGGCCCTCCTGGCGATCCCGGGGGCGCACCCGTTCGAGCCGATGCCGGGTCGGTCGATGGGTCGCTACGTGGTGATGCGGACCGAAATGGTCGCCGACGACACGGCGCTGGACGCGTGGCTCGAGAAGGCGATTACCTTCACCCGGACGATGCCGCCCAAGAAGTAGCCGGGTTCGCGAGGCGCGCCAGCCGAAGGCGCGTCACCTCCGAGGCGCCTCAGCCCGCGGTCGGCCTCGTCATCGCAGCCGGGTCGATCGCGGCATCGAAGGCCTCGCCCGTCAGATAGCCGAGTGCGAGGGTCGCCTCACGGAGCGTCGTTCCCTCGTGATGGGCCTTCTTGGCGATCT
>JBBQMH010000146.1:0-2024 GCA_038328755.1 Candidatus Limnocylindrales bacterium
CCCGGGGGCTTCTTCGTGCCCGGGACCTAGTCTGGCTGCGGGGACCTCAAGAGTCGTGACCCGATCCGGCATTGGCTCGAAGTGCGTGTGGCGACCATTCCGGCGAACGGACTACCGTGTGCGAGCCTCTCGACTTGCCAAATTGGTCGTGGGACGCACCATCGGGCGATCGAGGTGATCGACTTGGGAGGAGTTCTTGCGGTATGTCGCCCCCACAGTGGCCTCGATCGCCGGAATGGTCGTAGGACGCACCACTCCGCCGGTTCGGCCGGGCGGGCCCGGAACCTGGCCGCCGAGCCGGCGACGTGGCCCGCCCGCTATGCCTCGGTCGCGAGCCGCCGCAGGACCGCCGGCAGGATGCCTCCGCCTCGGTAATAGTCGACATCGATGGGGCCGTCCAGCCGGGCGACCGCCTCGAACCGGATCTCGCGGCCGTCGGCGCCCACCGCCGCGTCGCGCGTGGCCACGACGGTCACGGACTGCCGGGGCGACAGCCCCTCGGCGAGCCCCACCACCGAGAACGTCTCGCGTCCGGTCAACCCCAGCGATGACGCCGTATCGCCAGGTTTGTACTGCAGCGGCAGGACGCCCATCCCGACCAGGTTGGACCGGTGGATCCGCTCGTACGACTCGGCGATCACGGCCTTGACGCCGAGCAGCGTCGTGCCCTTGGCGGCCCAGTCCCGCGACGACCCGGAGCCGTATTCGCGGCCGGCGAGGATCACGAGCGGCACACCCTCGGTCCCGTAGCGCATCGCCGCGTCGTAGATGAACATCTCGTCGCCCGACGGCAGGTGGGTCGTGTACGGCCCCTCCTTGCCGTCGGCCAGCTGGTTGCGCAGCCGGATGTTGCCGAACGTGCCGCGCATCATCACCTCGTGGTGACCACGCCGCGCACCATACGAGTTGAACTCCAGCGGCCCAACGCCGTGCTCCTGGAGCCACTGGCCGGCAGGGGACCACGGCGCGATCGACCCGGCCGGGGAGATGTGGTCGGTCGTCACCGAATCGCCCAGTACGGCCAGCGCCCGGGCGCCCGTGATGTCGCCGACCTCGGTCGGCGAGAACGACAGGCCCTCGAAGAAGGGCGGCTTGGCGACATAGGTCGAGGCGGGATCCCAGGCGTATCGGTCGCCCTCGGGAATCGGCAGCGCGCGCCAGCGCTCGTCGCCTTCGAACACGACCGCATAGGTCTCCCGGAACAGCTCCGGGTCGATCGAATCGGCGATGACCGAGCGGATCTCTTCGGGTGACGGCCAGACGTCGGCGAGAAAGATCGGCGACCCGTCGCTCCCGACGCCCAGGGGTTCCGTCGTGAGATCGATGTCCACGCGGCCCGCCAGGGCGAATGCGACGACGAGCGGCGGCGACGCGAGATAGCTCGCGCGCGCGAGCGGATGGATGCGGCCCTCGAAGTTGCGGTTGCCCGACAGCACGGCCGCCACGATCAGGTCGTTCTCCTCGATCGCCGCAGCCACCTCCGGCCCGAGAGGCCCGGAATTGCCGATGCAGGTCGTGCAGCCGTAGCCCGCCAGCGCGAACCCGAGTTCGGCCAGCGGGGCCATGAGCCCGGCCGACTCGAGGTAGCCCGTGACCGCGCGCGATCCGGGCGCCAGCGACGTCTTGACGGTCGGCGCGACGTGTAGCCCACGCGCGACCGCGTTGCGTGCCAGCAGGCCGGCACCGACCATCACGGTCGGGTTCGAGGTGTTCGTGCATGACGTGATGGCGGCGATCGCCACCGAACCCGTCCGGACCGTCACGGTCTCGCCCGCGACCGAAACATCGAAGCCCGGGTACTCGCGCCGATGGCCGTCGGGCGTGGCGGCGTCGGTCGGCACACCGTCCGGCACCGCCTGGGCCGGCGGGGGCGTTTCGTCGACGCCGGCCGAAGCGAACGCCGGCGAGTCCGAGGCCGGGAACGATTCGGCCGATGCCTGTTCCACGGAGTCGCCGTCGTCGCGCGCGTCCTCGGCGCTTTCCACGATGACCGGGACCGAGACGTCGACGAGCTTCTCGGGGAA
>JBBQMH010000147.1:0-1687 GCA_038328755.1 Candidatus Limnocylindrales bacterium
CATGGCGACCCACCGATCCGGGATCGACACGGGAACTGGACCTATGCGCTGTGTGTCGTCGTCGACGACCTGCGCCATGGCATCGACCTCGTGATCCGCGGCGAGGACCTGCTGGACGCGACACCGGCGCAGGTCATGCTCGGCCGACTACTGGGCCGCCCTGAACCGCCGCGGTTCCTTCATCACCCGCTGATCAGGCGCCCTGACGGCCGCAAGCTGTCCAAGGCCGACGGATCCACCGCGGTTCGGGAGCTGCTGGCGGCTGGCTCAACGCCCGACGAACTCCTGGGCCTTGCGGGCTCGGCGATCGGTGCGCCGAGCCTCGGCGGGGCGTCGAGCCTCGTCGGCGCGGCCCAGCGTCATCGGAGCAGGCGAACCGTCTCCGGATCCTCCACGCCGTCGTAGAAACGCTCCAGGACCTGCCTGAAGACCGGTTCGGCGCCATCGGCCCGATGGAAGAGCGTCATGCAGGAACGGAGCTTCGTGGCGTCGGTCGGCCCGAGGATCGCGTTCGCGGTCTGCCCCCGGATCCCGGCGACCATCTCGGCACAGGTTCGCAGTCGGGTCCCGAGCACCGGATGGGCGAGATACTCCTGCGCCTCATCGAGCGACGCGATCGCGAAGCGCCGCGACATCTCGCTCCGACCGAGGCCGGCGAGCTGGGGAAAGATGAACCAGATCCAGTGGCCGGACTTGCGACCCCGGCGAAGCTCTTCGAGTGCCCCGTCATAGGCGAGCGCCTGCTCGACAAGGAACCGGTCGAGGTCAGGCATCAGGTTGATCAGGCTCCGGGACGCTGCGGTCCTCGATCTCCCAGGCATGGTCGAGGACGTGCCAGGCGATGCGGTGGGCTGCGTATCTCGGCGTCCAGCGACGGCCGGCGATCGGCAGCCCGTCCGAGGGCTGACGAAGGACCCGAAGGATCGCCTCCCGCAGCGCGAGGGTCGCGGAACCGTCAGCACTGTTCGCTCCATCCGAGGGCGGCCGACGAATCCCGATCTCACGAGCGTAGGCCTGCTCGGCACCGGCGACGTGGTCAAGGATCATCGAGGTATCCCGACCGCCGCCTCGCGGTCCCTTGCGGAGCGACTCTGGTGCCGTCGCGGCCGTCTCGTCGAGAAACACCCAGGCGGCACCGACCAGGCGAGCGAGTCGCGTGCCCTCGTCGGCGGTGACAGCCCGACGATCCAGGTCCGTGATGCGCGCCGGCGCCCCGAACTCGGTCGTCGCGTTGCCGTCTCCGGTGTCGTCAACCGCGAACTCCAGGTCCTCGGTCAGGATCGACTCCCCGGCCCGGACCACGAGGCTCGCGTAGCGGTCCGCGTATTCGATCAGCGCAGCCAGCGCCGCATCGGACGACTTCCCGCTCCGCGACCAGCCGGGCCAGTCTGCCGCCGTCGCGAAGGAACGCTTTGGCGTGATCTCGAGCGTGACGGAGATTCGAACCGTCATCGCGCGAGGGTCGTCGCCAACGCGAGCGATGCGACGAGCCGGGCCATCGTCTCGACGTCGCGGCCATCCGGGCCGAGGGCATCGACGAGCGCCGACGCGACGATCACGCCATCTGCGCCGGCGCCTGCCAACGCTCGGACGTGGGCCGGCCTGGAGACCCCGAACCCGACCGCGACCGGGACCGGTGAGGCGGCCCGGACATCGGCCACGAGGCCCCGGACGCTCGACGGCAGAC
>JBBQMH010000148.1:0-1504 GCA_038328755.1 Candidatus Limnocylindrales bacterium
TCGGGTCATGGCCTCGGACGAGTCGACGGCCCTGGGCGCGGCCATGCTGGCTGGGGTCGGCGCCGGGACCTTCGCGGGCCTCGACGAGGCAGTCGAGCGACTCGCGATCGTCGAACCGCGGGCGTACGAGCCAGATGCCGCGACGGTCGGTGCCTACGAGGATGCCTACGGTCGATATCGAGCGGTCTTCGACGCGCTTGAGCCTTCGTGGGGAGCCGCCGAGCCGGCCGGAGTCCCGGCATGACCGAGCGAGCGGTCCTCCCCGACCCGACTGACCTCGACGCCCTTCGCCGTCGGCTCGCCGACGATCCCACGGGCCGGCGGCATCGGATCGGCCTGGGCACCGTCCGTATCGGGCCTGACGCCCTTCGTCATCTGGCCGACGACGTCGCCGCGGTCCGCCGCGATGGCCCGGTCGTGCTGGTCATGGACGAGACACCGATGCGCCGCGCCGGCGGCGACCTCAAGGCCGAGATCCAGGCCACGCTCAGCGCCCGCTTCCCAACAGGCACCGTCGTCCTTCGCGCCACCAACGGGGAGCTCCACGCCGATCCCGACGCTCTCGCCCAGGCCGATGCCGGCATCGCGGGCGCCGGTTGCGTGGTATCGGTCGGTTCAGGCACGGTGACGGACGTCGCCAAGGACGCTTCCATGCGCGCCGGCGGCATCCCCTTCGTCGTCGTCCAGACGGCCGTGTCGGTCAACGCGTTCTCGGACGACATGGCGGTGCTGCTGCGGGACGGCGTCAAGCGCACGGTCCCGTCGCGCTGGCCGGACGTCCTGATCGTCGACCTCGGGGTCATCGCCGATGCACCGCCGGCCATGAATCGGGCGGGATTCGGCGAGCTGTGCTCGATGTTCACGGCCCCGGCGGACTGGTATCTCGCCTCCGCGATCGGGATGGACAGCGGCTACGACCCGGGCATCGTCGACCTCTTCCGCGACGGCGCCGACGGCCTCCTCGCGGGCGCCACCCGCCTCGCCGCCAACGCTCCCGAGATGCTTGCCGAGCTCGCGGGTCGCATGACACTCACCGGGATGGCGATGGGCGTCGCGGGCCGTACCGCGCCGCTGTCCGGCACCGAGCATCTCCTCAGCCACCTGCTCGATATGGCGGCAGGCCAGGCCCTCCGGTCGCTCGCCTTCCATGGCGCCCAGGTCGGCGTCGCGTGCGTGCTGGCGGCCACGATCTGGCACGACACCCTGGATCGCCTGGACCCGACACGCCTGACCCGTGACGAAGCCTTCCCGGAGCCCGAAGCGGTCGAGCGCAAGGTCCGCGCCGCCTTCGATCCGATCGACCCCTCCGGTCGCATGGGCGACGAATGCTGGCGAGACGTCTCGAAGAAGCTGGACCGCTGGCACAAGAACCGCCCCAGCGTCGAGGCCTTCGCGGCCGACTGGCCCGCCCATCGCGCCACCCTCCGCGACCTCGTCTCGCCCCCCGACGTCCTCGCGAGCGCCCTCGCGGACGCCCACGCCCCCGCGCAGATCGCGGACCTGG